>CAJTML010000006.1 GCA_910577495.1 uncultured Eggerthellaceae bacterium
GCAGTTTTGTTGTGTAAGCAAATTGTCCCACCAGTATCTTCGCCACCTTAGAAGTATCTTCGCCATTTTTTTTAGTTTGTCGAATATATAGCTTCAGTGGCGAAGATACAAGAAGGACAAGAAGTTTCATCTCCGATTCTACAAAAAGCTTTATTACGCACGGGGTAAGAATAAAACGATTCAACGGGCGACGTCATCCACCTCAACTCCAGTGAGCCGTTTGTTTATGAGCTTCTCGCCGCAAACGAAAACGGCCACGAAATTAAGACCACGTTCGGTGCAGCACGCGAACTTCGCCAAGATGCCTATCTCAAACTTGAAGTTGAACCGCTCCGAGGTGTCGTCTACTGGGAAGAGGTATCGTCCGAAGATGTGCCTCCTAACGCGAGCGCAGCTTTGGGCTAAAGGAGACGCAGAGTGAAGACGCCGTCCCCGCTTTCGTCCCTTCATCAATCATCCAACAGTGGGTTGTGTTTCATACGGAAGGCGCGGTCGAGGGCGGCGAGCAAACCTGCAACGGCCAATGCCGTGTTTGCCCAGTTCGGCAGGGCGAAGGTGGGCACCGCAAACCCGACCCAGTGCCCAAGGCTGTTAAGCGTGACGGGCAGTTGCGTCACCAATGCAACCACAAGTACGACCCACGTAAGAATCGCAATGACCCGGCTTACCGCCGGATGCTGCTGGGCGAAACGCAGACGGAGGTACTCGGCACTGCCGGGCGCTGGAGCGAGCTGCACTTCCCCGCCGTTGCTCCGTCCACCGTCGACTACTCGCGCGTACTTCACCCCATAAAGCGCCATGGCCACCTCGATCCTGCCTCCCTCTGGAAGCTCAAAGGTGGCAGGCGACTTCTGGGAATCCACGAGCACGCCGTTACGATAGAGGGCAATCCGCTCGCGGATGTCGAAGTAGTCGATCTCGACCGTGTAGGAGCTCTCCCCAACCTGCGCCTCATAGAGCCCGCGCCAAAAGACGTCGGTCCATTTCGCTTCGCGGAGTATACCCTGCCGACTTTCCAAAACTTCTCCTTTCTAATACAACCGTATTAATACTATTGTATTAGAATGTCCAAAAGAAAGGAAGACCATGCCGCGAAACATCGACAGAGAAGAGCGCAAACGGCTCATCGCTCAAACCGCTTGGCGCCTCGTAGCCACCCAGGGACTCAAGGGAGCTACCGTGCGCAACATTGCAGAAGCCGCGCATCTGTCCGTCGGCTCCGTCCAGCACGTCTTCAAGAGCTCGAAGGACATTTATCTTTTCGCCATGGATCAGGCGGTGGCAAACGCCGCCGCCCGTATCGGCGCGACCCCTTCCCTCGCCCACGACCCTCTCGCCGCAGTACAGCACGTTCTCTATGAGCTGCTCCCTCTCGACAAGACTCGGGAGGCGGAGGCAAGAACATGGCTGGCTTTCACTGCCGAAGCACTGGTGGAACCCTCGCTAGCAGAGGCAAGCAGCGCTATGCAGTACCTCCTTGGACAGGTTGCACGTTCCTGCATCGAGGCTCTGGACGAGGCAGAACTGCTGCGCGCCGATGCCGACAAAGAGCTCGAAACGATAAGCCTGCAGGCGTTCGTAGACGGCCTCGCTCTGCAGATGCTCGCCGCCCCGAAATCCCTGCCAGCCTCAAAAGCGAAAGAGGCCGTGCGCTCGTACATCCAAGGAATTTGCGCTTAACGGAGCCGTCACGATCAAGCAAGACAGCCTCTCATCGTCCTACATAATCGCAGGCCTGGCATCTTGGGGCACGAAGTAGCTTAATGCATCAGGTCAAGGCCGGGGTGAATTACTTTGAGCCCGGCCTTAATTTTCGCAAGGAGATAAATCATGCATTATGGCGAAAGAGCGTTTTGGCGACCTCGTTCGGAAGAGGTGATGGTACCCCTTCAGCTAGCAGCTGGACACCGAGAGCGGGTTTGATCCTGCACTTACCGCAATGAACAAAGAGTTTAGCTCATTCACAATTGGTCGTCCCTATCCCTTCTTGAAGTTCAAAAACGAGTGGTCGATGGGGAATCCCAAGCCGCTATCTATAGGAACTGGGCTATAAGCAGCGCGATGATACCCCCGATGACGGCGGCAGCGCTGAATTTCAGAAGGTTCGAGGCTAGCGGATAGCGGCGGCTGAACGCCTTCACGTCGGGCTCGGGCTGCTCGCCTTTGGAGAACGCTACGATGTCGCGATAGGTCACCAGGTCGTTCGCCTTCTTCATCTTGTCCACCATGGCAAGAAGTTCCATGCCAAACAGCCAGAACAGGAAAAACGCAACGATGCCCAAAAGCTCGCCCTCAGTAAAGCCGTGCAGTATAGACGACGGTCCCGTCTCAATGGCGAAGCCCGCCGCCATGCATGCGATACCCGCACCAACGAGTCCCCACGCGACAAGCGCGAGCGTCTGCATCTTCTTCCATTCCTTCTGAATCGTGTTCTCCATTTCCTCCACGTCTCCTTTCACAAGTTCGTCTATGGACGTCCCGAACACCTCGCTCAAGAGAAGGAGGCTCTGCACATCCGGGTAGGTTCGGTCGGTCTCCCAGTTGGATATCGTCTGGCGCGACACGTAGATGCGCTCGGCGAGCTCCTCCTGGGAGAGCCCCATCCTCGTCCGGTTGGCCTTCAGTTGCTCCTTGAGTTCCATGCGGTCTGTCCCTTCGTGAATAAGCGTGGCAAAACGCTGTCAAGAGTACCACCAAATGTATTTGGCATTGCCCGTAATTGGCGTTTCCGCGCTGTCAAAAGTCTTTATCATGGCCGCTAATCTGGGGTTTTTGAAGGCGATATCGCCGATGACGTCTTGCATGGCATGGGATAATAAATCTGGGACGAAAGAAAGGCTGTAACATCCATGACATTCGACAACAAACAGGAAGCCTGCACGATGGAGATTGACTACGTTGATGAACGTACAGACGAGCTCCTCGCCGAGATGTTCGCTGTTTGGGAGGCTTCAGTTCGGGCTACGCATGACTTCCTCGCCGAGGCCGATATCGTGCGCATTGCGGGCTATGTGCCCGACGCATTTCGTCAGGTTGAATCACTTATTATTGTCCGCAACGACAACGGTGAACTTCTGGGATTCTGCGGCATAAGCGGTCAGGAAGTCGAAATGCTTTTCATAGCGCCCCCTGCGCGCGGGCTCGGCATTGGCAAAAGGCTCCTGCGAACGGCGGTCGAGGACTTCGGCATATGTATGCTTGATGTCAACGAGCAAAACTCCCAGGCGCGGGGCTTCTACGAGCATGAGGGCTTCGTGATCACAGGGCGTTCAGAGACCGACGGCATGGGAGACCCCTTTCCCATCCTACACATGAAACTCCCCTCCGCGTGAGGCCGTCTGGCCAAGCTGGCTGCTGGCACCGCACTTGAGCATTGGAGGATTAGATGATTGCGTTTATCACTGGAGCAAGCCACACGGGAAAGACCCTCTTGGCAACGAAGATTGCCAGAGAGACCGGCGCACTCGCGCTCTCAATCGACCTTCTGAAGATGGGACTTATCCGGTCAGGTCACACCGCGCTCACCCCCTACGACGATGAAGAGATGGAAAAATACCTGTGGTCCATCCTTTCTGAGATGGCGAAGACGGCGATAGAAAACCAACAGGATCTCGTCATCGAGGGCGGTTACATCCCGGGCAACTGGAAGGACTCATTCGATGAAGGTGAGCTTGAGAATATCACCGCCTATTGCCTCACGATGAGCGAGGGATACATCAGGAGCCACTTCGATGACATCGTAAAGCACGCCAATGTCATAGAGGCACGCTTGGACGACTCCGAGCTCTCCGAAGATGAGCTGGTCAGAGAGAACGCATACTACGCAACGCAGTGCGCTGCTGGAAGATACATTGCCATTCCCATCGCGGCTCCCTACGATGCGGACAAAGTGTACAAGGAGATCATGTCTCCATGCTGATGCGCGCGTACAACCCTGATGACGAAATAACTAGAACCTAGATCCTGAGATGCTTTCAGGCGGAAGCATACGCTCCTCACAAAAGAGCGGCGAATTCTTTCTCTAGAACCTGGCGATAAAACTCTGATTTCGTGATACCCCGCTTACATGATATATCTTCATACTCTTCGGCCATATTTTTAACACACCATACTATAGAGGCCGTCAGGGCATCGCTACACCCTTCCTGCTTGCTCTGCCTCCACCAATCGACGCTGACGATATAAAACGACACCCCTTTTCGGCTTGGGGTGTCGTTTTCGAGGGTGGGGTGTCGCATCCTTGACACAGTGTGAGATAATCAAGAAAGATTCCTATCGAAAAGAGATCCCTTGTCTTCCAGCAAAGAATTCGTTGATGCCACAATCGAGGCCTTGAACATGGCCACTGGCGGGAAGGTATCTTCTCGCCCGATGATGGGCGAGCACGTCGTCTATTACCGCGACAAAGTCGTTGGCGGCATATACGGTGATCGTCTGCTCTTGAAGGTCACGCCTGCATCCAAAGCGCACATCCCAGAAGATCAGCTTGAGATTCCCTACGAGGGCGCAAAGAAAATGCTCAGGATGGTGGACCTTGACGATCGTGCGGTCATCGCATCGCTTCTCCAGGCGATGTACGAGGAGCTCCCAGCACGCAAGAAGAGGAAGTGAAGATGCTGTCTAAGAAGGAGCATGGCAAGATTATATATTGGGTCTCCCGCGACGTAGACAATGGCGCGCCGTGGCTCGTCTTCCTGCCGGGACTGACCGCCGACCACCGGCTCTTCGACAAGCAGGTCGAGCACTTCGAGAGCAAGGCGAACTTGCTCGTATGGGACGCGCCCTCTCATGGCGAATCGCGCCCCTTCCCCCTCACCTGGACGCTCGATGACAAGGCGCGGTGGCTCAAGGAGATCCTTGATGCCGAGGGCATAACTGCGCCAGCGCTCGTCGGGCAGTCGATGGGAGGGTATGTCGCCCAGGCGTTTATGGTTCTCTTCCCTGGCGTCGCCTCCGGATTCGTCTCCATCGACTCCTGCCCGCTCCAGCGCAGCTATTACGCAAGATGGGAGCTGGCCTCGCTCAAGCACACCAAACTCATGTACCTCTCCATTCCGTGGAGCCTGCTTATGAAAGTGGGCTCCGAGGGCTGCGCCACCAGCGAGTACGGCCAACGTCTAATGAGGGAGATGATGGAGAGCTATACCAAACGCGAATACTGCGAACTCGCAGCTCACGGATATCGCGCCCTCGCGCTAGCCGTCGAAGCGAACAGGCCCTACGAGGTCGATTGCCCTGCGCTACTCATCTGCGGCACGAAAGACGCAGCAGGCTCCGCAAAGCGCTACAACCGTGAATGGGAAAAGCGCACGGGAATCGAGGTCCACTGGGTCGAAGGAGCAGGCCACAACTCAAACACAGACAGGCCCGATGAGGTGAACAAGCTTATTGAAGCATTCCTCTTCGGTCTTCAGCCCAACCCTATCCGCAATAGCAGCGCAACCATTCGCCCTATCGAGGGCAGGGAGGTGCCGCTGTTAGAGGATTTCCTTTACGAGGCAATATACATTCCCGAGGGCTACACCGAAGAGATTCCCCGCAATATCATCTTCAACGACCCCTTGCTCTGCACATCCATCGAGGGATTCGGCACGAAGCCAGATGACAGGTGCCTTGTGGCAGAGATAAGCGGCAAAGTCGTCGGTGCTTGCTGGACGCGCATCACGAACGAATACGGCCACACGGACGACGAGACACCGTCTTTCGCTATCAGCATATACAAAGACTACCGTGGCAAGGGAATAGGCACCGCGCTCATGGCAGAGATGCTCGATCTCCTGCGGGACGAGGGCTTTGCGAGGGCTTCGCTCAGCGTCCAGAAGGAGAACCTACCCGCCATCCATGTCTATGAGAAGGTCGGCTTCGAGATCGTCGGGGACGGCTTCGATGAGAGCGAGTGGCTCATGATCTGCGATCTGGTGTCTTGATGGAACGAAGACAGCGGCAGTCCCATTTACCTTAGTACATAGACAGAAGGTTATGCCCCCGTTGTTCAGTTTGAAAACTTCTATGTGGGGCAAGAAGAAGGCGCTCATACCGCGCCGTGAGACACTCAAAGCGCGTACGCCTGATGAGTGTCGACTCCTGGTTAGATTACTTCGAAGTGTTTCTGGCCATCAGAGAAACGCTGTAAGCTCCGAGCGCGATATACACAATCAAAAGGATTATGAGACTGACCGTCGGATAACCGCTGAACGTCGTGAAACAGTAGGGCAGCGCGCAGATATTTATAAACCAATGCATGATAATAGGCACCCAAAGATTGCCGGATTCTTTATAGATCGTGCCGAAATACAAGCCCAAGCCTACGGTCGAGACCACCTTGAAGGCAATAACCAGAGCGTCTTGGCCCAGCACACCAGGTATGTGACCCAGTCCAAATACCACAGCCGAGACGGCAATTGCGACATTGGTTCGATTGGGGCTCTTGCGCGCCAAGTCCTCCACAAGGTTCAGGAACAGCCCCCGCACATACAGCTCCTCAACCACAGCGACCCCAATGTAATAGACCATTCCCTCGAATATCACTTTCCATATCGTAGGAGAGCTATCGAAAGGAAGGCCTAGGCAGAATCCCACTGCGGTCGCCAAGCCTGCGAAGATGCCGGGAAGCGCAAACTTCCGCAGGCCTTCGAGCAGCCCTTTGATGCTCAAGCCCAACTTCCACTCGGGCGCGAACAGCCTCAAGACGACATAGGCCAAGACGCAAATTATGACGAAGTTGACAGCGAGCGCGAAATAGATCGGGTCGATATCCGCGAACTGTATGTCAACGAATAGCGCGCCCGGTAAGCCGGATATATCCATGAACGCCATCAGAACGGTCAACACGCCCACAGCGCAGAGGGTCTTTGCACTTCGCCTTTTGTCCATCGAACCCCAATCCTCGAAGCCTCACAATGGCTTCACTCCAGACATTCATTATACGAATTATAGTTTCCGATAGACACAACAAGCGCCCTCTTCTATACTAACGTTTGTTAGTTTTGAAAGGAGAGTCATGCCGAGAGTCAACGGAAATGCACGGAACGTCATTCTGGACGAGGCGCTTCTCATGTTCAGCGAGAAGGGGTTCAAGCCCACGTCGATGCGGGATATCGCCGCAGCCGTCGGCATGAGGGCTCCCTCACTCTACAATCACTTCAAGGGCAAGCAGGAGCTGTTCGACGCGCTCATCGAACGGGAGACGACCTACATCGAGGAGGTGCTCCACGCCTCGGGAGCGATGGCGCTGCCCGGCGACGATCCAAGCGCCTACTGCTCGGATGAGCCAAACGCAGTCGAAGACCTTGTATGGAGGAGCTACGCGCCCTTCTTCACCGATGCGCGAATCGGCAGCCTCCACCGAATGCTCGCGATAAGCCGGTTCAAGGATGAGCGCTGCAACACGCTCTTTCGCCAGATATTCATAGACCGCCCCATCGCCTTGCAAAAGGCCATCTTCACCCGCCTGGTCGACGCCGGCTCGTTCGCCCCTTGCGACGCGGGTCTCGCGGCGGCGGAGTTCCACGGCCCCCTGTTCATGCTCATGGACACGGAAGCCGACCCGCGAGATGCCGAGACGTTCTGTCGGAGGCACACAGCGGCGTTCAACGAGACCCACAGGAAAGGAAGCGCATCATGAGAACGGCAATTGTCTACTGCTCGCAGACGGGCCACACCGAGAAGTACGCGCAGTGGCTCGCAGACGAGCTGGAATGCCCCGCCTATCCTTATCGCGATCGAGCGCGTATAGACCTCGAAAGCATTGACCTGCTCGTGTTCTGCAGCTGGTTCCACGCCGCCACCGTCATTGGGTCGAAATGGTTCAAGAGGGTGATGGCGAAGCACTCGGGCGTTCGCTTCGTCCTGCTCGCCACTGGCGCGACGCCGATGCCCGGGGGCGGATGGTCGGAGGAGAAGGACATCGAGGAGGCCTTCGAGCGCAGCTTCCCGAAAGCGGACTACCCGGGTCTCCCCCGCTTCTACTGCCACGGTGGCTTCGACTTCAACAGGCTCGGGGTCGCCGACAAGGTGATGATGCGCATGTTCTTCAGGATGAATGAGAAGAGGGCCGACGACCCGAAGGTCGAGGAGATGCTGGACACCATGCGCCAGAGCTTCGACGGCACGAGGCGCGAGTACCTTGAGCCCGTCATCGATTGCATCAGAAGCCTACAGAATGGGAATACCGATGAATAGGCTGGCTCGCGGCTTCGCGCTGTTCATGAACTG
This sequence comes from uncultured Eggerthellaceae bacterium, assembly GCA_910577495.1. Taxonomy (GTDB): domain Bacteria; phylum Actinomycetota; class Coriobacteriia; order Coriobacteriales; family Eggerthellaceae; genus Xiamenia. The sequence goes on from CAJTML010000006.1 coordinate 8,215, forward strand.
GTTCGACGGGATATGCGCTACTTTCTGCGGCGCATGGATGGCGCTGAGCGGGGTGATCGCACTTCCCCTTTCCTGGAGCGATTGGATGCCGGTGGAGCTCCTAGAGCCACTCCCTCTTCCTGATTTCATGATAACGAGCTTTCTGTGGCCAGGCATCGCGCTCATGCTAGTAAATGGATTGCCGAACATTATCGCCCTGGCGCTCAGACTCAAGGGGAATCGAGCCGCCTCTTACGCGTGGGGCATCGCCGCAGGCATGCTGCTCATCTGCTGGACTGCGTTCGAACTGGTATACATCCCCAACGGCTTATCGGTCTTCTACCTTCTTCTTGGTATCTTGCAGACGGCTGCGAGCTGGCATGCGCTGAGGGTCGAAGCACACACTGCTCGAGAGCAATAAGGATTGTATTCAGAAGCGCCTGAGATGGCCGAGGTGTATGCCGATGTGGCCGACACCGAGGACTATGGCGGCAGCAATTGTGATTGGCGACTGCTGCCAGATGCCCAAAAGGACGAACGCCGCTACCGGGAGCGTCGCCAAGGGCGCAGGGATGAAGCCCAAAGGCCGATACATGTCCCGTATTTCCCCATCGCTTCTGAAGTAGCGCACCCAGGCAGCCTCGTAGAACAGCATCAGGGCAAACGCCGACGCGAGCCACAAGAGCCAGGGCATGGCGTAGCCCTCCGGGCAGACGAAAACCAAGGCCGAAGCCGTGACGGCGACTTGGCCGATACGCTCAAGAATGCGGAGCACAAGGTTCTCGCGCTCTGCGACTTCGCTGTACCCGAGGGGCTGCCTTCTCCCCCAGATTATGTTAGGCACGAACAGCATGGCAAGCATGACCAAGCCGACTGCCGAGAAACCGAACTGCATCTACACCCTCTATCCCGATTCTAAAACTAAGTAGTGGTTAGCTGTACCTATCCTTGAGCTCCCCGCCCTCCGCGAAGCTGAGTATGTAAGGATACATGGATAACAATTCAATAGCTTAGCGCCATCTTTGTCTTATCCTGTGCAGCTTCTCGCTTCTTATCTCTTTGTGAAAGCACGCTTACTTTTCGATCTTTTACGCCTAGTTAACGAAACGACTATAAAACAATCGAGACAGATTTACACAGCTCACGAGAGAGAAGCCAGCTCGTTTTCTATAGCTTGGCGGTAGAACTCTGATTTCGTGATACCTCGCTTACATGACGCATCTTCTATGGCAGCGATATAGGAGTGGGGAATTCTGAAAGACACTGTTTCCATGTCCTCATCATAAAGACGAGGGCGACCCAGCGTTACTTCGCCACACCCTTTCCATGCTCCATTTTCGTACTCCTCTGCCATAGTTTCCAGTTGGTCATCGCTGAGGATAGTTCCGTTTTCAAGCTTGAATTCCATGCCTTTACCTCGCAATTCCAAGTTCGCGGTACGTCTTTTCCGACGGCGGCGTCGTTGCGTGGTATATAAGCCAACTACCAAGATCTCCCCGAATGCCAACTAACTCTAGAAGACGTCCCTTGGCATCAAACCCAACAACGACATATTCATCGTAGTCTTTATCAATCCTAGGCGCAGATATCAGCGCATTTTCCCAAGCTTCAACTACGCTTACTTCATCCAGCTCTGGATGTCTCTCGAAGATACGAGGATGAACCACCAGTTTTATCATTTCGCACCTTTTTGTATTGCATAAGTATAACACGGAATATTTCTACACACAAAACAGCCAATCAACCGCTAACACACCATGCTATAGCGGCCATCAGGGCATCGCTGCACCCTTCCTGCCTGTTCAGCTTCCACCAGAGTTCTCATGATGAGCCTGTTGAGATTGGAGGCTTCTACGCGATCACAAAGCAGCTGATGCAAGTCGTCTAAGGTCAACGGAGACGCCAGAAGCGCTTGTGTCATCTCGCGTTTTACACGCAACGCATCATCCGATACCTGCTCACCCCCGTCGCCGCATATCGAGGGATTGCTACCCGTCGCGCCACCCTGTTGCACCTCTTCGCCAAACGAGGCAAAACCCGTGAGTACGCCAAAAGATTGTGTCAACATGGAATCGAAGGTCTTATCGTCAATAATTGGCTGTGCTCCTTGGCTGAGCAGCCAATTTGCGCCATGCGAAGATGGCGCGGTTATGGCACCAGGTACCACGCATACATCCCGATTAGCACACACCGCGTCGTCTGCTGTTGACAGGGTACCGGAAGGTAGTCCCGCCTCCACGATCAAGGTCACTTTCGCCAGTGCAGCAATAAGCCGATTGCGCTCCCGAAACATATAGGGGCGCGGATCAGCATCCCATGGCTGCTCAGACACAAGTGCACCACCTTGGGCAACTATGCGACTAAACAGCTCTTTGTGTTCAGCGGGATACGGTTTATCGCAGCCTCCACCCAAAAACGCCACCGTCTTCCCTCCTGCCGCCAATGCAGCTTTGTGCGCCTCCGAGTCACATCCGCGCGCCCCACCGGAAATAACTACTACCCCATTACGAGCCGCTTTGTCCGCAAACCGCTTCGCACACGCCAATCCATAGGGAGTAGCTTTTCGAGCGCCTACAATAGCAATCCCCTCACGAAGAGCATCTACAGATCCCACCACATACAAACAGCGCGGAGGATTTCTAACGCGCTCAAATACCTCGGGATAGCGAACATCTCCTCGCAAGATTTCATGTCGTTTACCAGGTATATAACTACTACTCATTGCATGTCACCTTCCTCACGCAACCGCAACCCAAACGCTTCATAAATATGTTCAAGACAAACCGCTTGACTCTCATCCAAATCCGCTATCGTTCGCGCCAATGAAAGCGTACGAATAATTCCTCTCCCTGAAAGCTTGCTTCGCTGTGCCATCGCCTCAAACGCAGCTTGATCAGCCTCAGAAAGCTTGCACGCCTCAATCAATGCTTTACTCTTTCGGCTGGCTTGCTCCCCTGTTTGCGCTTGTCGCCAGTCGCGAAACTCACACCCACGCATGACTTCATCATGCAAGGTGGCCGATGAAGTTCCACTACCCGACTGCATGACCGAATGCGCCTTCATCCGACCTACTTCAAGATGCACATCAATGCGATCCAGCAAAGGCCCGCCAATCCTTCCTTGGTAGCGTTTGATCTGCGGGATTGTGCACGTGCATACCGCGTCATCGGCACCATAGTTGCCGCAAGGACACGGATTAGTTGCAGCCACCAACATAAACGACGAAGGGAAACTCACCGAACCCTCCGCACGCGTAAGCGTCAATGCACCCGATTCAAGCGGTTGGCGAATACTCTGTAAAACCGCCGGCGAGAATTCAGCCATCTCATCTAAAAACAGCACACCATGATGAGCAAGTGAAATCTCCCCTGGTCGCAAAGGAGTTCCGCCGCCAACCAGTCCCGCTTGACTGATGGAGTGATGAGGGGCACGAAAGGGACGCACCCCCGCCAAAACATGCGTGGGATCAAGGCCTGCTACCGAATGAATGACCGCCGTCTCTATGCGCTCTTCTTTGGTGAGAGGTGGCAAAATAGACGGTATTCGCGATGCCAGCATGGTCTTTCCTGAACCGGGTGGCCCCATCATAAGAACGCCATGCCGACCGACCGCAGCAATCACCAGCGCACGCTTCGACATTTCGTGACCTGCTATATCAGCGAAATCTGGCAGCGACGCACTTTGCTTGAATTCGTGAGTAGAAATATGCATTTCAAGCGGCCGCAAAAAATCACGTAAACTTGCAACCTCAAAGCAAGTGCAATCAGACACCGCGGCAAGCTCGTTGGTATAAGCACTCACCAGCGACCAGCCTTGCCGCTTAGCACACAGCGCACATGCCAACAGTCCCGCAACCGGGCGAACCGATCCCGATAGAGACAGTTCGCCAACAAGCAAAACATCCAACAGATGCTCGGTCGGAATCTGCCCAGATGCACCCAGAATACCGAGCGCTATAGAAAGATCAAAACCCGACCCAGTCTTTTTAAGCGCCCCAGGTGCAAGATTCACAACAATCTTATGCGGCGGCATCGTGAAGCCACAGGCACGAATAGCAGCCTTAACTCGTTCGCGTGATTCCTGGATTGATGCATCAGGCATCCCGACAATCGTAAACGACGGAATGCCATTTCCAATGCTAACCTCTACCTCAACCGGAATTGCCTCAACACCTTTGATGGTTGCCGCATGAAGACGACATTTCCCTTGCATCTACGCACCACCAAAAGCATTAATATGATGGCGAACAACTGCTCTATCAGGCGCAATGATTACGATTGAGACAATATCAAAGCGAATCGGTACATCCACAATGCCACAATTCGCAAGATACTCAAGCGCAATACGTTCATACCGCTCTCGCTTCTCTGGCGTGACCGCCTCTGAAGGCATCCCTTTATCACAGTTGCGACGCGTTTTAACCTCAACAAACACCACCGCGTCATCATCGCGCGCTATGATGTCCGCCTCTCCCGCATAACACGTCCAATTGCGTGCAACAATGTCATACCCGCGACACTCCAAAAAATGAGCAGCGGCATCTTCGCCACGCCTCCCAAGTGCTCTATTTCGTTTACCTTGGGATGATTTTGTTACGGGTCGTTCCAATACGGCTTCAGTCATAACAATCTCCTCTCTATTGGGAGTTGTCATGATACGCACGGCCGCGCGCACGAATTACATGCGCGTTTCTTTGTTTTGGATCAAGAATTCTCAAAAATCTTATACAGATCTCACGCGCATTCAAGCAAAAGACACACCGAACTCACGTCACTTCCGCAACGGATCGCCGAAAGCTTATACCGTTTTACTACGAATTTAGATCATGTGCCCAGACGCAAGGCAGCAATCTAGAACAGCGAAGGCTGTAAAAAGGCGCCACAGAACGAAACGCGATGCTCAGGCGTCAAACCATACTGCTTGATAGCAGCAATATGAGCAGCTGAAGCATATCCTTTGCACGATTCCCAGTCGTATTCGGGATAGCTTTTCGCAAGTTCTACCATGCGCGCATCACGCTCAACCTTTGCCACCAGCGACGCCGCCGCAATGGAAGCGCTTTTTCCGTCTCCTTTGATGATGTTAATTTCACGCGGATCCAGGCGCAGTGGATTGCCATCCAAAAGCACTACATCGGGAATCACACCTGCGCGCTCAATTTCCTTGAGCGCACGTGAAAATGCCACACGAAGTGATGCCGACATGCCGCACGCATCAATCTCAGCAGGCTCAATATACTGCACCGTCCAGGCAAGTGCCTGCTCTTTAATCTGTGCCGCAATGCGCTCTCGGTCGGCAGGTTTTACCTGCTTAGAATCATTCAGCCCTTCAATCAGCGGCTCAGAGGGCAACACAACCGCACCCACCGCCAAAGGTCCTGCCAAAGGGCCGCGTCCCACTTCATCCAAACCCACACACACGCGTCCACCACGCTCAGATAAAAGAGCGTGCTCAAAATCATACATACCCTGCAAACGCGCACGCTCTTGCGCCAGAGCATCAAGTCGCTTTCTATTTTGGCGAAGTGCAGCCTGCACGCCCTTGCGCGTGTCTGCAGCAAGCGAGCGCTCGTAGACCGCAAAGTCCTCATCGGTGGCCTGCGAGAGCATCTGCTTGATTTCGCCAACTGAAAGATCCATTTGAACTCCTACACACAAAAAGCCCCCTGACCTGAGACGTCAAGGGGCTTGCATATATACTGATTGACGGCCTAGCGGAAAGCCTTTTCCTTAATTTTGGCAGCCTTGCCAATCTTGTTGCGCAGGTAGTACAGCTTAGCGCGACGTACGTCACCTTGACGTACAACCTCAATCTTTTCAATCTTGGGTGAGTGCACCGGGAAGGTACGCTCTACACCGATTGAGAAGCTGATCTTGCGAACGGTAAACGTCTCACGGTTTGAAGCACCCTGACGACGGATAACGTCACCCTGGAAGACCTGAATACGCTCGCGATTACCCTCGGTAATACGATAGTGAACTTTCACATTGTCACCAACGTTGAACGCCGGGACGTCCTGCTTCATTTGTTGTTGCTCGATGGCGCGAATGATATCCATGGCCATGTTCCTTCTCTATACTTTAAGCTTACCACTCATGCGAGTTTCCTCGTTTAGACACGATTTGACAGTGTATCGCAATAATTTGGTTGATGCAAGACGAATTCGCAAGAGCGTCACAAAAGTTCGCTAAATGAGCGACAAAAGTGCATATGCGGCAACTCCTGCAACCGCAGACCAGAGCAGCGACTTCGTCTTAAATGCCACCAGGCCAACCACTACAGCTGCCACCAACGGAGCAGCCGCCGGCCACAGTCCTGCGTCAAACATTGTTGGTTCAAGCAAATCGTTGGCCACCAGCGCCGCAAATGCTGCCGGCGGAATAAAGCCAAGGGCTTTCTCAAGACCTTCGGGCAGATTGCGCCCTTTCAGCACAAACAGCGGTATCACACGACAGGCAAGCATCGTAATGGCGCAGCAAACAAAAACGATAAAAAAGTCTGTCCAACCCATCGGCTGCATTTATCCACGCCCCTTCGCCCAGCTAAATGCAAGCGCAGCACATACGCCCAAAATGGCACCCACCAAAATGGCCGGACCCGACCAACCAAGCATCTTGCACACAAACACGCCCACCATAGCCACAAGCGCCGCTAGGGCGTTTTCGGGCGTCCATTTCTGGGTAACCAACAGACAGATAAAAATTGATGTCATGGCGAAGGCCGCAATGGCAAGCGGAATGCCAATCGCGTTACCAACCAGCACGCCAATTACATTTGAGATGGTCCAGGAGCTTTGCGAAAAGAGGTTCACCATGGTGGCGCGATCAACCGACCATTCACCCTCAGAAAATTTCTGAACGTTGACGCCATAGCTCTCATCGGTCACCGTGGCGGCGAACAAAAACGACAAGCGCTTTTTCACACCGCGGCACGCAGGCGCAAACGCTGCTGAATAGAGCATCTGGCGTGTATTAACCAGCGAAACCGACGCAATAATGGAAACCAGAGGGCCGCCCGCAAGCCACATATTCGGAATCATGAACTGGCCCGCTCCAGAATAAAACAGCACCGAGAGCAGGAAAGCTTGCAAGGCGTTCAACCCAATAGAATCGCACAGGATGCCGCAAGGAATGCCAATAGCAACATAGCCCAACATAATGGGCAATGCGGCCTGAAAAGACTGTTTAATGTGATCCCTTGAAAACATAGCGTAGCAATTATACCCACTTTGTCAGCAATAACAACCGTACGCGTGCGCTTTAGTGGATAGAAATTGCCTGCGGAATAAAGAGCTTTTGATAGGTGGCGGTGGCGAAGCGATCAGTCATGCCCGCAATATAGTCAGTGACTGCACGCAAATGATCTCCTTGGGCAATGGTCATATTCTCTTCAGGGATTTGATCAGGGTTAGCAACGTAATAATCGAACAGATCCCCGATGAGGTGACTTGCCTTTTCCACCTCGTTCATCACCACATCGGATTGATACACCGAGGCAAACAAAAACGCCCGCAACTCCATCATGGCTGCATAGACCTCTTCGGTCATCGTGATATCCCCTGCGGCAGCTGATGCGCACACCATATCAGCCACCAGTGTCTCAATGCGATCCGAGTGACACACACCTAATACCTTGTGCGTTGACTCAGGCAAATCCGCTTCGCGCAAAATACCTGCGCGAATAGCATCGTCAATATCATGATTGACGTATGCTATGCGGTCGGCTGTTGCCACAATCCTGCCCTCCAGTGTTGCCGCGCGAAGATCTCCCGTGTGATTGAGGATACCGTCGCGAACTTCAACCGTAAGGTTGAGTCCCGCACCTGCGTTTTCGATATATTCCACCACGCGCACGCTTTGCTCGTTGTGCCGGTAGAGCGTTTTCGCCTCATCACTTTGGGGGTCTATCCCCTGATGGCGCGCCAGAGCAAGCGAAAGCGCTGCTTCGCCCGTATGCCCAAAGGGCGTGTGACCCAAATCATGACCAAGCGAGATTGCCTCAGTCAGATCCTCGTTGAGCCCCAAAGCGCGCGTGATCGTGCGCGCAATTTGCGCCACCTCAAGCGTGTGGGTCAAACGCGTGCGAAAGTGATCGCCCTCTGACGCCAAAAAGACCTGCGTTTTGTGCGACAGGCGGCGAAATGACTTCGAATGCAAAATCTTATCGCGGTCGCGCTGGTAATCGGTGCGCAGCATATCGGGCGCACTCGCGCGATGACGCCCGCGCGTGTCGGCGGCACACGAAGCCTGCGCTGAGAGCAGTTCATGCTCTTGCGTCTCTTGCATCTGGCGAGTAATGACATCCATAGCGTGCTCGTTTCCTTTTTATGTGGTGTTCGCAAACACTACGACACACCAACGGCCTGCGCAATACTCGCAGGTGAAAATACCCCTTTTTCGGTAATGATGCCACTGATAAAACGGGCAGGCGTGACGTCGAATGCTGGATTGTAAATATCCACTCCCGCATAAAGCGGATCAAGTACCTCTGACGAAGCGCGCTCTTCAATAGGAATTTCGTCTCCGCTTGCAAGGGTGACATCAATGGTGGATGTTGGTGCAGCCACATAAAACGGCACTCCAAACGTATGCGCCGCAATAGCAACACTGAGCGTGCCAATCTTGTTTGCGGTATCACCATTGGCAGCAATACGATCAGCACCTACGACCACCGCATCAATTTCTCCTTTTGCCATAAGCGAGGCTGCCATGTTGTCACAAATAAGCGTCACCGGGATGCCCACCTGGGCAAGCTCCCACGCGGTCAGGCGCGCACCTTGCCCAACGGGGCGTGTCTCATCAGCGTATACGCGTGCAATGTTTCCATCCATTGCCGCCGTATAGATGACTCCCAGCGCGGTTCCGTAAAAGACGGTAGCCAAGCTGCCAGCATTGCAGTGCGTAAGGACGGTGGCACCGCCTTCTGCGCACGGCAAGAGTGCTGAGCCATATGCGCCAATTGCGCGGTTGCAAGCTTCGTCGTGTGCTTCAAGTTCTTTGACTGCGTCAAAACACGCAGATTTTACCTGCTCTTCCGGCTGAGCAAGCACCTCCTCAAAAACCTGAAAAGCTGCCGTAACGCCCCACGAAAGATTCACTGCAGTTGGGCGCGCATTCGCAATCTCATCCGCAACCGCACGCGCCTTGCACACAAGAGCATCCTTATCTGCAAAGCACGCATCATTGCAAACCCAGAGCGCAAACGCGGCAGCTCCAGCAACACCGAGCGCTGGTGCACCGCGCACCGCAAGTGTGACAATAGCATCAATCACCTGCTGCCACGATGCAGTACTAACCTGCACCAACTCATAAGGAAGCTGTCGCTGATCCACATAGCGAAGCACGACCTGACCATCGTCAGCCTTGAGCAGCTCAAGACTCTTCGGTAACCGCTCAAGCGAAAGAGCGCTAGGTTTTTGCGGTGGGGTTTGCGCCATTATCGTTCCACACACCTCTCATCTACGCATGCTGCGAGGACGCAGGTTCAATAGCACCTTCGTCAATGAATTCGGGTACCGGATCCACGTCAGCGTCACGCGCCTCAAGCTCATCATCTGCTGCTCGTATGGCTTGATGCATGATGGGATAGACGTTTTTCGGATCCCCGACCAACCAGATATGATCACCCGCGAACAAACGCGTGTTGCGCGAAGGCTTCATCTTGATATAAGCGTCGTGCACATGCGCTACGACCAGCGAACCATAGCGACCCTTAAAGTCAATAGCGGCAATAGTCTTACCCGCATACCATGATCCATCCAGAATCTCAAAGCGAAAACACGTCAGATAGCTCTTGCCTTCGCCCTTAGTAAGATAGTCATTAAAGTTCTGCGACGCCGTATCAGCCTCTTCGTCGCTGAGTGTTTCTTCCTCAACCATGGACTGAATGTATCCGTCAATCTCGTCCTCAGTTCCCAAGAACGTAAGCATGTCTCCTTCGCGAATACCCAGGTCATCGTTTGGATCAGCAATGCGACGCGTCAGATCCTCCTTGGTCAGACGCGCAAGGGCGTCTCCTGCAATGCGCTTGCCGTCACGCACGATAGAGATGAGGTCTAAGTTATGCGCAATGCCAAAGAGATAGTCAACCGGGCGAAGCGTGCCACTTTTTCGCTTCAAGGTACGCGAGGCCTCCACCTCAACCACGTACAAGTGCTCTTCAACCCAGTAAGCATGATCATCGTCTCCAAGAGCCGCCATGCGCTCTTCAAGGATGTTTTCGCTCAGGTTGCCAAAGAACGCTGTTTCAAGTTTGAGAAACATCGAGTGCACGGTTCGCGAACGCCCAAGTGCTGCAACTGAAATAAGTGCGACCGCAATGGCCACCGGCGAAAGCATGGTGCGAATACCAACCGCGGCATAGGTGATATAAAGCACCGACGCCACCGACACAAGCACACCAATGACAACGATTGCCACCAAGATGACGTGATTGCGTTTGCTGCGCATCCAAAGCACGCCAAATTCACCTTTGCGCGAGGTGTAAAAGAGATTAGAAATAAACAAACTCACAATGACAACGCAGATACTGGCAAGCAATATTGAAATGTAAGGATGCGGGATAAAACGCACCAACAGCGGGCGCAACATACGCAACAAAATCTCTACTGATGCAACTGAGGACAGTGCAATGAGACCAAGCTTGAGCACCCATGACTTGAGCATGCTCCCCCAAAGACTTGACTCTTCTTCCTCTTCTTGCGTTTTTCTTCGTGGGCGAATACGAGCAAGCACGCCCATATTGAGTACATGGGAGACCCCATGATAGACATGGTCGGCATTGCGCACCATAAATGGCGTGGTCAGCGCCGTGATAACCGATACCGTCACAATGACCGGATACAAGAAACTCGGCGTTACACCCAGGGTTGAGCCAAGCGCTGCAATAATGAAGGAAAACTCGCCAATTTGACCTAAACTCATGCCGCATTTCATAGCCATACGCAGCGATTGACCCGAAAAAAGCGCGCCCAAGGTACAGAATAGCGAACGACCAAAGATAGTCAGCAGCGCAATAGCAATAACTGCTGGAGCGTTTTCAACGATGGCTTCAGGTGCCACCAGCGTGCCAACAGAGACGAAAAAGACCGCCCCAAACAAGTCTTTAATGGGGCGAAAGAGCTCATCAATACGATGCGCCTGCACCGTACCAGCAAGAATTGATCCACCCAAAAACGCGCCGAGCGCTGAAGAAAACCCAATGGTAGTGGCCAGCATAACCATGAGCAAACAAAACGCGATAGAGGCAATCAGGATGATTTCGTCGCTGAGCCATTCGCTAATGCGCTTGAGCACCGAAGGCACCACCAGCACGGCAAGCACAAACCAAACCACCAGATACAGTGCCATCTGGCCAATCTGCAAAATGGCATCAGCGCCATCGGCGCTGCCTGCGGCAACCGTTGACAAGATAGCCAGCAAAAACACCGCTGCAATGTCTTCGATAACCAAAACACCAAAGACCAATTCGGCAAAGCCGGCCTTTTTAACCCCCAGGTCATTGAAGGTTTTGACAATGATCGAAGAAGACGAGATGGCCAGCATGCCGCCTAAGAATATGGACGTGGTAAACGACCAGCCAAATAAAAGCCCCAAACACGTGCCACAGATGATCATCAGAGGCATTTCCGTGGCAGCAGTCACCACTGCAGACTTGCCCACCGTTGTCAGCTTAATGACCGAAAATTCAAGGCCGAGACCGAACATCAAGAAGATGACACCAATGTCTGACCAGGTAGAAATGTTGGTGGGGTCACCAATATCGGGAAAAAAGTCAAAAGCAGGACCGACAATAAAACCTGCGGCAACATAGCCGATTACTAACGGTAGCTTAAATTTCTTGCAAACAATCGTAGCTACAGCGGCAACAGCTAACAGAAGCGCAAGATCCGTGATCAGTTGAGGAAGATGCGTCATGTTAAGCCCTTCGAAATATATGCGATTACCAAGTTCATCTACGATTGTAACAGCCAACCACACAGACCTGTGCGCTCATGTATGAATTTCTTCGCTCTTTTTTGAGCACACGCACAAAAAAGAGCGCCACCCAAATGGATGACGCGCTTTGTTTACATACACTTAAGCGAACGATGAATTATTTTGCTGCGAGTGCTGCCTGACCTGCTGCCAAACGAGCAACCGGCACGCGATACGGTGAGCAGCTTACGTAGTCAACGCCACATGCCTGGAAGGTGTGGATTGAGTCAGGATCTCCACCATGTTCGCCGCACACGCCGCACACGATATCGGGGTTACCCTCATGACCCAGCTCAACGCCCATCTTAACGAGCTTCGCAACACCGCTATCAACCGTTGCAAACGGGTTGTAGGGCAACAGGTGTGCTGAGAGGTATTGCGGAATAAACTCAGCCTCAACGTCGTCACGGCTAAAGCCAAACGTGGTTTGGGTAAGGTCATTGGTGCCGAAGCTGAAGAAGTCGGCATAGTGTGCAATCTCATCAGCAGTAACGGCAGCGCGCGGAAGCTCAATCATGGTACCAACCGGAATATCCAGCTCTACGCCTTGCTCTGCTGCTACCTCAGCAATAACCTCAAGCGCAACTTCGCGAAGCAGTGCCAGCTCAGGAACGACCGAAACCAGCGGGATCATGATCTCAGGTTGCGGGTCTAAGCCACGCTTCTTAAGCTCTGCAGCAGCGGTTGCGATAGCGCGAACCTGCATGCGCGGAAGAATCGGATAGACAATACCCAGACGGCAGCCACGCAGACCAAGCATCGGGTTAGCCTCAGCCATAGCATCAATTTGCTCCATGAGCTTGCGCTTCTCAGCAATGACCGTCTTGTCTCCACCCGTTGCCTCAAGTCGAGCAATCTCAACGTCAAGCGCACGCGGGCTCTCCAAGAATTCATGCAGCGGCGGGTCAAGCAAACGAACGATAACAGGCAGGCCGTCCATTGCCTCAAACATACCCAGGAAGTCACCGGTTTGAGCAGCAAGCAAGTCGTTTACTGCCTTTTCGCGAACTGCTTCATCTTCATTCAGGATAAACGTTTGGATGATCTGCTTACGGTCACCCAAGAACATGTGCTCGGTACGGCACAGACCGATGCCCTGTGCACCAAAGTTGCGAGACAGCTCAGCGTCTTCGGGGTTGTCGGCATTCGCGCGAACACCCAAGGTGCGGAACTCATCAGCCCACTCCAAGATGGTGTCAAGATCACCCGTGAGCTCAGGCAATACCAGCTCAACAGCACCGAGAACCACAATACCCGACGTACCATCAATAGAGATCATATCGCCCTCTTTGATGACGATGTCGGTGCCGGTAACAACCGCCTGCTTCTTCTCAGCATCAATCTTGAGCGCTTCCACGCCGCACACGCACGGGGTACCCATACCGCGAGCGATAACGGCAGCATGGCTGGTCTTGCCACCATGTGAGGTCAAGATGCCCTCAGCAGCAATCATGCCTGCAAGGTCATCGGGGTTGGTTTCCCAGCGAACCAGCACGCACTTGCGGCCAGCCTCAGCAACCGCAACTGCGTCAGCTGCAGAAAAGACTACTTCGCCCACTGCAGCACCCGGGCTTGCGTTCAAGCCACGAGCCAGTACGTCGTATTTAGCATCCTTGTCAAACTGCGGATGGAGCAGTTGGTCAAGCTGATCAGGATTGACGCGCATAACCGCTTCTTCCTTGGTGATCAGACCTTCTTTTTCCATCTCAATAGCAATATGCAAAGCAGCTGCTGCGGTACGCTTACCAACGCGGGTCTGAAGCATCCACAGCTTGCCCTGCTCAATAGTAAACTCAATGTCACACATGTCGCGGAAGTGATTCTCCAGCAGCAAGAAGACATCCTCAAGCTCCTGACCTGCTTCTTCCAAGCCCTCAACTTCTTTGAGCTCAGCAATGGGGCTCGTGTTACGAATACCAGCAACAACGTCTTCGCCCTGTGCGTTTACCAGGTAGTCACCATAGAACTCTTTTTCGCCATTTGCAGGGTTGCGCGTAAAGGCAACGCCCGTTGCGGAGGTCTCGCCCTTGTTACCGAAGACCATTGATTGCACGTTAACGGCAGTGCCCAGGTCATCAGCAATCTTTTCACGCTGACGATAAATGACGGCACGCTCGTTGTTCCATGAGCCAAATACAGCCTCAATGGCAAGCTGGAGCTGTACCATCGGGTCTTGCGGGAATTGCACGACCCCATCAACTACCAGGTTAGGATATTCATCAGCAGAAACATTTTCGGTAAAGATCTCTTTGAACTCCTGCACGAGCTCTTGGAGGTCTTCAGCATTCAGATCAGTATCAGAAGCCACACCGCGAGCGTTCTTCATAGCGGTGATAGCGTTTTCGAAGAGATCTCCGTCAAGACCCATAACAACGTTTGAAAACATCTGGATGAAGCGACGATATGAGTCCCATGCAAAACGAGGATTGCCCGTTTGCTTGATCAGACCGTTGATTGACTGGTCGTTCAAACCGAGGTTCAAAACCGTGTCCATCATGCCCGGCATGGACATTGGAGCGCCCGAACGAACAGAAACCAACAGCGGATCTTCAGCATCACCGATCTTTTTACCCATACGGGTTTCAAGATCCTCGCGATACTCAGCAATGGTATCAAGCGCACCCTCAGGCCAGGTATTGCCTGCATTCGCATACTCCATGCATGTCTGGCACGTGATGGTAAATCCAGGAGGCACCGGCAAACCGATGTTGGCCATCTCGGCCAAGTTTGCGCCTTTGCCACCAAGGATAGCTTTCATGGAAGTGTTGCCCTCGGTTACGTTGTTGCCTTCGGCATCCTTACCGAATGCGTACACACGCTTAATAACCTCTGTCACCTTTTTCTCCTAACCTGAATACCCTTAGGTTTCTTGCCTGGTCGCAGGCTTAATCATCCACATCACTTGATCGTGGATGGATTTTCTCATAGTAACGCAAAATCTCCTGCGCTGTCTCCTCGACCGCACGATTTTCGGTGTGCACCACAATGGCGCCAAGCTTACGCATAAGCGAGCGCGCGTCAGTGAGATCTTCGGATACAAATTGCGGATCCGCATAGCGCCCCGCTACCCCACCAGCACGACCAAGACGACGCTGGCGAATGCCGATGAGCACATCAGGAGTGATCATCAAACCAAACAGACGGCTTCGCTCAACTTCAAAAAGCTCAGCGGGCGGCTCAGTATCAGGATCAAGTGGGATGTTCGCCACTTTGTATCCTTGCTGTGCTAAATAAATTGACGTCGGCGTCTTCGACGAGCGCGACACGCCCAAAAGCACAATGTCGGCTTTTGTGAGATCTTGCGGATTTCGTCCGTCGTCGTGCGCAATCGCAAATTCAATAGCCTCAATACGCTTAAAGTAATTGCGGTCAGCCACGTGCATGCTACCGGGCTTATCCGCCGGCTCAAGGCCTGACATCTCAGCAATTGAATGAATTGCGTTGGTCATCAAATCAACCGCCACCACATCTTCGCGGCTTTCCAAGAAGTTGTGCACCTGCGACGACAGCGCGTTATCTACCAGCGTGTAAAACACCAGGATGCGATCACCTTTATTGTGCTCTTTATGGTAGGCCACGTGAGCCTCCACAAAATCTTGCACCTCTTTGAGTGTGCGAACTTTTGGCAGCACCTCAATGGCGGGATTGGTGACCCCGAACTGCGCACACGCCGCGCGCGCAACTGCTTGCGCCGTCAAACCAACCGAGTCAGAGATGATATGCACCGTTGGAAGCGGTGTGTTGTTCTCCTGAATAACCACGTCTTTCATACACAGCCCTTCCTACAAAAAGGCCCTTGCATCACTTGACACAAGGGCCTTATCAATCAGCTATTTTGCCGTTTTAGTCATTTTGGCGAAGTCTGCAACGTTAGCAAAGACAGCCACGAAACGATTCAGCAAGCGAAGGCGATTGTTGCGCAGTGCCTCATCCTTATCCATAATGAGCACGTCTTCGAAGAACGTATCAATAGGCGTGCGAAGCGCTGCAAGCGCCTGCAGAGCGGCGTCGTAGTCATCAACCGCAAGCGCGCGCTCAACTGCCACCGCTGCCTCGTTGGTAGCCTTATCAAGCGCCAGCTCGTCAACGTCCATCAAGCTTTCGTCAACCGTGTCTCCCAAAGCGGTATCTGCCAGGTTATGCGCACGTGCATAGGCTGTAGCCAAATCATCAAAGACCTCAGCTGACTGAGCACGCGCCGCTTCCAATGCGCGAGCACGCGCAATGATAACTGCCGGCTCAACGATACCGGTTGCAAGCACCGCTTCCACACTATCAGGCGAAACACCGCTATCACGCAGGATAACCTTGGTACGCGTGACGAAGAATTCGATAATCTGATCATAGATTGCCTGGCGATCAAATTCCACACCACTTGCCTGGTAGGTATCCAGCGACGCATTCACTGCATCCACAAGCGAAACGTTGAGTCCCGCTTCAAGCATGGCAATAATACCGATGGCGCTACGACGCAACGCGAACGGGTCAGAAGAGCCAGTCGGACCTTGTCCTACGGCGAACAAGCCGCAAATGGTATCCAGCTTGTCTGCGGTTGCAACAATGCGTCCAACGATTGATTCAGGGAGATCGTCTCCTGCAAAACGCGGGCGATAGTGGTCAGCAATAGCTTGCGCCACCTGATCGGTCTCGCCTGCAGCAGTGGCGTAGTAGGAGCCCATAATGCCTTGTACGCTGGTGAATTCCACCACCGCGTTGGTCACCAGGTCGGCCTTCGCCAAATATGCCGCACGGGCAACATCTGCGCTTTCGACCTCATCAAGACCCGCGTCTTTCGCCAAATGCTCTGCCAGGCGTACCACGCGCTCGGTCTTTTTGCGCATCGTGCCCAAGCTCTCCTGGAAAACAACCTCATCCAGGCGGTCAACGTAGGTATCAAGAGCGTGCTTGAGGTCTTCTTCGTAGAAGAATTTCGCGTCAGAAAGACGTGCACGCACCACGCGCTCGTTGCCATCAATAATGGTCTCTGCGCACGCAGGATTGCCGTTTGACACCAAGATGAAGTGGTTAGTGAGCTTATGGTTGTCGTCATAGAGCGGGAAATAACGCTGATGCATCAACATGGCGTCCACGATAATCTCTTCGGGCACCAGCAAAAACTCTTCGTCAAAGGTTCCCACCAAAACGGTTGGGTATTCGCACAGATTCGTAACCTCTAAAAGCGTCTTTTCCGGCAGCTCAGCATGCGCATTCCAGGTTTGTTCAGCCTCGGCCACGCCTGCTCGAATTGCCTGCTCACGCGCTTGTTCACTGGTGAGTACGTACGCCGACTCAAGCACAACCGGCAAATCAGCTGCAGTTGGCACCTTATGCGGTCCGGGTGCCAAGAAGCGATGTCCGCGCGTCTCGTTAGATGCCACCAGACCCGCAAACTCAACCGGAATTACCTGCTCATCCAACAGCGCTACCAGCCAGCGCACCGGACGTGAGAAGTACTCATGCGTACGTCCCCAGCGACATGACTTCGGCCACGAAATGGCACTGATGATGCTGCCAAGCACCTCAGGCAACAGCTCCGCGACATCACTTGCTGGAAGCGAACGAGTGGCGAAAACATATTCCACATCGCCCTCAACGCGTCGCTCTAAGTCTTCAACAGCAACGCCTTTGCCGCGCGCAAAACCGCTTGCAGCCTTAGTGGGGTTGCCATCTGCGTCAAAGGCAATTGCCACCGACGGACCGCGGAATACCTCATCAAGCGCTTCGGTGGTATCGGCCACGCCATCCACCATCACGATCAAACGGCGAGGCGTGGTCAGCACGCGAATGTCTCCGTGCGGAATACGAGCACCGTCCAATGCCTGCTCGGTGATCTGCGGCAGCGCCAGCGTTGCCTTATGCAGGTCAAACGCCGGAATTTCTTCGGTGCCGATTTCAAAGGTTAAGGTGTGCACGTTAGTCATTGTCTGCCTCCTTACCCTCATCGGTTGCAGGTGCCAGTCCCACCACGTGCTCCATATAGCTGGCACAACATGCCTTCGCCAGCGTGCGAACACGCAAGATATAAGCCATGCGCTCGGTGGCACTAATCACGCCGCGCGCATCTAACAAGTTAAAAGCATGGCAGCACTTCAGCACACTGTCATACGCCGGAAGCGGAAGACCTGCCTCCAAGGTACGCATACACTCAGCTTCGCGATCATTAAACTCCTGGAACAAGAAGTTCGTATCAGCCACTTCGAAATTAAACTTTGAATACTGACGCTCGTTTTCCAGATATACGTCACCATAGGTAAAGACCACGCCGTCTTTGCCGCGGCTCCACACGATGTCAAACATTGAGTCAACGCCCTGGATGTACATGGTCAGACGCTCAAGACCATAGGCAATCTCAACCGGAACCGGGTCGCACTCAAAGCCACCCACCTGCTGGAAGTAGGTGAACTGGGTGACTTCCATGCCATCAATCCAGACTTCCCAGCCAAGACCCCACGCACCGAGCGTCGGGCTTTCCCAGTCGTCCTCAACAAAGCGCACGTCATGGGCGTCAACGTCAATACCAATAGCGCGCAAGCTGCCCAAATACAGCTCTTGGATGTTGTCGGGCGAAGGCTTCATAAGCACCTGGAACTGATAATAAAACTGCGTGCGATTGGGGTTTTCGCCATAACGACCGTCGGTTGGACGACGACAACCCTGCACATAAGCAGTTCTCCAGGTGTCAGGACCAAGCGAGCGAAGTGTTGTTGCAGGGGCATTGGTTCCTGCGCCAACCTCGTTGTCGTAGGGTTGCAAAATGACGCAACCCGCGTCAGCCCAATAACGCTGCAGGTTCATGATAACGTCTTGAAATGTTGGCGGCTGCGCATCTGCTTGCACGGCACCCATCTCAATTTCTTGGGTCATACCTCTCCAATCCTCAATCTCAAACCACACGTTGTATGTTGTAGACTAATGCTCTAATAAGCCAAAATTATCCAGCGGCCAGTACACCAAAACCGCCAGACCAGTCACGTTAGAAACAGGAACCGCACCGAACTTACGCGAATCCTGAGAGTTTGTCCGATTGTCCCCCATCACCCAAATTTCCCCCTCAGGAACCGTGTAGGGAAAGCTGACGCCACCAGGAATGGTATAGCTGGGCTTACCATCGGTGTAGGGCTCATCCAAGGCCACCCCATCAACATAGACCAGCCCATCTTCGTCGTTGATCTCAACGGTTTGACCGGCGGTTGCAATACAGCGCTTAATGAGGATACGACCAGGAATTTCAGGATCATGAAACGTCACGACGTCCCCATATTCAGGTTCGCGAAAATAGTAGGTCACCTTCTCAGAAAAGACCATGTCACCTGTCATGATGGTCTCTTCCATAGAACCTGACGGAATCTCATACGCCTGGAAAACAAAGGTGCGAAGCGCCCACGCCAACACCAGCACAAACGCTAGCATGCAGATTAAGCTCAAGAATGTCCTAAGCGGGTTTCTTCTTCCTTGGCTCGCGTGTTGACCGGCATCCATGTGTTCAAAAAGTCCTTTCCAGACTGCTCATACTATAAGACTTGAGCTTGGTACGCATGAGCACACCAAGCCCGAGTATAACGATATGGGTATGATACCGCGTTTTGCGAAGTGACCTTATGAATCAGGCAAACTTTGCAAAAAATCAAGATCGCTGGCTGACAGCTCAACCTTCTCAAGCAAATCAGGGCGAAAACGCGCGGTGCGCATCAACGATTGTTCGTGGCGCCATTGCTCAATTTTGGCATGATTTCCCGAAAGCAAGACCTCCGGCACATCCATCCCCCGATACGTTGCCGGACGAGTATACTGCGGATACTCCAACAAACCATCAGCAAAGCTTTCACATGCCGCGCCATCCTCGGCACCCAACACCCCATCAAGTTTGCGAACGACCGCGTCAATAACCACCATAGATGCAAGCTCACCGCTGGTCAGCACATAGTCACCAAGTGAGATCACATAATCTGCCAGGCTGTAGGCGCGCTCGTCAATTCCTTCGTAATGTCCACAAACAAACAGCAAGCGCTCTTTGATTGCCAGCTCCTGTACACATGCCTCATCAAACGGTCGACCACAGGGGCTCAAAAAGATGACCGTCGGTGCGGGCAACGCAGAATCGTTGGCCTGTTCGCCCACAATGGCATCAAATGCTTCAAAGATTGGCTCGCACTTCATCACCAGACCATTGCCGCCACCATAGG
Source organism: uncultured Eggerthellaceae bacterium (assembly GCA_910577495.1). Classification (GTDB taxonomy): domain Bacteria; phylum Actinomycetota; class Coriobacteriia; order Coriobacteriales; family Eggerthellaceae; genus Xiamenia. The sequence continues at coordinate 28,352 of CAJTML010000006.1, forward strand.
GGTCATCGTCAGTTGTGCGATGACGATCATGTGTCCAATCGCGCAAGTCATACGCGCGAAAATCCAAGATCCCTTTTGACTGGGCAATGCGCATCATGGATGTCCCCATGACCGAATCATACATATGTGGAAACGTAGAGAGCGTCTCGATAATCATCATATGCCCCTTGGATACAACCTGGTTTGGCGAACGGTAGCGCTAAAAGAGATCTAAAAAGCCCGCGGGAAGCTCTACATCAATCCGCTTCTCATCAGGATCTATTGCTATGATCATTTCCTCAACCCAGGGTATTAAAAGATCAGTACCATCTGGTTTTCGAACACAAAGCCTGCTTTGACCAGGGAGCACTTCAAGCTCTACCACCTGCCCAAGCAGATCATCGTGATCATAGACGGCAAAATCAACCAGCGTTTCTTCGTTGTAGCGGACAAGCTCTTGCTCAATTTCGTCTGTATGTACAAGGCAAAAACAGCCACTCAGTTTTTCGGCAAGATCAATACTGTCAATGCCCTCGAAGAAAACAAGATACGAGCCATCGCTTTGCTCTTGAATTTCGCTCACGCGCGCACGACGCGGCGCATCAAGCTGTGGCGGCACAAATTGCACCCGCATGCCACAAGACAGCAAAAAAGGAAGACCCATGGTGGCTCGCACAATGAGTCCTCCTGCTAAATGCTTTGGCTTTACGAGGTAAGCAACCTGTGCCCACGTGCGCATTTAATCGAGCAGTTCCACTTCGACATGCATATTTGCACGAGATGCAGCAGCACGCGCAAGGGTGCGAATTGCCTTAATGACACGCCCTTGACGACCAATTACTTTGCCAGCATCTTCTGGGTTAACACGCATTTCAACCAGCAGCGTACCGTCAGCTTCATTACCCACAATTTCAAATTCATCCGGGTAATCAATCAACGGAACCACGACTGATTCCACAAGGCTTACGATATCTTCTACCTGATCAGCCATAAAACTTAAGCATCCTTGCGTGCGTCACGAATCAGTGCAGCAACCGTATCGGTTGGCTGAGCACCGTTCTTGATCCACTGGTCAACCTTTTCCATATCAAACTCAACCATAGCCGGATCCTTAAGCGGGTTATAGCGACCCACTTCCTCAATAAAGCGGCCGTCACGCGGGCTGCGAGAATCAGCTACAACAATGCGATAGTACGGACGCTTCTTGGCACCATGACGGGCGAGACGAATTTTGACTGCCATGAAGAAAAACTCCTTTTTATTTCTTACGTTATATATGCATGCGTTCACCAGAACACAGCGAAAACAGCAATTGTTTATGATACGGCCACATGCCCATAAACGCAAGCATTCATATGTGCAAGTGGCATATTACGGGGCTGTTTTGCGAAAAATCCGCACAAACAGCTCATGGTTTGCAACCTTCACAAACCAAAAGACGCTCCCGCTACGCGTTCTTTTTCTTCTTCTTCGACTTCTTCTTATCCTTAGCGTCTTTGTCTTTCTTTGCCTTCTTGGCTTTTTTGGGCTGCTCTTGTTCAAGCGCTTCATCGGCGCGAGCACCATCTACCACCTCTGCACACGCCATCTCTTCGGCAAGCAAATCGGGAGAGGTAAGCTCCATGCAGTCGCGATAGTAAATGTGCATGTCCTCAAAGTTGCCAACGCCGCTCACAAAGCCGCCCGGAATCGTGCCGATACGCTTAAAGTCCAACGACTCACACACATGAATGGCAGCCTCGTTATCGGCCACAACCGCATTAAATTGCATACCGCGGAACCCAAGGCGCACCGCTTGGCGAAGCGAATCTTCAACAAGCGCTTTACCCAGTCCCAGCCCGCGTGAGGCCTTCGCCACTGCATAGCTTGCATTGGCCACATGTGCGCAGCGGCCGATATTGTTGGGGTGCAAGATATACAAACCAAACACCGTCTCATCAATTGCGGCAACTCCGGTATAGCTTTGGGCGGCGAAAAACTCACGCGCGCTCTGCTCGTTGAGCGGCTCAATTTGCGGGAAGGCATCTCCCGCTTCCACCACCACATTCCAGATGCGGATCATCTGCTCAAGATCGGCTTCTCTATATTCGCGAAACTCAAGTGCCATAGTGTCTTATCCCTTCATGCCTGCTATAGCGGGTTATTGGCCCATCATATCTTGAATCTTTTTCAAATCTGAAAGCGACATACCAGCCGGCATTCCGGGGATTCCGCGGCGACGCTTACCCTTCTTGCCTTTCTTTCCCTTCTTCGGGGCAGTCATGGTATCAATTGCCGGCATCATCTTTTTCATCATCTTTTTGGTTTCGTTAAACTTTTTGATGAGCTGGTTAACCTCGCTCACCGAAACGCCTGCACCACGCGCAATGCGTGCACGCCGCGAACCGTTCAAGATGTCGGGTTTGCGGCGCTCCGCCTTTGTCATGGAGTTGATGATTACCTCCATAGCGTCCAGCGCGCCTTCGTCAACTTGTCCTTGTGACATGGCTTTATCGCCACCAGGAAGTGCGCTAATAAGCTTCGACACGCCACCCATTTTGCGAATCTGGCGGTTCATATCCACAAAGTCATCCAACGTCAGCTCAGCGCGCATCATGCGCTCGGTTTGCTCTTGTTCAAGCTCTTCTTGCTGAACTCGAACCGCGCTCTCAATGAGGCTGACCATGTCGCCCATGCCCAAAATACGCTTGGCCATGCGGTCAGGATGGAATTCTTCAAGCGAATCGGGTTTTTCACCCGAGCTAATAAACTTGATAGGCTTGCCAGTCACTTGCTTGATGGAAAGCGCACCGCCGCCGCGGGCATCGCCGTCCATCTTCGACATAATAACGCCATCAAAGTCAACGCGCTCCGCAAATGCCGCAGCCACATTAACCACGTCTTGACCAGTCATGGCGTCAACAACCATAAGGATCTGATCAGGCTTAACGGCACGCTTAATGGCTTCTGCTTCCGCCATCATGTCCTCGTCAACATGCAAGCGACCCGCCGTGTCAATGATGACCACATCACGCATAGAATCAATGGCGTCCTGGATACCCTCTTTCGCAAGGCGCACGGGATCTTGGCCATCTCCGCGATACACACGCACGCCGATCTCGTCACCTAAGGTCTGGAGCTGCTCGGCTGCTGCAGGACGATACACGTCGCCCGCCACCAGCAAAGGCAAATGGTTTTCTTGCTTCAAGCGATATGCCAGCTTCGCCGCGGCGGTCGTCTTACCCGAACCCTGCAGGCCAACAAGCATAATGACGTTCGGGATGCGGTTGGTCAGTACAAGCTTTGAATCGGTTCTGCCCAAAAGCTCAGTCAGCTCATCAAGCACAATCTTGATAACGTTTTGCGCCGGTGTGAGCGAATCCAACACATCAGCGCTTAAGCAGCGCTCTTTGGTGTTGGCAATAAAGGTCTTTACCACCTTAAAGTTGACGTCAGCTTCAAGCAGCGCCATGCGAATCTCGCGCATGGCATCGTTGATATCAGCTTCCGTTAACCTACCTTTACCGCGCAATCCTGAAAAGATGGACTGCAAACGATCTGAGAGATTTTCCAGCATGCAAGCTTCTCCTTATTTAATGGCGAAACCGATCCCAAAAACGCTTCTTCGTCGTGGGCGCTTCGGGTTGTTCGTCAGGCTCTTGTTCTGCGGCAGCTTCGTCTACCTCAAATGCTGTCTCAGCACCTGCGTCTGCTGCAAGCGTTTCAGCCTCAAGGGCTGCCAGCGCCAGATCAGCAAGCTCCTCATCAGTAAATTCACTCGTGGGATCTTGCACCACGTCTTGTTCGAGCTTATCCAAATCAAGCGCGTTGATCTTTGCTTCAAGTTCGTCATCATCGGCAAGCTCAGTGTCACAGACCAGATGCTCCACCTCATCTTCGGAACCCACCTGAGCATCTAACGTTGCCACCGCCTGCTTCACTACTTCTTTGGTTTCAACAGCGCCATGCAAAACGTCAAGGCGACGCTCTCCTGCCGACACGGCAGCCTCTTTCGCGTTTTCGCCGCTGAGTTCTTCTTGCTCCTCGAAGCGCTCGTCAAAGCCACCCACCAAGGCAAGGGCGAAGTCATGGGCATTAAAATCACGCAAGTCATCAATGCCTTCGCCCACACCAATCTTGATGATCGGCAGTTCAAGCTCATGGCTGACCGCCAGCGCAATGCCACCCTTTGCGGTGCCATCAAGCTTTGTCATGATGAGTGCATCCAAATCAAGCGCTCGGTTAAACTCTCGCGCTTGCTGCAGTCCGTTTTGGCCGGTGGTGGCATCAATGACCAACACCGTATACACCGGCAACTTTGAGCGTTTGCGAACAACGTTGACCACTTTTTCCAGCTCACGCATCAGATCAGTGGAGGTATGCAGGCGTCCCGCTGTATCAATAAGCACTAGATCAGCATCGGTGGCCTCCGCGCGCTCAATGGTGTCATAGCACACGCTTGCCGGATCTGAGCCGCGCTCACGCGTCACCATCTCAACACCTGCGCGTCGTGCCCACACTTCAAGCTGCTCAATAGCTGCCGCACGGAACGTATCCGCCGAGCCCAAAATGACCTGACGACCCGCATCGGTTTGCTCTTTGGCAATCTTTCCCACCGTCGTTGTTTTGCCGGTGCCATTGATACCCACAAACAAAATGAGGGCACGCTCATCACCTAAGATTGCCTCACCACCTTCCGTAAAGGTCTGCGCAATCTCATCGTTGAGCAAATCTAGGACAGCATAGGCATCTGGCAGTGCTTGTCTGGTTGCCTGGTCGCGCAAATTCGACACAATCTCATCAGCTGCAACCACGCCAATATCAGAGAGAATGAGTGTTTCTTCCAGACCGTCCCAAAACTCTTCATCAAGGTCAGGGCCGCGATCCAAAAGCACGTTCATTGATTCGCGAAACTTTGTACGCGAACGTGAGAGTCCTTCATTAATTCGATCAAAGAACCCCATCAACGTCTCCTTTCTGGCTTCTTTGCTTCAAGTGTATCCCAACTTTTCGCTCAAATTCAGCCAGCTACGTTATTCCATCGCACCTTCGCAACCGACACTATTCAGCGTATTCCAACGCGCGATCAAGCTTTTGGCTGATCACTTTGGTTACACCATCAGCCTGCATAGAGACACCAAACAACACGTCAGCCATCTCCATGGTGCGGCGCTGGTGCGTAATCATGATGAGCTGAGTGGTATCGCGCAACTCATTGATATAAGACACCAAACGGCGAAGGTTCGTATCGTCAAGCGCTGCTTCAACCTCGTCCAAGATATAAAACGGCGTTGAGCGAACTTTATAAACCGCGAAGAGCAGCGCCAATGCGGTGAGCGATTTTTCGCCACCCGACATGAGCATCATCTTGGTAATGCGCTTGCCTTTTGGCTGTGCAGTCACTTCAACACCAGTGTTTTCCAGGTCTTCTGGATCCACGAGCGAAAGCTCTGCCTGGCCACCTGGGAACAGCACGCTAAAGATTTCGCGGAAGTTCTCATTCACCGTTTCGTAGGTTTGGATGAAGTCTTCTTTCATGCGCGCATCAATGACGCGAACAATCTTTGACAGCGAACGTCGTGCCTGCTCAAGGTCATTAAGCTGCGATGCCAGGTAGTCATAGCGCTCCTTGAGGGCATTGAATTCCTCCGCTGCATCAGGGTTGATAGTACCCATGTTGGCAATGCGGCGACGCAGCTTAAACGCCTCTTGCTCACAGGTGCTTCTATCTTCAAGTTCGGGCAGCTCAAGGGCTTTATCCAGCGGCGTTTCGCAATCGTGTTCAATCACATGAATTGCGGCATCAACCTGCACCTCAAGGCGTCCCTTATCAACACGGGCTTGCGAGAGCTGTGCGTTCATTTCGTCGAAGGCATCATGCGCCGCTTTTGCCACGCCGCGCGCCTCTGACACTGCCTGATGAAGCCCACTTGACGTGCTCTCAGCGGCCAGCGCTGCCTCCTCAAGAGACTGTGCGCGGCGCTGCGCTGATGTAGTCAGCGTCTCAATGCGCGCCAGAAGCGGGTCAATGCGGTTGAGCGCAACGCGTTTACGCAGGAGTGATTGACGCGTGTCTTTATCACTTTGGTCAATCTGGGCAATATCGCGTGCACGCGCATCAACAACGCGCGCAGTATAGGTATCGCGCTCTGAGAGCGTTGCCGCTTTCAGCTTTGCTTCAGCCAGGTTGTCTCGCAGCTGTGCCGCCTCTTTGCGAAGCGGAATAAGCGCCTCGTTAAGCTCTTCTTGCTGCTTGATTTCTGTTTCAAGCGCCTCTGCAAGCTCTTCTTGCTTTGCTTTTAATGCCTCAGCAGACGGACGCGCTTGCGCAAGCGTCTCTTCTGCCTGCTCACGCTGCGCCTGCAAATCGGAAAACTCGCGGCGATACGAGGAGAGCTTTTCCTCAAAGCTCTGCGCCTCTTTCCGGGCCGCTTCTGCCTGTCCGCGCTGTTCAGCTAATTGTTGCGAAAGGGCAAGCGATGCAGCTTGCGCATCACGCAGCGCGCCTTCGCCCGCTTGTGCCGCCTCTTGTGCCTGCTCAAGGTCAACTTGTGCTTGCGCCAAACGAGATTCAAGCTCTTCTAAGCGACGCGCACGAGCCAGCAGGGACTCTTCGCTAGATCCTTCGCTAAAGCCCAGCGTCACCTTACCCTGCGGCCACACAATCTCGCCAGAGAGCGCCACATACCTGCACGGCGCTACGTTTGCATCATGAGCCAAAAAGGCATCTTCTAGGGTGTTGCAGATCACCACGTCACCCAACAGCGCACAAACAGCAGCCGCATCAGCTGCTTCATAGGTCAGTTCATCAATCAGCGCGCGTCCAAGACCTTGCTTGGCGGCAACGCGCGCACATACCGTGTCTTCAGTTGTCTGAGAGCGTGGCATCAATACCACTTCGCCCTGTTCGTGGGCTTGCTCAAGCGCACAAGCAATATGGGTAATCTCAGAAGCGTCCCCTACAAGCAGCGCATAAATGTCTGCCCCCAGCAGGCTTTCAACAAGCGCTTCAAGTTCTTCGGGTGCATGAATTGCATGCGTCAGCGGCTCTAGTGACGCACCCAGCTGCTCATCGTCCATAAGCCAGCGTCTGGCAGCCGAAACCGATGAGGTGCGCTCAAGCTCACGCAAACCTTTCATCTCGGAAGTCAGCATACTGACGGTATCGCGAATCTCATCAAGCGCTTTGCGTGCCTGATCACGCTCGGTCATACGCGCTGCCACTGCCGTGCGCGCATCACGCTCTTGTGAGGTAAGCGCCTCAAGCTTTTCGGTTGCGGCCTGAGAGGCTGCCGAAGCACTTTGCGCCTGTGTCGTTGCGCGCTCTAGCTGAAGCTCCAGCTCTTTGCTGTGGCCTTCGATAAGCTTCACATGCGCCATACCTGATGCCACCGTCTCTTGCGTTTGCGCCAATTGCGCGCGAACGCTTTCAAGCTCTACTTCATGTGCGCGATGCGTGCGTTCCAGCTCTTGAAGCTGCTGCTCAAGCTCACGGCGCTTACCCGTGCACGTAACCTGTGCCTCCGTCAAGCGCGCAACGGTCTCATCGGCCGAGGTGCGCTCGCGTCGTGCCTGCTCAAGTTGAGCTTGCGCCTGAACCTGATCTGCCTGAGCCTGCGCACGTTGTGCTTTGTTTGCCTCAAGCGTGAGCTGCAAATCTGCTTGCGCATCAAGGGCGCCGCGTCGCTTTTCATGCAGCAAGCGCGTAGCCGAGTCAAAGCGCTCAACCACCGAAGCTGCGCGGCGTTGACGACGAGACAGCTCCCCTGCACTGGCCACATCTTGCTGAATCTGCTCTTGCAGCTTCTCAGCAGCCGCTTCCGCTTGCACGATTTGTTCGCGACGCTCTTCCAGCGAGGCCACCAACGCCGCCTCTTTTTCGGAAGCCTCGTTCCACGCCGTGCGAAGCAGACGCAAGTCATCAACCGCAAGCGCTAAGTTTGCTTGCGAAAGCTCCGTTGAAAGCCCTTGGTAGGCAATGGCGCGCTTCGCCTTGCGCTCAAGCGGACCGAGCTGTCGCTGCACTTCGCCTGCAACATCTTTAACGCGCGAAAGATGCACGTCCATGGAAGCTAATTTGCGCTCTGATTTCGCCTTGCGCTGCTTGTGCTTAAGCACGCCTGCGGCTTCTTCAATAAGCGCGCGTCGATCTTCGGGTTTGGACTGCAAAATAGAATCCAGCGAACCTTGCGAAATGATGGAGTGCGTGCCCGAACCCAGTCCAGAGTCGTGCAGGATCTCAAGCACGTCCATACGACGCGCCACCGTGCCGTTGATGAGATATTCGCTCTCACCCGAGCGATACATACGGCGCGTAATAACTACTTCATTGTATTCAACAGGAAGGGTGCCATCGGTGTTATCCAATACCAGGTCAACTTCTGCTACCCCCACGCTTTTGCGCGCTGAAGACCCGGCGAAGATAACATCTTCCATTGCCTGACCGCGAAGATGCTTGGCATTGCGTTCGCCAAGCACCCACAAAACTGCGTCTGATATGTTTGATTTACCTGATCCGTTCGGTCCGACGATTGCCGTAATACCGGGCTCAAGCGCCATGACACTGCGGTCTGCAAATGATTTGAATCCCTTTAAAACCAGCGACTTAAGATGCATGCTCTCCTACCCTATTTGCGGTGCTTAGCACGTTCACGTTCAGATTTTTTGCGCGCTTTTTCCTCAGCTTTGGCAGCGGCCTGCTCGGCTTTTGCCTGCTTTGCCTTCTCAGCTTTTTCGGCCTTTGCAGCAGCTTGTTCGGCTTTTGCCTGTTTGGCTTGCGCGGCGCGTTCTGCTTTGGTCTCCTCATCAAGCCCTAAGCCGAAAAATTCCCCCAAACGCGCCAGCGTAGACTTTGCCGCCTGACTTTCAGCCTCTTTTTTGGTCCTACCAGTACCGCGCGCAAGACCTTGGTTTCCGGCGAAAACCTGTGCCACAAACGTGCGGTCATGAGGCGGCCCTTGCGTCTCCACCAGCTTATAGGTGGGCGTAATGCCATCCTCTTGCAGCTTTTCTTGCAGGGCACTTTTCGGGTTTTCTGGTTCTTTTGCCATGTCAAGCGACATGCGCGGAATAAGTGTTCTGGCAACAAACGTCACGGCTGCCTCTAAGCCCCCATCCAAGTACAGCGCCGCCGTAATAGCCTCGTATACATTTTCCAACGCAGAGTGAAGTCCGCGCTTGCCGGTGCCGGTTTCTGAAGACCCAAACACAATGACATCGGCAAACCCGAGCTTATCTGCAACAGATGAAAGGCTGCTCCCTGAAACAAGCGCAACCTTAATGCGCGTCAGGCCACCTTCATCAAGCTCGTGGAACCGATCAAAAGCGATGGTTGCCACAATGGCTCCCAAAATGCTGTCACCCAAAAACTCAAGGCGCTCATACGAAAACTTGACCGCCTTGCCCTCCGTTGCCGAAGGATGCGTAATGGCGGACAACAGCAGATGCTTATTCTTGAAGGTATACCCCAAAATTTCTTGCGCGCGCGTCAGCTTGCGCTGTTGCTCCTCATTGAGCGGAGCATCTTCAGCTAACAACGCGTCATCATGATAAGCCAGACCAAAGCCACTCAATAGCTCTGACACATCAGTGTTTTGGCTCAATCCATTCACCATCCTGCCTGCGTTTTACCAGTTTGCAGGTCTCTATAACCTACTCGTTTGATTTCGTTACTGCTTGCGAAATTATATCAGACACCCCTGCCGAAACCGTGCTTGCACAGGTCAAGACACCATTACATACGGCAAGTGCATTCGACGAACCATGACCCACCAAAAGCGCGCCTTTCACACCCAAAAGCGGAGCCCCACCGTAGGTATCAGGACTGATTTGCTTCATGAGGCTTTTCAAGCTTCCTTTGATGGCAAGCGCGCCAAGTTTTGACACAAGCGAACTCATGAGTACCTGCTTGAGCGTCTTAAAGAGGGTCTTTGATGTACCCTCGATGGTTTTTAGGCAGACGTTGCCCGTAAAGCCATCGGTGACAATGACGTCATAGGTGGCAGCCAAAATATCGCCACCCTCGGCATTGCCGGCGAAGTTATCCAGTCGCTCAGCCATGAGCTTATGTGCCTCTTGAGCAAACACTGAACCCTTCTCAGGTTCTTCGCCAATGTTTAACAGCGCCGCTTGCGGGTTTTCCATTCCCACAACTTTTTCAGCGTAGACGGTTGCCATCTGAGCGAATTGCACCAGATACTCAGGCTTGCAATCCGCGTTAGCGCCCACATCGCACATGACCACCGGACGTACAGGAGACGGAATCACCGTTGCCAGACACGGGCGCGACACGCCCTTAATACGACCCATCACCAGCGTTCCTGCCGCAAGGCATGCACCCGTTGATCCCGCCGAGAAAAAGCCATGCGCTTTGCCTTCTTTGACCAGGCGACAGCCCACCACCAGCGAAGAATCTTTTTTCGAACGCACCGCTGCAGCTGGATGCTCAGCCATAGCAATTACCTCGGTGGTAACCTGTGCATGGGCGCGCTCATGCTGCGCGCAAAACGGCTCAACCACCTCAGCATTACCGCAGAGGATAACCTCTAAGTCCTCACGCTGAGAAAGCGCCAGTGCTACGCCTTCCAACACAACGTCAGGGGCATTGTCTCCGCCCATCGCATCTACTGCGACAATAACCGGATCGGCCATCGTCATCCTCCTTGATCACATATTTGCTGAGCAACGCGAAAAAGCCTCCCAACCAATCGCTCTGAGCGAGTTTACGGGAGGCTCATCATGCGCATGCATACGCAAATGGGTTATTCCGTCTCAATAACCTCACGGTTCTTGTAGAAACCACAGTTCGGGCACACGCGATGCGGAAGCTTTGCTTCACCACACTGCGGGCACACAGAACGTGCTGGAGCCGCAATTTTATCATTGCTGCTGCGACGGGCATGGGTGCGAGCGCGACCCATTTTGCGCTTAGGTACTGCCATGATTATCTAACTCCTTCAAGTATCTCGAGCGATAATACGCTCGCTCGTTTCGCAAAGTAAACACGCGAACTGGTATAGTATCAAAGCTCACGTGCGCTTTCAAGCAAAAAGTATCAACTTTCGGATAAAGAACCAAAACGCCGCATAATCGCTGCGCTGACCTTATCAAACGCGGCGCGCAGAGCAAACGAAAGCGCCACCACAACTACCAAATACGGCGCACACAGCCACCCAAGCGTTTCGCATCCAATCAGCACCGCGGCCAGTGGACACTTGCTTGCAGCGCCAAAAAATGCAACCAGGCCAAGCGCCGCACAAAATGCCACATCAGCACTTCCCAGCCACATCGCACAGCTGAGCCCCAAAAGTGACCCAATGGTAAACATGGGCATAATTTCGCCACCTTTAAAACCAAAACCCAGACAGAGCATAGTCAGTAAAAGCTTAATGGCGAAGTCAGCGGTAGCACCCTGTCCCTGTAACGCATTCAACAAAAGCGCAGATCCCGTGCCCGTAAAACCAATCCAATCAAAGCAGAGCACCAGCGCGATAAAGATCAAACCACCAGCAACAACACCGATGTAGGGGTTATGCACGCGTTTTGCCAACAGCGCCCGCGCTCCTTTAATGCCGCGCGCAAACAGCGTGCCGAAGACACCACATGCCACGCCTACAACCACGCATTGCACGATCAATTCTGGCGCAAACGACGGCACAACCGCTGCGGGAATATAGTCGCCAATGTTAACGGTTTTTGAGATGGCAAATCCCACAAAACAGCCCACCAAAATTGCTGGCAGCCGGTGCGCAACTGCCTTATCAAAGCGCGACATCTCAAGCACAAAGACCGCTGAACCAAGCGGGGCGAAAAACAACGCACTAAAACACGATGCCATGCCACACGCCGCCGCAAATCCTGTGAGGTCTCGCCTTTGATTTCTGCGCAGCGAGCTCAGCTTGAAGGGCTTGGCACTCACCTGACCAAGTGAGGCTCCCATTTGCAACGCAGCCGCTTCTTTTCCAACCGAGCCACCACCGATGATGGTCAGTGCGGTACCCAACAAAATAGCAGGAGCAAGTTTGCCCGAAACCGCACGCTCGTGCTGGATATGCGCCACCACATCTTCAGTGGAAAGCGTGAGCGGAAGCGAGCAGGCACGATACAATAAAAGCGAAAGGATGCCAGTAACGGGAATCAAAAACAGCAAGAACCGATACGCCAAAAAGAGGCTATAGACGCCATTCACCACCAGGCAAAGCGTAATGGAGGCCAGCGCACCCAAAACACCTGCAACTACAGCAAACGCAAAGTGTCGCCCCACTTGCGAAATATCCAGTGAGGCGACCCCTGTTTGTAATCGTGATGTTGCTTGGTGCTCTGGTACCTTCATGCCTAGCTAGTCATCCAGCGGAAGATCTTTCAACACGGCGAAAGGATTGTTCTGCGCAGGTTGCTCTTCTGCAGCTGGCGCGCACGAACACGTCTCTTCATTGAGGTTGACACCGCACGTCGGACAAATGCCTGCACAGTCGTCTTTACAAAGCGGCACGAGCGGCACTTCAAGCAATAAAGCTGCCTGCAGATACGGCACCAAATCAATGGTGTTGTTCGCGGGAAGCACTTCAAATTCTTCCTCTTCCATATCCTCAGGCGCTTCGTCATCTTCATGAATCAAGAAATAGCCTTCTATTTCACCGGTAATGGGGAAAGAGAAAGATTCCAAACAGCGCGCACATGAGGTGGTAGCCTCGCCCTCAACCGTTCCGGTTAAAAGCAGGGCATCTCCGGTGTTGCTCACGTCCACGCTATAGGTAAGCGGCGCGGCAAACGAGTACAGATCAGGACCTGCCTTGAGCACCTCAAGCGGATATTCGCCCTCAAAGTGCTCATATGCTGCCGGGCTAAAAAGCGATTGCGGAATATGCAAATCAAGCGTTTCCATGGATGCCTAGCGATTCATAACCACTGAGTTAGCGTTCAGGCGATCACGGCAACGGCGAACGTTATTCAAAAGCGTGTCAAGGCTTTGCTCTACGTGGCCAAATACCTCATCGGCATAGTCTTCAGCACCAGCACGCGTCTGACGCTCAAGCTCACGTGCGTCAGCCAACACCTGATCAGCCTGTTGCTGTGAAATGCGAACGATCTCTTGTTCACTTGCGATAGTCAACGCCTGGCTGCGCGCATCTTCAATCATGCGATTTGCTTCAGCCTCAGCATCATCAAGCAAGCTTTGACGTTCGCGAACAATCTGACGCGCTTGCGAAAACTCAGACGGGAACATCTCCTGAATCTCGTCCATGATTTCAAACGCGGCATTAATATCAACTTGACGCAGATTGCCTTTACCAAACACCGGCTTTGCGTCCTCAAGCAGAATTGAAAGCTCTTCTAAAAGCCCCAATACTCCTGTTTCGTCCATGATTGTCCTTCCACCTATACTGCTACGTTTATACTGCGAATAAAGGCACGCCAGAGCATGCGTTTTCTTATTCTAGCATGCTTTATAAAACTCCCGTCAACCTTAAAGCAACGTGGTGGCAAATTTTTCCTTGAGCGCTTCATCCACGCACGGCGGGACGAACTGCGAAACATCGCCACCAAGGCTGGCAATTTCGCGCACAATAGATGACGAAAGATACATATACTTGGGCGGCGACATGATAAAAAGCGTCTCTAAGTGCTGGTCAAGCTGATAATTGAGCGCTGTCATCTGGAACTCATACTCAAAGTCAGTAATAGCGCGCAAGCCTTTGACAATCACGTGTGCGTCCATGCGGGTACAAAAATCAACAAGCAACTCATCAAAAGGCTCCACACGCACGTTTTCCAAGTGCGAAAGTGCCGACACCGCTAACGCCGTTCGTTCCTCTAAGCTAAACAGCGGGTGCTTCTTAGGCGAAGCAGCCACCGCCACGATTACCTCATCAGAGATTGAGGCAGCACGCGTAATGACATCAATGTGTCCTGAAGTAATCGGATCAAACGTGCCGGGAGTTATGACTCGTTTCATGTCGGGTCACCTTTCTTCGCCATCTTCTGCAATACCTAACAGGTCTACCATAGTATCGCCAAATTTCTTGCGCTTTACCAACTCAAAGGGCGAAGATGCCAGCGAATTGTCAACGAATTGGTCATCTTTAGCGTCGTGCTCATAGACACAGAGCACACCCTGCGCCAGCTTGCCGGCCGTATAAAGCTCCGTGAGAAACGCGATAATATCACGCGCGTCATAGGCGTACGGCGGATCCAAAAACACCAAGTCAAACACTCCGTAGAGCGTTTGAGCCGCAGCCAACACGTCCGCTTTTTGCACGCGTGCTCGACGCGCGTCAAGACCTAACGCATCCAGGTTTTTTTGAACGATGCGACACGCCTGCGGTGCTCGCTCGAAAAACTGCACTGAACGCGCGCCGCGGCTGAGCGCCTCAATGCCCAAAGCGCCCGATCCTGCAAACGCATCCAACACACACGCGTCTTCAAACCCCGCGGCGCTGTGCACCATGCTCATCATGGACTCGCGCACCCGATCAGTTGTTGGACGAGTTGCATCCCCTTTAGGCGCGCTCAAAACGCGTCCCCTGTATTCACCTGCAATAACGCGCACTGCTATCCCCCACTTACCACATGCTCGCCCGCAAAAACCCGTCGCATCTCGCGCATGAGCACCTGATTTTCCGGCAGCTCAAAATGCGGGTCAAACTCCAAGAGCGCACACGCATCCGCATGCGCCGCCTCAATAATGGCGCCATCGCGCACCACGTTAACCAGCTTGAGCACTGACGCACCACTTTGTCGGTTACCTAAGATGTCACCTTCGCGACGCAGCGACAAATCGTAGCTTGCCAGTTCAAAGCCATCATCGGTTTGCTCCATCGCGCGCAACCGAGCAAGTGCCGTGTCGGTTTGCGAGGCTGACACCAAATACACTTCAGCCGACTTCGTACCACGCCCCACGCGCCCGCGCAGCTGGTGGAGCTGCGACAAACCAAACCTATCAGCATCTTCGATAATCATGACCGTTGCGTTGGGTACGTCTACACCAACCTCAATAACGGTCGTTGCCACCAAGATATTGATTTCATTTTGGCGAAAGCGCTCCATGATATCTTGCTTTTCGGCACTTGACATGCGCCCATGCAACAGCTCAACCTCAAAATCCGGGAACAGCGAGTGCTTCAAGTAGGCAACTTCCTGGGTGGCCGCACTGACGTTATCGAAGGCCAGATCAGCGTCATCTTCAATGGAGATGGCGGCATACTCATAGGCTTCTTCGTCAATCTCACGCTTTCGCGTCTGCGCTTTTTCGTCGCGCGTTTTTGCGTCTTGCCCAATGAGCGGACAGACGACATATACCTGCTCACCCCGCTCAAGCGCCTCGCGCGCTGCCCCATAGGCAACGCCGCGGTTTTCCTTGTGACACACCGTTGTCGTGCGCTGAGCTGACTGGTGAGGCCGATGCTT
>CAJTML010000007.1:0-21726 GCA_910577495.1 uncultured Eggerthellaceae bacterium
CGTGCGCCTGCTGCTGAGAAAGGCCGCCCAAGAAGGTGCGCCTGCGGGTGTGCGTTTGCCAGCACAAAAGAGAGAGCCCCGCCCTCGGGATGGAGGCGAGGCTCTCAGGTGACCCTGTGCCCAGGGTCAAAGCTGGAGGGGAAATCCTATGCGTCAGGCAGAAGTCCCAGTTCGGTAAGGTCTTCTTTGACGTCGGGCATGTCGTAGTAGTCCAGACACTCTGCGGTGGGGCAGCCCAACTCGGGATCCCAGCCGAAGCACTCATAGACCATGGTCAGACCCTTTTGGATGTCTTCTTTGTCCATCTTGTCGGTGCCCTCAGTGAACGGTTCTACGTCGGGATCTTTGGTAAACGGCCACTCGGTATAGAGGTCGTGGATGTTGCGGAAGTCGTTGGTGCCCATGTTGCCGGCCTCGTCCGTCATGCCGCGTGCGGTGTTTGCGCGCTGCAGCGTCATGATCTTCGCACCCGCTTTGTAGAGCTCCTCGGTGGTGTACTCTTCGCCCGTAACGGCTTTCATGAACTTGGCCTCCAGGTCAAGGTCGCCACGATAGTCGCGCTCTTTGGTCGGGCTCATGGACATCGGCCATACCCAGTTGCACAGCGTAAGCGAATCATGCAGCACGTCGGTTACCACGCTCCACCAGGTGAAATTCGCCTTGTATTCGTTCATGGGCGTGTAGTCTTTATCGGGATCAACCGCATCTCCGCTGCCGAAGATCTCTTCGCCAATAGCTTTTTTCAGCTCAATAGGAAGGCCGCATCCCTGCAGGTTAACGGCAGAGTGGATCATGTCGTCGCGGTTGAACAGCGTGTTGTAGAGCATGCCGACCTGGCCAAAGCATTCTTGCGAATGGTGTACCGGCCAGCCGCGCGGACTAATCATGCATGAGGCGGTGGTGTCGTTCCACTTCATGTCGTCCCAGCGCTCCGTCCACACATAGGTGCCGTGGCCAACGTAGGCAAGCTCGGAGTCGTTCTGCGCAATCTTGGTGAGCAGCGCAGGCATCTTTGACGGGTCGTTGTTGATGAACATGTCCCAGTCAATTGAGTTGTATTCCTCTTCGGGCAGCACGCGCTCAAAAATGCCCTCAGCATAGCAGTGGGCGATGTCGCGATACAGCTGTGCGTAGTTGCACCACAGTCCCAGATCATCGACGGTTGAGCCCATGACCTGGTTCCAGATGAGGGACTCTTCGCTCTCGTCTTTGACCGTGGTGTTGTCGCCCAAGATGCCGATCATGTACTTGAACGGGAAGTTCGGCACGCAGGTGTTGCCGGTGGTTTCATAGCCGCCATCAGCGGCAACTTCGCCAACGCGCATGTCGGAATAACAGTGGATCGGGCAGCCGTGGCAACCATTCATCTTGATGGTGTACTGCTCAGCGGCCGGGCCGTCGTCCTTGGTGGATTTCATGCAGCGGTAACCCACCGTGTTGATTTCGCCCGGCTTGGGCTCTCCGGTGTTGATAGGACCGCCCTCAGCAAGTGCCCAGTACAGGCCATCGCGCGCGGTCCAACGGGAGCCTTTGTCGAAGTATTCGGCCCACTCTTGTTGGGTTGACGGCACCACGTGGTTGTTGTTGGAACCGACGATTTCGCGAAGCATGTAGTCGCTCAAGTTCGCCAGCTCTTCGGGGTTTGCTACATAAATTGGCTTCGTGCCGCGCACCACGAGCGCCTTGATCTTTTTCGAACCCATGACCGCACCGAGGCCAGCGCCTGCGGAGTGGTTACGGGAGTTGATCAGGCAGGAGTAGGGCAGGAGGTTTTCGCCAGCCGGTCCGATAGTGGCAACGCAAAAGTCCGTGCCTTCGCGACGTGAAAGCGCTTCGGTGGTGGCGCGGGTGCCCAAGCCCCATACCTTGTCAGCGGATTTGATCTCCACGTCATCGTCGTCAATCTTGAGGTAGACCGGCTCGTCAGACGCGCCTTCCAGAATAACGGCGTCGTATCCGGCCTTTTTGATGCCAGCGCCAAGCATGCCACCGCAGTGGGCGTCAACGATTTGATGGTCTTTGGTGTAGGTTGAAAGTGAGCAGATAGTCGTACGTCCTGCTAGGGGTACGCCTGATGCGGTCAGCGGCCCCACGGCGAAAACGATCTTGTTCTCAACCGAGAGCGGATCGGTGCCAGCGGGTACTTCGTCGTACATGATCTTGTTCGCCAAGCCCATGCCGCCAATATACTCTTTATAGGGTTCAGTTGGTTCAGTGGTAATGGTTCCATCGGTCAGGTTGACCCTCAGGATGCGTCCGGTCCAGCCATACGACTTGGTCGGGTCCAGTTTCGTGTCTGCCATGATGAAGCTCCAAATCTCTTCGTGTGCTCGTTGTTGCGCGGCACGTCTGCAATCTGGAGTTTTCGTTGCTTTGCACTATAAAGGAGGCGAATTGAGGGGACGTCCCCGAAATGAGGGGACAATTTATGACGGGTTGGTGACGGGACTGTGACCAAGCGCAAGCAGACAGCTAACGGCTTCGAAAAGCCTCCAAAAACCCCTCAAAAAGGATACACAGGCTCTCCATTGATGGCTAATATGCTCATCGTTGCGCGGCGTTAGCAATCTTGAGTTCTCTTCTGAGCGAAGTATTAGAGCGAGGGGAGTTCACGATGACTGACACCCATAAAAATGAGTCGGTAGAACCCATGGCCCAAACTGAGGCTGCTTCTTCTACCACCGAAGCCGCTGCTACGACAGCTGGCACCACGGCAGAAACTTCTGCACCAAAAGCTGCAACCGAAACAACGGACGCAGCTCCCAAGCACTCAGCCTTCACGCGTAGATCTGTCTTAGCTATGGCAGGTTGCGGCGTTGCAGGTTTAGTGGTTGGCGGCGTTTTGGCTTCCTGGGGCGTAACCAGCCAAGCCATCGCTTCGGGACGCATTGATCTGCGTACCACCCCCACCAAGATGATTGTGACTGATCGCGCCCGTTGCTCGGGTTGTCAGCGTTGTGAAATGATGTGCACGCTGAAAAATGACGGCGTAACCCAGCAATCCATTGCGCGCGTTCATGTGTGGGAGCACTACAACTATGGCTACGGCATTGGAACCGGCGGCGGCATCTTTGGCGACTGCCAGTTTACCGTGCAGGGCTGCTTGCAATGTGCCGACCCGCAATGCGCGAACTACTGTCCCGTGCATGCTATCTATGCGGATCCGGAAACGGGAGCTCGTGTGGTAGACGACCAAGTCTGCATCGGTTGCGGCATGTGCACCGCTGCGTGCCCGTGGAATATGCCGCGCATCAACGCGCAAACGGGTACGTCCACCAAGTGCATTTCGTGTGGTCGCTGCGCTGAGCAGTGCCCCAATGGCGCAATCAAGTTCGTGGACTGGGAAGACATTGCGCAAAAGGTACTGGATAACGGCGTTGTTTCAACAGCGACGCTCATCCCCGGTGCCACCCTCGTCGAAGGCTTGTCGTAGGCGTTTTCGCCCACTGATGAACCTTCTTGTAGAGAGGATAGAGCAATGATGACGAAGGCAATTACCAGGCGTGGATTTGTGGCCGCCAGTGCTGCTACCGCTGCATTAGCTGCATCGGGAAGCGCGCTGTATGGCTGCGCATCGGGTAATGCGGAAGCTGCCGAGCATACCGCCACGGTAGTCAACACGCAGTGCAGCGCCTGTCCAAAACAATGCGGCTATGCCGCGTATGTGGTTGATGGATCCTTAGATAAAGTGATCGGCAACACCACCCACCCTTATGCTGCGGGAACGTTGTGCGCCCGCGGGTTTGGTTCCGCCACTGCAAGCCAGGCGGAAAATCGACTCAATACACCCTTGCGCAAAAACGCAGCAGGTTTTTATGACGAAATTGACTGGGACACGGCAATCTCAGAGATCGCTTCCAGCATGAACACGATCGTGGCTGATCAGGGAGCACAAGCGCTTGCGGCTATTACCGACGGAACGGCTACTGCCCAGTGGTATACCGCCCGTTTGCTGGCAGCTTTGGGAAGCGCAAACACCTACGTGAGCGCATCAGCTGCGAATAGCTCGGTAGCATCAGGCTTGGCGCTGGCCACCGGTTATAGCGCGTATGAGCCGGATTACGCAAACGCCAAGATGGTTGTTATTTTGGGCGCAAGCAGCGTAGATGCTCCTGATCCAGGAACGATTGCTGGTCTTGAGGCTGCCAAAGAGGCGGGCGCTCAGATCGTGATGGTGGACAGCCGCATGAGCCAGTCCTCCAGCTTGGCTACCGAGTATGTGGCTGTTCACGCAGGAACCGAGCTAGCGCTGGTATTGGCGCTGGCGCATGAGCTGTTGGCTGACGCTGATCGCGCGGCGGCTGCTGCTGCAACCATGGATGGCTTGGACACGTGGCAAGCCGCTTTGGGCGAATACACGCCAGAGTGGGCAGCCCAGATCACGGGTGCGCCGGCGGACAAGATCGTGGCGCTTTCGCAAGCTTTGGCGAAGGCAGCCCCTGCCGCATGCATTGATCTGACATGGATGGCCATGTTTGGCGGGTCGTATGCAAACACCGGCGAGCTAGCACGTGCCGTTGCGCTGACTAACACCATTTTGGGTTGCTGGAATGTGCCCGGTGGCGCGTATGTGACCGCTCCCGTTGATTGGACGAAATGCGCATTCGCACCCCTTGCCCCAACGGCAGCCGATATTACGGCTGCTGAGGCGCCCCTTGCGCGTGGCGGCTCGGCTGCAACGCTGATGCGTTTGGCGCACGATGGCAGCGTTGGTGGGCTCATCTTGGTTGACGCTAATGTGGTGGCTGAATACCCCGATCCGACCTATCTTGAGCAGGCGCTTGATACGTGCGCGCTGACGGTTGCCATCACGCCGCGCATGACCGAGACGGCGTCGCGGTGCACGTATGTACTACCTGAACTGGTGTGGAGCGAAAGCGCGCAGATCCCAACGGTTGCGGGTGCGAAAACGCCGGTGGTGACCGTATCGGCGCAAACTGTTGAGCCGGCAGTTGATAACGCCTGGTCAGTGGCTGACATCATGACATCGTTGGCCGCTGCAAGTGGCGTTTCAGCTCCGTTCCCGCAGACGGTTGAGGAAGCTGCAGCCGCAATGTGTGCCTGCCTTGGTACCGACTACGAAGGCGCGTGCGCGGTGGGAACTGTTGCATTTGGTGCAACCACGCAGGGCGAAACTGCAGATGAGGCAGTGGTATGGCCGACCGCTTCGGGCAAGGTTGAGTGCGTGAGCGCCACGGCCGATGCTGCTGGTGTGAGCGCATACCCGGTCTGGGTGGCACCCGTTGCTTCGAATGAAACCGAGGGACTATACCGCTTGACCACGGGCAATCAGGCCATATTATTCGCCACTGAATTGACCGATTTGGCGCCGCTTGCAAGTATCGCCAAGGAGTACGACTTAGAAGGCATCTGGATTAATGCTGATGACGCCGCACGCGCAGGCATTGCCGAGGGCGACAAGGTGACCGTTGCCAACGATCATGCATCGGCGGCGCTGAATGCGCACGTGACGCAGCTTATTGCGCCTTCGGTGGTCTATATGGCATGCCACTACGGCGTTGATGATGGCGAAGAAAAGAACGCGAATGACCTGGGTGTTCGCCAGGCAAGCTTTGTACCATTTGCCCTTGAGACCGGCTACGGCGCACCGCTTCTGCAGGAGAGCATGGTCACGATAACGAAGGCAGGTGCATGATGACACGCTATGGAATGTTGATAGACACGACCAAATGCATTGGCTGCTATAGCTGTCGCACGGCGTGCCAGCGGCAGAACAATCTTCTGCCCGATGAAGGATTTATTCGCTACGAGCAAAAAGAGACCGGAACGTATCCAACGGTCAGCGTTGAGTCGGTGCCGCTGCAGTGTATGCACTGTGACGACGCGCCGTGTGCAAGCGTGTGCCCAACGGGGGCCGCTCACATGGGTGCCGATGGCATCGTTGAGGTTGACCAGGGGCGTTGTATTGGATGTCTGTATTGCATGTCGGCGTGCCCCTATCAGGTGCGTGTGCGCAATTCGCAGACGGGCGCGGTTGACAAGTGTCGGTTCTGCGCGGTGCAGACCGAGTACGGCGCAACCAGTTGCACGTGCGTTGAGGCGTGCCCGACGCATGCTCGTATTTTTGGTGATTTGGATGACCCGAACTCAGAGTTGTCGAAGGCAATTGTTGAGCGTGGCGCTCATCCGATCGCGGGCGATTTGACGCGCGCGAAGATTTATTACGTGAGGTGATTGAGATGACCTACGAACCCATTTGGGGATCCATCATTGCGTGGTATCTCTTCTTAGCTGGTTTGGGTGGTGGCGCCTTCGTCACATCCGTATTTATTCGCTTCCGTCACCCGGAGTGCAAAAAGCTCATCCGCGTCGGACACATTATTGCGCCGGTGGTTGTCATTATTGGTCTGTGTCTGCTTATGGCTGACGCGTATGCTGGTTTTTTGCATCCGCTGCGTTTCGCGCTGTTGCTGACGAACTTTGGCTCAGTTATGACCTGGGGCGTTGTGTGCTTGGCGGTTTTTGTGGTGGTTGCGCTTGTGGTGCTCATTATGGACTTTCTGCACAAGGAAAGCCCCAAGTGGCTTGATATTGTCGGCATGATTATGGGCATCTGCGTGGCGGTCTACACCGGTTGTTTGCTGGGTGTGTGCCAAGGGTTCCCGCTGTGGAACAACGCGCTTTTGCCGGTGCTGTTTTTGGTGTCGGCGATGTCAACGGGCATGGCTGCGGTGCTGCTGGCGGGCGTGTTTGTAGCTCCCGATGAGTTTAACGCCGTGGTTTCGCTTAAGAAGTTCCACTTCTGGCTGCCGGTTGTTGAGATTGCTCTGGTCATGGCGCTGCTCTTTATTACGGCTGCTAACCCCTCGCAAGCAGGCTGGGATAGTGTCATGACGCTCATTAGTGGCGAATGGGCTATCGCGTTTTGGGTGCTGTTCGTAGCGATCGGTTTGATTATTCCCATTGCGCTTGAGTGCTGGATGTTGTGGTTTGCTGGACACGAAATGGAGACGTCGCGTACTGGTCAGATGATCAGCGGATTCTCTGATCTTGGTGTGCTCGTTGGTGGCTTTGTGCTCCGCTTACTGATCGTGAGTGCAGCGCTTCCTATCACGATCGTGCAACCCTGGATTTTCTAGGTGCGCAACTAAAAGACGACAGGCTCTTCGTGCCTCGCTCGGAAAGGTGCAGCTGACAAGTTGGCTGCACCTTTTCCTTTGTTTCCAGCGTGTATCGCTGAGGTGTCTTGTCAGTTAAAAGATGCGTTCGGTTTTGTTAACTCTGCTGCTCATAAAAAAGTGTGCGCGTCATCCGTGCGATTATGGTGGCGAACGATGTAGTTTTGCCTGGTAGTACACGAGGAAAGGAGCAGAGATGGACAGTGGAACGACGACGTTTATGCTTATGTGTACCATGCTGGTGTTGTTGATGACGCCAGGGTTGGCCTTCTTTTACGGAGGACTCTCGCGAAGAAAGAACGTCGGCAACACGATGATTATGGTGTTCGCCTCAATTGGAATTGTGGCGCTGACGTGGTCTCTGTGTGGTTGGTCTTTCGCCTATGGAGGAAGTCAGGGCAATCCGGTGTTTGGCGGTTTCGATCAGCTTTTCTTGCTGAGCTCAACCACTGATATGTTGATCGAAGCTGAACAAACAACGGATGGGGCAACCTACCCTGGGTTTGTAGATATGGTTTTCCAGATGGCGTTTTGCATGATTACGACCGCCATTATTACGGGCGGTGTTGCAGGTCGCATGAAGTTTGGTGCTATTGCGGCATTTTTGGCAGTGTGGACGTGCACGGTATATCCGATTCTGGCGCATATGGTGTGGGGTGGCGAAGGATCGCTCATTGGAGAGATGATTGGTGCGCTTGATTTCGCGGGTGGCGATGTTGTGCATATTTCAAGTGGTATGACCGCGTTGATTCTGTGTCTTATGGTAGGCAAGCGTCGTGGTTTTGGCGCCATGAACTACCGTCCGCATAACGTGCCATTTGTAGCATTGGGAGCTGCGCTTTTATGGTTTGGCTGGTTCGGATTTAATGCAGGCAGTGCGTTTGCGCCCGATGGCATTGCGGCACTTGCCCTGGTCAACACGGTGTGCGCAAGCGGCAGCGCGGTGGTGTCGTGGATGGTGTGTGAACGCATCCTGGTTAAGAAGCCGACACTCATTGGCGCCTGTACTGGCTTAGTGGCAGGTTTGGTAGTGATAACGCCGTCAGCTGGATTTGTTGAGCCGTGGGCTGCATTGGTGATGGGCGTTTTGGTGTCGCCGGTTTGCTACTTCGCCATTTCGCACTTGAAGCGAGCCATTGGCTATGATGATGCGCTGGATGCCTTTGGGTGCCATTGTGTCGGCGGGATTTTTGGCGGGATTTTGACAGGTATATTTTGTGTGCCGGAGCTTTCCTGGACGGGGTTCGGCGGCTTGCTGTATACCGGTGATCCCACACTTTTAGGCGCGCAAATCTTAGGCATCTTGGTGACGGTGCTCTTCGTTGGTGTGTGTGATGTGGCACTTGGGCTGGTGGTGAAGGCGTGCTTTGGCGGCAGCTTGCGCGTGAGTGCTGAGGCCGAGGCGCAAGGTTTGGATGTTGCTGAGCATGGCGAATCTGCCTATCCGGCATATGTGGGACTTGACTAGCGAAAGGGGCTGAATATGAAGAGGATTACCGCTATTGTGCGCCCTGAAAAAATGGAAGTGTTGAAAGAAGCGCTCTTTGCGGAGAACGTGAGAGGCATGACGATCAGCCAGGTGAATGGATGCGGGAACCAGCATGGTTGGAAAGAATACTATCGCGGTACCGAAGTGCTGCTGAATATGGTGCCGAAGGTGAAGTTTGAGATTGTCGTTGAGGATCATGAGGTTGACGACATTGTTGAGGTGATGCTTGCGTGCGCCCGTACGGGGGAAGTAGGGGATGGCAAAATCTTTATTTCGCCCATTGAAGAGGTCATTCGTATTCGTACGGGCGAACGCGGCTCACAAGCGGTGTAGCTTTTTTAATGGCGGGAGTGCGCGCTGAGGTTAGCCTCGTGCGCGCCTGTCCGCCACGACGGCATCAGCCCAATCTTCGGTCAGTACTCCGCATGCGCGTACTGCGCTAGTGGCGCACGCGATGGACTGGTAGAGCGCCTTGCTGCCAGCACTGTCCGCGCGGTAAGTCACGGCGTGACCTTCGGCGATGCCTAAGTTGGCAGCTTCAGCAGCGGCGTCAATGTTGGCGCCCATGAAGATGAACTCCCAGCCTTTGCCTTGCTTCTTTTCGATCAGCTTTTTGACATGCCCATAGCTAAAGGTTTTGCTTGCGTTTTCCATGCCGTCGGTGGTGATGACAACGATGGTGTGCGCGGGGCGATGGTGCTTGGGTAGTGTTTTATGTGCAGCAGAGATGGTTCTAATGGTGCTGCCAACGGCGTCAAGGAGTGCGGTGCAACCACGCACGTAGTACTCCTTGCGGGTGAGGTGTTTTACCTTCGAAATCTTTTCACGTTCGCAAATCATTTGGGTTTTATGATCGAAGAGTACGGTGGTGACCAGCGCGTCGTCGCCCATGGCTTTGTGCTCGTCCAGTACTGAGTTGAACCCGCCAATGGTGTCATTTTCTAGTCCAGACATGGAGCCACTTCGATCAAGGATAAATACGAGTTCGGTGTAGTCTTTCATGGTTGTTCCTTTCATCAGGTGGTTGCTTATGGCACTGCTTGCGTAGTACTGCTTGCGTGATGAAAAGAACTTTACGCGGTCGGGGACGGACGGAGGTAAACTGCGAATTTACAAAATCTTGGCAGACAGATTAGCCGAGTAGCGGCTGGTCATAAGCGTAGAGAGCCTCGTTCACTTGAAAAAGATCGTGAATGTTGTTCACAAGAAAGTATTCAACGATGACGTCGAACTTAGAACTATGGGACAGCGTGTAGCCTGCGCGCGACAGGAGCGCATTAGTGTCGTCCAAATTGAGTTCAAGCGCAAAAGCAAGTGCAAGCGCTGTTCGCTTGGTGGGTTGGTAGTGGTCGTCTTTTCGCAGTTTGGCAAAGAGCTGTCTGCTCATGTTTGCGCGTTTGTAGACAGCTGAGTCTTTGAGGTTGCGCTCGTCGATGAGCCTCAAAACGGTTTGCGCGAACGACTCGTCCAACTGGTCAAGCCGTTCGGAAAGAGGTAAGGGCGCACGGGCTGCTGATAGCGGCATGGGTTGGTATCCCATCGGAGCAGCAGCGGCCACGATGGCTTCGTTGCACAAGCAAAGAGGCTCGTCTGCATCTGTCTCTACGCCATGCGCACCAAGGTAGTGCTCAGAGATGTAGTGCTCAAGTGCGGTGATATTTTCTTTGGTAAGGAACTGTGGCATAAGTCTGAGCTTTCTGGGTGTGTGGTTATATGGCAAGTTCATACAACATTAAGAAGTATGTGTATTTGTATCATGAAATCAACGAGATAGGATTATCTCTTACCGGGTCGGTAGAATTAACAGAACTGTTTTGTTCCCCCATTCTTGTACTTGCTAGGAAGAGGCGGCTTATGGATATCATGCAAGCAATCAAAGAGCGTCATTCGGTTCGTGCCTTTACTGATGAGCCACTTTCTCCTGAAACTATCTTGCAACTCAAACAAGAAATTGGCACGTGCAACGCTCAATCGGGCTTACACATGCAATTGGTTGTTGACGAGCCCGAAGCCTTTGATTGTCGCATGGCTAAGTATGGCAAGTTTTCTGGCGTTCGCAATTATCTGGCTTTGATTGGGCCGAAAGGTTCCAACCTTGACGAAGATTGCGGTTACTACGGTGAACGCATTGTTCTTTTGGCGCAGCAGCTTGGATTGAACTCCTGCTGGGTTGGCATGACTTATCAAAAGGTGACTGATGCTTACCAAATCAACGATGGCGAAAAACTCACTGCGGTTATTGCGCTTGGTTATGGTGAAACTCAAGGGAAGCCCCATAAGACGAAGGGCTTGGAAGATGTGTCGCCTGACATCAGCCAAGCCCCCGATTGGTTCAAGCGTGGAGTAGAAGCTGCACTTTTGGCTCCAACAGCTGTTAACCAGCAGAAATTCGTCTTTACTTATGAGGGCGATAATCGGGTGCATGCAAAGCACGGATTAGGCTTTTATGCCAAGATGGATCTTGGCATTGCTCGCTATCATTTTGAATGCGGAGCCGCTCCCCAAAAGGTTATGTGGGTGTAGTTCGTTAGCCTTCGTCTACGCCATATTGCTTGCAAGCTGCGGAAAAGTTTTCACTTCTGATAGCGGTAAGGATCTCATCGCTCGTGCAGCCTGCTTGTTTCATGGCGTCAACTAATCTATCGGTTGTTTCGCGAAGGAGCGTCCTGCCTTCTTCGCGACCTTCTTCACGGCCTTCGGCTTTTGCATATTCTTTCGCGTCGCGGATGTCCCAGTCTAGCCAGTTCATACTTTTCACCCACTCTTCGTCGTCAAAGGCGTCTTGTACCGCTGTGGCAAGTTTAGAAGTTAGCGGATCAGCCTTTGCTGGTTTGCTTGTTTGGATGAATTGTAGCAGGTTTGCAATATCGGAATTCACAAGGGAAAGATCACCCTGCGTGTTCAAAATGAGATCCAGTGTGCCATTGTCAAAGGGAATAGTTGGGTCTTCATCGCAGCAGCTTCTGAAGGTGTATAGGGGGAGCCCCCGATCAAAGGGGTCATGTGTACAAATGAAGATGACGTATACCGGCTTCAGGGCATCGAAATCATCGTGCTTTCCGAGCATTCTTCTGTCTAGCTGTGCACGGTAAAACCGCATGCGTTTGGGAAGCGCTTTTTGCTCATAGGTTTGCATCTCAACCTCAAAGGCAGCATCTGCACTATGCAAGAAGACATCAAATCTCACGCTTCTGTTGGCGATGCTAACACTTTCAGATTCAACCTCGATGGTCTTGATGCATTCAATCTTAATTCCAAGCACTCGCTCAATGATCTCTTTGCAAAGATCTGGATTGTCCTGCATAACCTTAGCGAAGACATAGCGATTGGAAAAAGGAAGCGTTACAGACATGGGTATCCTCCAAACATCACCCCGGATGGAGAGGATCTTGCAGATGTGGGACGGAATGGTGGGGGTAACACCATCAACTATGGGCAAGTTACGCTGAGCTCAAGGCGCTGCTTGCATCTGCATTGGCTCTATGTTGTTGTATAGTGTACTCGAAAAACTAGAACAAATGTACGTTAATTAGTTTACGGAAAGGTAACAGCGCATGGCATCGTCAGGATAGCAAGCGATGAGGTTTTGTGCGCTAGCTTTCTGTCGGCGTGCGCCAGTCGCACGGATCTGGCGCGGCAAGGGCGCGCGTGGCGGCAATAATCATTTCTATCCCTCTATCGAAAGCTTCGTCGGTATATGAGGTTGCTATAACGCGTTTCCAGGCAGGTTCTGCTTTGAGCGCTTCCATGTCCACTTCGTAATCGTGATCAGGCATAGTGTGTTTGAATCTGCAGGTTGCCGCATTCGCGAAAAAGCCCGTAAGGTAAGTGTCCACCATAGCCCAAACCGGCTTGAGTATCTCTTCTGGCATGCCTTGCGCCAAGTGTAAATTGACAATGGTCTCTGTATGATTCTCAAGGCCGCCTTCGCCAACAATGGGATCAACAGAAATGGACGCAATTTCTGGATGAGCCAGGTTGGTGTACATGATGGAGTGCATGGTTCTGCGTAGCGTGTCGTCCCAGCGCTCACCGGGTATAGGGACGGTGTTGAGGGAGGCCATAAACTGCGTTATGACGGCGCGCAGCACGTCTTCTCGAGAAGGAAAATAGCCATAAATTGCCATAGCCGACACACCAAGTTCTTTGCCGAGTGAGCGCATGGTAAAAGCAGAGAGCCCTTCGCGCTCAATGAGAGCGGTTGCGGCGTCTATTATGCGCTTCTTGGTGAGGTCGGGCACGGATGCTTCCTTTTCTTTTGTGTGGGTGAGGTTTATTTACAAGTATAACTAATAGCGCAAAGAAAGACGCCGCCAAACAGCAAGACGTCCTTCTTGATAGGTGCAGGGTTATGTGAAAATACGCAGCTAACGCAGACCCGATTAGGATTCGTTTGCGCTTGCTGAGGCCAAAGGCCCTTCGACGGGATTGTGCGGCCAGCTGTGGCAGTTCTCGCACTTATTGTCGGAGATCTCTTTGTCCTTCGCGTGGCAGTTCACGCACGAATTGTATCCACCGTGAATAGAGTCGTGCGGATTGCTCAAACCGTAGCTTTCGGTCAGTTGTGCCACTGCCTCATAGCTGCCGCCGTGACATGACATGCACTGCTCGTCAGAGACAAACATGCCATCGGCTGAAGCGGTGTCGGTCGTGCTGGATTGCACAGCAGCGTTGTCGGACGAAGCAGGGGTATCTTGCGATGGATCCGTTTGAGATGCACATGCCGCAAGGCACAGGCAGAGCATCAGTGCCGAAACAATGGCGACAATGGTGCGAGATGCGCTGAAATGACCAGCATGTTTAATGGTAATCATGATCTATTCTCCTTTCAGCGCGTGTTCGACAGCAACAAAGCCAAACGTGACAGCGCGGCCGATAGATGTTCCTGGAATGTGGCGCGGATAATTGCCGGCGAAGAAATTGCCCGAAGCATTGCCGGTGGCATACAGGCCTTCGATAACCTTGTTTTCGGTATCCAGCACTTGCGCATTACCGTTAATGGTCAGGCCGCCCACGGTTGCCAGAACGCAACTGTTTGTGGTGAGCGCGTAAAACGTGGAACCGGTGAAGGGAATGGTGGTTGCCAGGTCGCGGTTGAAATCGGTGTCTACGCCGTCTTCGAAAAATGCGTTGTACTGCGCAATAGTTGCCGCCAGTCCTTTCGGATCGACATCAATTTGTTTCGCCAAATCCTCAGGCGAGGAGCCCTCAAACAGCCAACCTTTGTCCTTGAATTCCTTGATGGCTGCTTCGTCCATGCCCTCCATCATGGTTTCGTCGAACACTTCCCAGCAGCCTTTTCCGTAATTTGGCTGCGCGTTTTGTGCATTCGACACGCTTTGGAAGGGCAAGTCTTCGCGAACAAAACGGTTGCCTTCGGGATTGACGAGGATGGCGAAATAAATGGCGTTCCAGGTGCGTGCGTCGTAGAACGAGTCCGGATTACCCCAACGGAAGTTCATGACCGGCTGCGGGCATGGATCCATCTGTGCACCGATCTTGATGCTCATCAGGTGGCCGTCGCCAGTAGTGCCCCAGCCGGGATTCCACCAGCTTGAAGACGCGTAGTCTTCGGGACGCGTCCATGCTTCCATGAGCTCGGGATTTGCGTCGTAGCCACCTGTTGCCATGATGACGCCTTTGCTTGCATTGAGGCGAATGTAGGAGCCATCTTCAGTTTTGGCGATGACAGCCTCAACGCGGCCACCATCGGGGCGAACGAGTTGTACGGCAGGGGTGAGATAGCGCAGGTCAAGATTGTCGTAGGTTTTGGCTACTTCTTGCAGCTCAAGACATGCATACATGCCAGAGAGGCCAGAGCGAACGGCGGTGTCTGCAGGCAGGCCGGGTGTTTCGTAGAAGCCCAGCTCGGTGGGGATAAGATCGGTGAGACAGGGCATGCCGCACGTTGAAGGGACTTCGCCAACAGGGGTGATTTGGAATTTGTTCGGCGCCTTGTTGAGCATGTCTTGCCAAAAGTTAGTGGCTTCGCCCGAGCGATGCACATAGGTGCGAGCCGGCTCAGGGCGCGTGCGCCAATAGGCGCTGCGATAGAGCTCATCAAGCAGCAGGGTCGGCTTGCAGTCCGTGCCTTCCTGGCACTTGGCGTTAACGGCGCCAAAACATTCGAAGCAGGCGCGGCCACGCGTCATTTTTTCCAGGCATACGACATCGGCACCTTCTTCGGCAGCTTTCAGGCTAGCAATCAAGCCACCGATACCAGCACCAATAACAACGATATCGTGGTCTTCGGTTGCTGAGATTTGGTCTGTCGGAATGTCCTCCGCCTCAAAAGCCACCGGGCCTTTAGGGCCTGGGCAGGCGGCTTTTTGCACGGGAACCCAAGCAGTTGGGCTTGCCAGCTCTGCATTAGCTGGAACTGGTGCTTCGCTTTCTGCGACGGCTACAGCTGGAGCACCCATGACTGATAGTGCACCCGCGGCTACGCCAACAACGCCAGCGCCGCGCAGGAAATCACGCCGGGAAACAGTTGCTTTTCCCATGATCTCTCCTCCTCTTTCTGTGGCAAGCGGCCAATAGTGTTGCTTGCCCTCCCTCAGTGTTTCGCTGCTCAACTTTACAGTGTAAAGTGATTGCGAGGGAATGATAATCCTTTTGCTTTACAATGTAAAGTAGTCATTTTTTTGAAGTTTCGCGAGCCGAGAAGCGTTGCGCGCAGCATAGTGGACGCTGAACCCTGGTTTTGTGCAGCCGCGTCGGGCGCGGTGACGAAGGGTTCGCGAAAAGGCCTGGTCAGCGGATAACGGTTGATGACAATATGGCTCGGGATGCCTTTGGTGAGGGGTGTGTTTGCACAAAACCAGGGTTGATTGACCGGAAACCGCACAGGAGGGGATGTGCCCTCTAGCGCGCTGATGTCGCGCGGGAGTGCGTGCCTTACTGAGACCGACTAGTCAGCAATAACTAGTCAGCAATAACAATGCCGAGTCTTCGCGCGAAGATAGCAGCCTGGTAGATATCCATTTTCGCCCCAAGCACCTCGCTCATGGCGTCCGAAACAACGACACCCTCAAGCTGGCAGCTGGTCAGGTCAATCCCTGCCAAGCTGGTGCGAAACAGCGATGCGGAAACCAGATTGCACGTGTCAAGCGCGATGCGCGTAAGTTGCATGTCACTCAAATCTGCTGAAGCCAGGTTGCTGTTTGCGAACTGCACGTCTTTCCAGCGGGCATGGGCAAACGTGGAAAACTCCAGAGTGCTTTCTTGAATACGCACGTCATTGAAGAGGGAATCGGCGAACGTTGCACCCAAGAGTTTGCAGTTTTTGAACACGCATCTGCGAAAGAATGCGCTTGGGAATGTCGACGTGGAAAAGTTGCAGTATTCAAAGATGGTGTCTTCGAAAAACGCGCTTTCAAAATGGCAGTCTAAGAACTGGCATTTGGCGAAGACAGATTTTGAAACCTGCAGGTCAGCGAAGTCTTCGTCTTGTGCGCACATGTTGTGTATGGTGCTGGATTCGATGCGGCTTTCGCCTGCGAGCGAATGAGCGGCAAAGGGCAGCAGAAGTTCAGGTTTGGGCGTCTTTGGTTTGGCAGGCGCTTTTGTCGGCGCTGCTTTTTCGTATTGTGCTTGCGCTAATTTCGGGTCAATCATTGGGTGTTGCCTGTCCTGGTTGCTTAGCTGTTAGCGTTTTTCTTCCAGGAACATAGTAGCTCAAGCGGACTCAGTGGCGGGAAGATGCGCGAAGGGATCAGCCGCTCCTACCAGTTCTGCCCAACGAGCACTCAAGAAAAGCGCGTACGAAATGCAGTTACACCCATAAGCTCCCAGAGCATACCCGTCGTTCACTTCAATAAGTAGTGTTTCTCCGCCGGCGGTAATGCCACAGTCCAAACTATAAGCTGCTGGTGCGTCTTTGTAGGCGCTTATTGCAGCGTGCAGCATATCAAAATCTGGCCCTTCTTCATGGAGACTTGGCTTATAGCATGCTGTATTGACAAATTCGCCACAGCGAATAAACGATCTCCACTCTTCAACAAACTCAACTGGTTCGCTGCACCAGATAGCGAAGTCGTCGCCCATGGCAAGATAGTCAGTGATGTCTTCCCAGTTATAGGCAATGCGACCTGGGAGGAGTTTTTCTTGTTGGGGTTTGATAAAGAGCGGGAAGTCTTCTCGCGAAGTTCGCCAATGGTTGACGCCCAGATATGGCGCCCGAAAAACGGTTTGAGTTGTTCCGGGTAATCAATGCTGGGC
Organism: uncultured Eggerthellaceae bacterium; assembly: GCA_910577495.1. Lineage (GTDB taxonomy): Bacteria > Actinomycetota > Coriobacteriia > Coriobacteriales > Eggerthellaceae > Xiamenia. The sequence continues at coordinate 16,849 of CAJTML010000007.1, forward strand.
GGCTGTATGCCTCTAAGAGCAAGCGCGTGTTCGCAAACTAGAAGGCCGCCAACGACGATATCTTCACGGTTAGCCTGATCAAGCACATCGTTTGAAGAGAATTGAATGCACTCCACGCCGAGTTTCTGAAATCCTCGCATGGCAATTTCGCATTCATCATTAAATGGTTTGCCGCCAACGGTGTGGATGTAGGCTTTCATAGGAGCTCTTTCGTTGTTTGCTATGCGGTTTGAAGACAGGGGTCTGCGCCGCAAACGTTGCCGCCATACACGTGCGCTGCTTCTCTGCAGCCTCCGTCGCAAATTGCTGTGTGCTCGCAGTTTGCGCACATAGCGGGCTGATAGTTTCGGTTGGTGAAGCGGTTCCAATACGGATCCTGCTCAAGCTTGTCTAGTTCGAAAATACTGCAAAGTCGCTGCTCGGAATGGTTGCATACGCGGACATACCCGCTCGGATCGATGGCGTAAAACGATTTCGCCGCACCACATTGGTAAGCGACACCTAAGGCATTAAAGGAGTCGGGTTTGTTAACAATGCAGTAGGGTAACTCAGTTCCAATATGGCCTTTGCGCACTGCCTTTGAAAGCACCTCTTCAGCTGTTTCCAACATCTGGTTAATTTCGTTGCAATCAAGAAGATACTTGCTGTTATCAAGGCCACGCCCACCAGGTAAGAAGCGGTTGAGCAGCACATACGAGGCGCCATTTATGAGCGAATAAGCTATGGTTTCATAAAGTTCAGGTAGATTGACCTTCGTAACAGCAATATTCGCGGTAACCTGCATGTCCAAATCTCGCGCAGCTCGGAAAAGACTCATGACATGCTCGACGCCGTCGTGTCCAGTTTGCTGCTCAAACGTCTCAATTCCCGGAACGCTTATGCTAAGACTGACATTACGTGCATGGAGGGCTTGCAGCATGTTTTCGTCAAGCAATCTGCCGTTGGATATGAGACAGGGGTGTAAGTCCAGGAAGATTGCCGCGTCGATGAGCTCCAGTAGATCCGGCCGCAAAGTAGCTTCTCCGCCGGTGAAGGAGACGATGGTGGTGCCTCTGCGCTGTATTTCGCGGAGTCCCTGGATCCATTGCTCGGTGCTTAGTTCTTCGCCCCGGGCGATTACATCCGACTCCCAGGGACAGGAGCAAAATAGGCAACGATGGTTACAGCGATACGTGAGTTCAACGGCGGCAACGCTTGGCAGGGCTATCATGAGTCTAGCTCCAGTCCGAGGACGCGCGTGATGCAGTCTTTGTATTCGTCGGCTGTTACAGCGTCGACCACAACGGCTAGTTCATTATATATTTCTTGATAGTTTGGCGCTCCTTTGAGGAATTCTAACGCTATAAGAAGATCGTCTTCGTGACAGAAGGTAGTTCGCAGTGGCGTGAGACGATATTCGTCCGCGCCTTTTGCCTTAAATGCGAAAAAGACATGAGTATCTTCTTCGTCATATTCGCCATATTTAGGAAGACCCTTTTTGGTGATGCAGGTATCGCAGTAATAATAGATGTGTGCATCGTAGCCAAGCTTTCGGAAATCTTTTGCAATTTCCTCATAAGACTCCAGTGTGCTCGCGTTGCCGTGACCGTACATGCCGGTTATCTCAAAGTTGTTCCCGCATTCCGTGCAAGCTTTGGGAACAGGTTTTTCGAGTTCAGGAATAGCTGCAGGAGCGTAGCAACATGCGAACACCCTCTCCAGCTGGTCAAACCCATCTCTGCTTTTCTCAAGTTCGCGAAGTTTTTCTTCAAGTTCTTCTTTGGTAAGCGAAAAGTCTTTCATGCTGGATCCTCTTTCTAGCAAGGTGACTGGTTGACCCTGGCGGGGCTTGTGTTTGTTGGAGTATCGCAAAGCTGGCAGAGCCGGATTGGTTCAACTATGGGACAGGCGTGGGGTAGTGTCCGTGGTAGTTTATCTCAGTCGCGATATATCTTTAGGGCTTTGAAGACTCAGGATGCATGGTGCTAACAAGGTGAATTGTACTATTATTCGCGAACTTTAAGGCGGATCTGAAAAGCGGGTTGGGCATGGTGCTCAGCCCGCTTTTTTGGCGTAGTGGACGATCAACCCTGGTTTTGTGCAGCCGCGTCGGGCGCGGTGACGAAGGGTTCGCGAAAAGGCCTGGTTAGCGGATACCGGATGACGGCACTATGGCTCGGAATGCCTTTGGTGAGGGCCTCACTTGCACAAAACCGGGGTTGATTGACCCGAAACCGCCAAAGAGCGCACGCGGGGTGGCTACGGCATGTGTGCCATCGCGCGATTTGGCACACGCAGTATAATGAGCGAATTGGTAAGGTATGAGAGCCAAGGGGGCATCAATGTTTCAAGTAAGCAATTTCGAAGGCAACGACGACGTTACCGTTTTGAGCCAGTTGGGCGCATTCAAGGTGATCGAGTGGAAGCGCGACTTGTCGGTCACACCTGAAACCGCAGCAACTGCGTGGTTCAGCTCGGAGATGAATGTGCGCCGTCGCCAGGTCGTTTGCGATCTTTCGCAAGCGCCAGTGACCGTGCAAGCAGGTGCTATGCAGTGGATGGTGGGCGACGTTGAGCTGACCTCTGGCGTGAAGGGTGCGGGCGACTTTTTGGGCAAGATGGTGCGCGGTGCGGTCACCAATGAGTCAGCCGTCAAGCCTGAGTACAAAGGTACCGGCATGCTTGTACTGGAACCCACCTATAAGCACATCATCTTGTTGGACGTGGCCGAGTGGGGAAACAGCATCGTCCTTGATGACGGGCTGTTTTTGGCATGCTACTCAAGCTTGCAGCACTCGGTTGTGATGCGCTCGAATCTCTCCTCGGCAGTTGCTGGTGGCGAAGGCTTGTTCAACCTTTCGATCAACGGATATGGCGCACTGGCGCTGGAGTCTCCGTGCCCGCGCGAGGAGCTTATTGAGATCGTGCTTGATAACGACACGCTCAAAATTGACGGCAATCAGGCTATGGCGTGGTCGTCGTCGCTGAACTTTACGGTAGAGCGTTCGTCGAAGTCACTGCTTGGCTCTGCTGCTTCTGGCGAAGGCCTGGTGAACGTCTATCGCGGCACTGGCAAAGTGCTCATGGCGCCCACCGCGTTCGAAGGCTAAGTTGCGAAAATCGCTCGGGGTCGGCCCCTTCGTGTTTGGGCGTCGACCCCTGAGCTGGTTGATCTGATTGATCGCGAAGGTTAGTGCTTATTGCTTTCGCGATGTGACATTTGATGTGACCCTTTGTCACATGCACTGCGGGCAGGTGAGCTCAAGGGCGTCTTCGATCACTGAGTGTAGCAGCCTGCACTGCTCCGACTCGGATGCTTTGTAGTAGACTTCCTTGCCGCTTCGACGCGATACTACCAGGCCAGCGGCACGCAGCGCGCGCAAGTGATGGGAGATTGCGGGGCTGGACATCTGCATGAGCGCAGAGATATTGATAACGCACTCTTCGCAATGGCACAGCAGCCAAAAGATTTTAATGCGCGTCGGATCACTAAGTGACTTGAAGAGTATCGCGACCGTTTCGAAATTTCCCTCATTACCTAAACAGGCAGAAAATGCCTTTTCTTGATCATGGTTGCCGTGGTCGTGCGGAATAACTATCTCGTTCATGCGTGTCCTCCTCAATTGTGGTTTTGATTTTAGCACGAGCTAGCCCTCCGAATCTTTACAAATAAAAGATTGCTTAATTGTTGACACGTATCATTTTCGGTCGTATACTCACCCCATAATTAAACAAACGTTTAATCGTTCAAACGATAGCGAAGGAGACCATCATGAAGAAGACCTATCAAATTGAAGTGGATTGCGCCAACTGTGCCAACCTCATGGAGGATGCCGCACGCAAAACCAACGGCGTCCAAGATGCCACCGTCAATTTCATGATGCAGAAAATGATTGTCGAATTTGAGGATGGCGCTGATGTGAAAAGCGTCATGAAAGATGTACTGAAGGCATGCAAGAAGATAGAGCCTGATTGCGAGATTGAGCTGTAAACGAGCTAATCTTTTGAAGCGTGAAGGAACCAAACCGTGGAAAAAGTAATTATCGATATCCTCTTCGCCATCGTGGCACTTATGGCTGTTGGGCTGTTGGTGTTCGCGGGTCGCAAGAGTGGTAACGGCATGACTAAAAAACAGCGCCGTGTCCTGATCCGCATTTTGGTGGTTTCGGTGCTGATGTTTATCTTCCAATTTATCTCGGCAGAAACATTCGCCCAGATTGACCAGTTCACCGTACCTTCTGCGGGACGCGTGTTGCGCTTTGTGATTTATTTCGCCATTTACCTGGGCATTGGCTATGACATTTTGCGCAAGGCCATCCGCGGCATGAAGAACCGCCAAGTCTTTGATGAGAACTTCCTCATGGCGGTGGCAACCATTGGCGCTATGGTGCTTGCCATTATGGATAACGGCGACTACGTTGAAGCCATTGCCGTCATGCTGTTTTACCAGGTGGGCGAATGGTTCCAGAGTTATGCAGTTGGTAAGAGCAGGCGCAACATCAGCGAGCTGATGGACATTCGTCCTGACTACGCCAACATTGAAGTGGATGGCAAGCTTGAGCGCGTTGACCCTGATGAAGTGCCCCTTGAGAGCATTATCGTGGTGCAGCCGGGCGAGAAAGTCCCCATTGACGGCATTATTGTAGAAGGCGCGACCAGCCTCAACACCAGCGCGCTGACGGGCGAGAGTCTGCCGCGCGATGTGGCGGTGGGTGATGAGATCATCAGTGGTTGCATCAACATGACGGGTGTCGTCAAAATCAAAACGACGAAAGCATTTGGCGAATCCACGGTGTCCAAAATCCTGGATTTGGTGGAAAACGCCAGCTCACGCAAGTCAAACTCGGAGAACTTCATCTCGCGCTTCGCCCGCATCTACACTCCCGTTGTCTGCTACTG
>CAJTML010000007.1:21766-41053 GCA_910577495.1 uncultured Eggerthellaceae bacterium
ACCCCGAGTGGCACACCTGGATTTATCGCGCGCTCACGTTCCTGGTTATCAGCTGCCCGTGTGCGCTGGTTATCAGCATTCCGCTGAGCTTCTTCGCTGGCATTGGCGGGGCAAGCCAGGAAGGCATCCTGGTGAAGGGTTCGAACTACCTTGAGGCGTTGTCGAAAACCAAGGAGGTCGTCTTCGACAAAACGGGTACGCTGACCCAGGGCGTCTTTGAGGTCAACGGCGTCCATCACAACCACCTGTCCGAGGACAAGATTATTGAGCTGGCCGCGCTGGCAGAGATTGCGTCGTCCCATCCGATTGGCAAGAGCCTGCAGCGCGCCTACGGCAAAGAGCTTGATCGCAACCGCGTGACGGACATTCGCGAGATCAGCGGCAACGGCGTTATTGCGGTTGTTGACGGCATTGAGGTGCATGCTGGAAATGCCAAGCTGATGCGCCAGTTTGACATTGACTTTATTGAGTGCCATCAAACCGGCACCATCATCCACGTGGCACTTGATGGCGAATACGCTGGTCACATTGTGATTTCCGACGTCTTGAAGCCCACCTCAAAAGCAGCCATTGCTAACCTGAAAAAAGCAGGTGTCGAAAAGACGGTCATGCTCACCGGAGACGCCTCGCGCGTTGCGGATCAGGTGGCAGCTGAGCTGGGGATTGATCAGGTGTACAGCGAGCTTTTGCCGGGAGACAAGGTTGCGAAAGTTGAGCAACTGATTGGCGAAAAGCCGGCAAAAGACAAGCTTGCTTTTGTGGGCGACGGCATCAACGACGCACCCGTGCTTTCGCGCGCTGATATTGGCATTGCTATGGGCGCTATGGGATCGGATGCGGCTATTGAGGCGGCTGACATCGTGCTTATGGACGACGACCCGCTCAAGATTGCGAAAGCCATCAGGATTTCGAAGAAGTGTCTGCGCATTGTGTACCAAAACATCGTGCTGGCTCTCGGTGTGAAATTCGCCTGCTTGCTGTTGGGTGCTATTGGCCTTGCGAACATGTACGTGGCAATTTTCGCTGACGTAGGCGTCATGATTATTGCGGTACTCAACGCCATTCGCTGCCTCATGGTAAAACGGCTCTAAGTGCTTTCGCCGAGCTGGCACGCGTGTACTGACGCATGTGAGCCAACGCACGTGAGTTGGCGCGTAAGAGCTGGCGCGTAAGAACTGTGCTATTGGATTTGCTTGCCCCATCAGGACGGTCGTCCTGGTGGGGTTTCTTTTGCGGGGGGGGGCGTGGTATGCTGTTGTCAGAGTTGTTAGCGCTTTATCTGTCGCGAACCTCACATAGGAGGTGTTCGGAATGAAAGCTGCGTCATCTGTTTCTGTTCTTCGGAAGTCTCGTGTTGTCATCATCGGAGTTGTGCTGCTTGCACTTGTTGTTGCTGCAGTGTGGTTTGTTCCACTGAGCTTCGCAAACACGTTCCGCACCAATACGGCAACGACAATGGAAGCGGTGGATGTAGTGCGCGACCAGATCGTGCAGCAGCGCCAGGTGGCACGTGATGTGAGCGCTGGCGGAGCCGAAGCTGCAGCAGCCCCCGGCACCATGACTCCCGGCACCACGCCTTATGCCGTCTATGATTCAGCGGGTGATCAGCTTGCTGACGACTTCGCGCTTGGGTTCGCCATTCCGCTATATGTTTATGAAAACGACGCGCTGTGGCAAAGCGATCTGTCGCTCTATCCGCTGTACAATCATGGCGAAGTTGTTGGGCTGTTTGCCTTCGCCCCTGGTCAAAGCTTCCAATACAATTTCACGACCGACATCAATGAGGGCACGACGGGTGCTTTGCATCTGGATCCGCCGCCTGCACTCATGCCGGTGACTGACGACGTCATGCTTGAGCTCCTGCAGCAACACGGCGGATGCGCCTTTGTGGCTGTGTCGGGTAGGGAAGTGAATAGCCAGGATGAGAGCTGTCCCACGCAAAAAGCGCCGGTGTATGGGGACGGCTGGATGGTAAGCGCAGATGGCGCAGCTCACTTTGGCGAAGTCTTGCTGGCGTATGGCTTTGGCGGTCTGCCAACCGAGGGAGACACATCGTCTGATCTGGGCGAGAAGCTGGTTGGCATGGTCGATGAGCTGCAGTTCTCAGACGATGTCTCGCGCATTCCATTTGCGGTTTAAGGGTGTGGGATTCTATTATTTCTTTGGGCTTTCAGATGGATACTGGCTTCGCGCGCAAGCGGCTTATGACACAGAGCTGGAGAAGGAAAAACTTAAAGACGAGCTGAAGTCTATGCGGACGTGGCAGCAAGTGGCAGCTTGCGTGTAGTCGTTATTTGGGTGGTTGCGGGGGCAGGATTTGAACCTACGGCCTCCGGGTTATGAGAAGAAATAAGGTCGTATTATCGTAGTCGTATGCTCTATTATAATGACTATAATGTATTGTATGACCTTGTGTTTGTCAAAGCACTCAACTGGGACACTACATTATATTATTCGCCCCATTTTCGCCCCAATATCTATTCTGTTCGCCCCATTACTGATAAAATAAGGTCGTTGACCAATCATGACCTATGGAGCGTCAAAATGAGTAGACGGATAGAGATACTTACCGACCCAGAAATAAGGAAACTCAAAAGAGGTGGTTACTCCGTTAGATTTCGCATTCCGCCACATCACGGATTGCCAGAGAGCAAAAGCCCCCGAAGAAAACTTCAAGTGAAGAGCATAGGTGCTGCTCGCAAAGAAGCAGAAGACTATCGCAGGGAACTTGAAGATGAGATAAACGATTACAGGAACATAACCAACATCACCTTCGGCGATTATGCGGAGCGATGGCATGAAGACAGGGTTGAGATGGGTGAACAGACTGTCGGAACGCTTGAAGTTGAAGAACTGTATATCCGACAGATAAAAGAGACAGTTCTCGCAAAGATTGAACTGAAAGAGATTGACGAAACCGACCTTGATAACTTCAAGAAAGAAAACAAACAGTTGGGTCGTTCAAATGACAGACAAGACAAACTGCTGAAACTGGTGAAGCAGATTTTGAAACACGCCGAGCAACGTAGGGAAATCAAACACAATCCAAGCGGTGCTGTTCAGAACATAAAGCGGGACATCAAGGACAAGCGAAAAGCCCTCACACGGGAAGACCAGCAGCGTTTGATAGAAGCGTTAGAAGGCGAAGACATAACTGGGAAAACGGTTGTTATTCGCGTTGCTTTCTCAACGGGGTTCAGACGTGGAGAATGCCTGGGTCTTCAATGGGGAGACATTGACTTCAAGAAGAAGACGATAAGCCTTACCCGCCAACTGACCTCAAAAGGAGAATACGCACCCCCAAAGTTCGGTGGAAGTGGGGTCATACCCATTGGAGATGGACTTGTCCGCTATCTTCGCCGCTGGAAAGAGAAGACCTCAAAGCAGTTCTACAAGGGAGGTCGTGTTCCGAAGGAAAGTCCCGTATGTAGAAACGACAACGGCAAGCAACTACAAGCCGCAACCTTTGACAGATGGCGGCGTGATTGGTTCGTAAAGCACGGGTTGGGAGAATACACCGAAGTAAGAGAGACTTGGGACAACAAGGGACGCAAGCGATACCACAAGACGGGCTACAAGGGATATCGCCTACACGAGTTGCGTCATACCATGGCTACCGAACTGGTAAGCAACGCAGACCTGAAAACGGCACAGGCGATAATGAGACATACCAACATCAACACGACGGCAGGATATGTCCACGAGATTGACGAGAATGTTCGCAACGCCGCCAATCTACTTGACGACATGAGAGAAAGCGGTATTGAGACCAAGCCGATTGAAGAACAGTTGGAGAAAGACGAAAAGTTATTCTGGGAGGACAGAAAAACCGATAAGGACAAAGCCTATATACGACAGCATGGCAAATGCGGTGAATGTGGAAAAGAGTTTGATATAGAAGATATGGTCGGAACGCTGATTACACCGATTTCCAAAGGCGGAACTTTCACCAAAGGAAACTATTATTTGGTTTGTAGGGAATGCGAAAAGAAGAAAACGAAAGCAAGCCCTAACCATCGGATAACTTGCTAAAACATTCCTTGGAACATACGAGCAGCCAAAACGCTCTGACCCCGTTATTGAAAGCGAGTAGCCTTATTCTGCTGCTTGATAGAAGTGCTGAACCCACTCGTTGAAGTTGAAGTTCTCGTCCTCAAACCACTCTTTCCTAATGGTCGTCTTGAAACCAGTTGAGGGGTTTTCAATCTCGTCTTCAAGCCAATAGATAGGGTCGTTCTCAAAACGATAGTTGTCAGCCATATCCTCCGACACGAAGTATTTCTCTGGCTTCTTCAATCCTCGGGAACAACGGTAGATGTTCATTCCAGTGGGATAGAGATGAACCCTGCCTCCTTTGAGAACCTTCTTCGGAACTCCCTTTTCGTCAATGAAGTCAGGCTCTTCGCCATCTTGGATATCAACGGGAATGTCGGTTAGATAGGCGGAGAGATACGCCGAAATGCTCCGCATGTTGTCCGTATCAGTAATGAAGGTGAAACCATTTCCCCAAAGGTTTGTCAGGTCTTTTATCGGAATGAAAGGTGCTTTCTTTGGGTAGAAGAGAAGCAGGTGTCCGTGCCACGCTCCACGCTCCTGTGGCTCTATGACAAGAAGGTATTCAGGACGGTCGTTGCCTTGCTTTTCGTTCCAATAGAGAAACCTCTTCCAAAACGCCTTGAAGTCCCGATACAACTGCTTCGTGTCGGTCATGTTCTCCGCATAGGTGAGAGTAATGAACTTCACCTTGTGGGCGTCCTTACGGGGTGCGTTTGCGTTTATCAAGCCCCTTATGGTCTGAAAGGTGCGTTGTAGGCTCTTCTGGTTCTGGGAGCGATTGACGCTCCTGTTCTGGTATTCATGTATCTCACCAGTCTCATTGTCTCGGTATGCGTTCTTTGAGACCTTCACCGTCCTACATCGCCTATTCACATTTGTCATCTGCGTAATAACCACAATGTCGCCCTGTTTCTCAACCTTGTTGTATTGGAAGGTCTCCTTTCGCTTTTCGTTCTCTTCCATTGGTTTCCGCCTAATGTAAGGGATATGTCAAGTAAAAGAGCGTAGGTTTAGGGCTTGGCTTCGCCGCCCTTCACCTACGCTCCAACCGACTTACCTATGATTTTCAATCCAGTCTTCGCACTGGTTTCTTTCTCCAACGAACACAACCTTCCCCGTGGCGTTTTGAACAACCTCGCAATATCTTTCGTCTGCGGTCTCCTCAATGCTGTATTCGGAGGTGTTCTTCTTGCTCCCAGAGCAAGCCCAAAGCAGGAGTATCAGGGCTAACCCACCTATCAGGTATTCCATGTCCCTACTCTCCTTCCATAAGCCTTTTCACAGCGGAGATGGTGGCACTGCTCGTGTTCAGCCCTTCCTCTATCTCCCTGTATGTCTTTCCTTCGCTGATTGCCTTGGCAATCGCTTTCCTTTTATCTCGTTTATCTACCTCATGCTTGTAGAGGTAGTCCTTCTTCTCTTTCATAAGTGGTGTCCTTTGGTCTCAAATGCTTTGTCTCTTCAACAATGCGTTTCTCTGTCTTCTCGTCTATATAGGCAGCCTTGAACAAGCGGGGCTTGTTCATGTAGCCCTCGCAGAAGATGTATCCAACGCCTTTGGAGGAAATGGGTATCTCGCAGGAGGGGGCTTCGTCTGCCCTCGTGTCAAAAAGCATTTCGTCGCTTCGTGCGTCGCCGCTGCTGAACCCAAGGAGGTTGGAGGTCAGAAGGCTCCTGGTCGTGGTGTCAACGAGACCCGACATGAAACGCTGGGTAACCAAGAAGATTGACATTCCGTAAGCAGCGTTACGACTTGCCGCAACGAAGACAGCCCTATCAACCTCGTCGCCCACTTTGCGGGGTTTCTTGCTGTCAGGTGTCTCAACGACGGTAGTCCGCAGAATGGCGTATTCGTCAATAATCAGAGTTACATGGGGGAGTTCATCGGAGAACTCCTCAATCTTCTTCAAGTCGTGAAGCAGGCAGTAGTATTTCCGTCGTTCCGCTTCCTTGTTCAGGGCGTTTAGCACATTGAGAATGTCAATCGGGTCGTCATGGAGTTCAACCCTGTCCCCATACGCCTTGAAGTCCATAATCTTGTTTGAGCAAACTATTAGACGCTCGTTTTCCAACTGGGACAGCATTGCTATAAAAGACGAGGTGGCAGCAGATTTTCCACTACGGGACTGCCCAGCAATCATGCCCCCAACAACGCCGTCAAGTGACATATAGGCGGTCTCGCCAGTGGCGTATTTCCCTATCGGTATTCTCTTCCGTGACGGCTTTTCTTCCATGTCCTCAAAGCGAACTTCCATAGCCGTCAGGGTTGCTATCTCGGTCTCGGTGTAATAGATGACCTTGTATCCGAAATAGCCGTCCTCGTTCGGCGGAAGTTGCTCACCATCAACCCTGATAGCCCTGAAAACAGGCATGCTCTCTTCGGCAATCCTCTTCAACTTCTTCTCCGTTGAGCCATATAACATCGGGTAGTAAACGAAGTGAATGGGGTTGTCGTTCAGGCATTCAAAATGCTCTTCGTCCTGCGGGTCTATTCCACCATCACGCAAGCAGCCCAAGAACTGCTCTTTCAGGCGTTTCTTTCGCCTGTCCCGCCTGTCCTGTTGTAAGGAGACCTCACTTTCGGGGTGTCTGATTGAGAAATAGACAATGCCGAGAGATATCCATAATGGAAAGATGGCTGCGGCGTATAGACCGAACACAGCCAACACGCCGCAGAAGATGAAACCGAACAGGAGGATTGACAGCCGCAAATGGTCTTCAACCCAATCCATGCTGCTATTCCTTCGTTTTTCCCATCTTCTCTGCCGAGAAAGCAAGTTGGGCACGGTTGCCGCTGTTGTAGGCGAGTGCCGTCAAGCCGACGAAGCCGATAGGAGAGAACTCCGCAATCTGCGGCTCTTGGGGAAGAGCGACCTTGACCGTGATGGTTTCGGGCTTCGTCGCACCCTTTTGCTTTGCGAGACAGACAATGCCGAAGAGAGGAGTTCCGTTATCGTCCCTGTCCTGCTCGTTGGTCGCTTCGCCGTCAACATACTTCATGCGTGGCTCGGCTGATAGGTAGCGGATATACTCAAATCCGCTCTGGTCAATGAATACCCTGTTCATGGCAGTATTCCTTCCGACAATGGCAAGGCTTATTCCCTGCTCACTTTCGGAGTTTATGGTTCAGAAGCATAAATACACGAATGGTTGGATTTAGGGTTTTCAGGTTAGTTCAATAACGATTATGGAAAACGCCTTTCAGGTTTTCCCACAATCGCAAGGAGCGGGTCAGAACGCTTGAAGGATATACCCGCCGTTTTCCAAGTGGACTATGCTCGTATGGTCTTCAAGTTCCTCAACCAACGCTTCAATCTTATCCTCTTTGTCAGCGAAGGTCTTTCCCTGCTCGTCCAAGATGTATCCATAATCAAAGAGAAGTGCTTCGCCGTCGTCGTATTCGGTGAAGTCGCAGCAGATACCGACAACATCAAACTCTGCGTCCAACTCGTCCAAAGTCTCATACAAGTAGTCGTATCCAGCGGTTGAGTAGTAATCTCGTCCCATTTCCTTGAAACCTTGCTCAAAGGAGTAACGGTCAATGGTGGTATGTAGTGGCATAAGAAAACTCCTATACTTCGGTGTCCTGTATAGGAGTTTCGTTCAGTGAAGCGTGAAAGCAGGAATGCTTACGCTATATTCCTTCGCTTATAAGTCTTCCAATCAGGAGTGCTGTCGCTGATTATCAAAGACAATATGAGATATCTATATTAGATTTCACAATCTCCTATCGGTCTCTTTTTGAAAGATTACAGTCGCGACAAATCACCTGAATATTGTCTTTTGTCGGAGACCCACCCTCGCTCAAAGGAACGATATGGTCTCGCATCGCTTCTTCAAGTTCCATATGTTCACCGCAGATGGCACACACCTGATTTTGCCTGTCGTAGACCTCTTCAAGTTCCTTGTTCAGAGCCAGCCGATGTTTCCTTCTCCTTATTCCAGCGGCAATACTCTCCTTTATGAAGGAGAGGCATTCCGCAGCGTCGGGCTTCCAGCCCTCTTCGCTGAAAGGTGGCGGCGTTTGAGCCAGTAAATCACTTACGGCACTTATTGCGTCTTGTAGTTCCAACCCGTCCATCAAGGAGCGGCGTGCTTGTGCTTGTGGGGTTCTCCCGTGCTTTTCCGCCGCAGCGTCCAACCTGTCAACAACATCAGAAGGAATATCCCCTACCAGCCTGAAAATCTGGTCGTTCGGAACGGCGGCTTCTGGGACTTCGCCGCCCTCTTCCATTGCTGTCAATCCAGCAGACAATATCAACTTTGCCTGCTTGGTCGTCTTTATCCCGTTCTCCCATGCCATTTTCGCTATCTTTTCGGCGATGGCAGGTTCAAGCCGCATGGCGATAGTCCCGTTTTTCGGAAGCCTGCTCTCCCAACCTTCCTTGATTTCATAAGGCATTTTATATCTCCTTCGCTAACTCTTGATATCTTTTTTCTTACATTATACCAGTTCAATAGCATATTACAACAAAAGATATCAAAACATTTCAAAAAAAGCACTGAATAGGGGTTGACAGGATATCATTTGGTATCTTATAATGATATCAACAAAGGCGAAATGATATAAACAGATATCATTACAAGGAAACGAAGGAGTGAACGAAATGAGCAAAGCAAGCCACATTAGAACCAACAAGGCAAAGACCGCCAATAAAAATAGTGCCATTACGGCACAGAAGGTGGGAATGTCTATGGGGCTAACCCCCTACCAAACCTTCTTTGAGATTGCCGAAATGGCAAACGGCGGGCAGGCGGTCATTACCTTGAACGCCATGAAGCCTGTAATCAAAGAAGGTCTTACAGAACTTTCCTACCAAGGTATTACCGATTTGGCTATCTCCGCCAACATCAAGGTTTGGAAACACTACAAGACAGACCCCGAACTCGCTGGTATCTACCAAGAAATCTGGGAAATGATTGACGGCTATGCCCTGAACAATCTCAAAGGTGAAGCACTCAACTTCTATATCAACGCAACCGACTAAAAGGAGTGATTTAGATGAAGAAGAACAAGAAGAAAGAACAGCAGAAGAAAGCACAGCGTCGCCAGCGTCAGTTTGACCAGTGCCACAGCGAAAAAACGTCGGCGAAGGCTTATGAGAAAAAGCAGCAGGGAACGGGACAGAAAACCTATGTAGCCTGTATCACTCAATGGGAAGTGGCAAGCCCTCTCGGCGGTATGGCAATGCTCTCCCACTATGAGTTCTCAATCTCCCAGTTGAAGGAGATTATGAAGTGGAAGCCTGTCAATCTCGCCGAATGTCACCAAGAAGGAAGTGCGAGGTTCTCAACGAACTACAAGACGGATTACGAATGTGTAGTGGCTGCTCTTCATACCTTCATCAACAATCCCCTCGCAGACACAGCGGCTATGTTCCTTGACGCAGACCCCACCAAGTCAGACGAGCAGATTGAAGCCGAATGGCGTATAGGCATAAAGACCTCTGGAAGCCTGATTGAATGCGTCAATCACGCCATCGTGAAACCTGACCGCCTTGAACAGGCACACGACTACTCCTGCTCAATGGGTTGTCCCTTCATTGAGATTGACCTGCCAGAAGAAGTCCTCGCAGAACTAAAAAGGGCAGCGTAGCCGACCAAAGCATACACGCTGCCCATAGAAGACACCAATCCAATACATAGAAAGGATTAGCAAAGTGAAAGATACAGCAACCGCAGAAGAAATGCGACAAGAAGCGTTGAGCCGCCTTGAAATACTTGTGAAGCACGGAGTTGACGAAAGGATTGTTGAGCACTTTGAGAAAGGTATTCTCTGGGCATATTCACGCTATGAAGATGTTCATGAAGTTGAAGGGATGTTCCCCGCTCACCCGTATTACACCCAAAAGGCAAAACAGATAGACGAAGAGAGCGGCGGCGTATACCTCACCTACTGTCTCTGCTATCTACACCAGAGCAAGGGCGAAGAACCCCAGTATGCCCAGATTACCGTTGGCAACAACAAACTCGCTTGGACGACAGAGCGAGAGTATCTTCTCCAAACTTGCTCTTTGTTGACCCCGATGGATAAGCAGATGTTAGACGGCTATATCCAAAATGCCGAGGGTTTATGTTAAATCCTTGAACACTTCGGCGAGCAAGTAACCACTGTTCTTGTGGCATAAGCAGGTGTTTCAGATGAAAAGAAGAAACACCGCAAGGGCAAGGGACAAGCCCAGAGTTTCGTTCAGGGAGATAGAAGACTATTGTTCTCTTTACTGTATCTTGGCAGCGGCTTCTCATAAGAGTTTCTACTTTCGCCATAAGGGAAAGAGATACAGGATTAGCGACCACCCTCCCGATATTAGCAGGTCAGAAGAATACGACTACCTGATACAGGTAGAGCGTCCATCGGAAGACCTCATTCAAATACATCAAGCCGTAATAAACGGCTATCCGATTGACCATCAGGGCAGAGTTAGACGCTCTGCGTAGAAGAACAAAGGAGTATTACCAATGGACTACGACAAGACATACGAAGGTTTCATCGCCCATTCTCCGTGGGCGGCGGAAATAGAGGACGAGGAACTAAAAAACCCACAAACCTGTGATGTATGCGGAGAGGATTATTATGGCTATGGAAACAACGCTTTTCCTGTCGCAGATGGCTTCTGCTGTAATCGCTGTAATGCCGCCTATGTCCTTCCTGCCCGCATTGCTCTCACCAGCGGAAAGTTAGACCCCGTTATAGACGACCTGATGAACCCTTCCTGCGAGAAGTATGGGTTGATTTGCGACACGATGGAGAAGGACGGGGTTTCTTATCGGTTTATCCTCGCATACAACAAGGAGCAGTTCCCTATCCTGACGCTGTTCCCAACTGGTCGCAAGGTTTTTTATGACGACATAAAGAGGGATTACATTGGAGAGTTCCTCACGCAAGATTGTAGTGAGACAGGTTTTGGGGTTCTTCTTGTAGAGAATGAAGAGGTTGGGATAGTGAACAACAACGAGTTACTTTACAGAACCCTGCTCCCACGCACCGAAAACTGCCCCTTCAAAAAGGCAGCATAATCCTACTTGTTACTCTTCCTGCGGTTACAGTCCTTACAGAGCATTTGGCAGTTCTCGGCGGTCGTTTTGCCGCCCTCTGACCAAGGCTTTATATGGTCTCCCTCCATTTGCTCCAAGGTAAAATGACCGCCGCAGGAAGGGCATATTCCGTCTTGTCTCTCATACGCTTCACGCTTCATAGCGTCAGTGAAAGCACGAATGGAAAGATGACGCTCATCGCCATCAAGAACATAGGCATATATGCCCTTCTTGTTGGTGATATCGTCATCCATCATCAAATCTTTTATCCGCTCTTCCAACTCCGTTGGGTTCAGCGTTTCGTCCCTGTGCTGGACATACAATCCGCCCCAGTTCAGCCCCTTCATTTCCTTTCGGTAGTTCGGAAAAGTCGCTTTCACCCAGTCAATAACCTTCTGAAAGTAAGCCCACTCAACCCCAGCGTTGCTGTCGTGCTGGTGCTGTGCCATGTATTCTTCAATGTTGTCGTTGCTTATCCATTTCAGAACTGTCTGTAAGTAGTCCTGCCTGATAGGGCTTCCAGTCAAATAGTCCTTGCCTTTGCGATAGGCAACGCAGTTGGTCTTGGAAAAGTGCCGCTTTGCGTCGGTTGTCCACTCGCCAGCATAGACGGCGTTCCTCAACTCTTGGTCGGTCAACTTTTCGCCAGCGATGTTGATAGTCCTGAACCAGTCAAGTTTCTCGCTATCCTTCCCCTCGCAAATGTAGATGGTCAGGGGATAATCAAGTATCTGTTGCTGCTCATCAGCGGTGAGATTATGGAAACCACGGTAGTCAACAGTGAAGTTGCCATCAAGATACTCACAGAAACTAATCGTCCTTTGCTGCCCATCAAGCACCTCATAGTTACCATCGTCTGTCTTCACCCAATACATCACGTTCAATGGAAAGCCCTTCGTGATGGTGTCTATGACGGCGTTTCTCTTTGCGTCGTCATAGACGAACTCACGCTGATACTTGGGACGAATGGAGAGTTTCCCATCAAGGGCATACACGCCCTCCTCGTCATCGTTTATATAGCCTTGGTAGACCTCTCCTACCGTAGTCTCATGAAGCGTTATCTTCATCTACATCTTCTTCCTAATCAGCAAACGAGCATATGTTCCCTTATATCCGTTAGGAGTTCTAATAGCCGCTCTTCTGTTGAGGTCGCTATAACTGGACGTATCGTCTTTGGTATAGGTTTTCGTTCGCATTGGACAATCCCTGTCCGTTATTCCCAGAACTTCAAACTGTTCGGGACTGTATTTGTCAATGAAGGTAATCGGAACGCCCATTAGACCGCTGCTCCACTCAAAGCGTTCTTCCGAATGAAGAGCCTTTTGTATTTCTTGTTCCCATTTATGAGAGGCTGTGTAATCCCACTGCTCGCATTCCAAATCCCGTTGGAAAAGCCTTTCCCTTCGCTCTCCGTCGCTCCCAAAATCTGAAACTGCGTCGGGTCGTATTTGTCCAGGAAGGTTATCGGAACGCCCATCACGCCGCAGCAATACTGTATCTGCTCTTCGGGGACAATCTTCCGCAGTGAGGTTGTGTCCACACACACACACACACACAAGTTGCCACTGCTGTCAAGCCGTTCGCTGCCCAAAGTAAACCCAGCGTCTATCAACTGCTGCTTATACTCAACTGGGACAAGATAGCCCTCTTCGTAGTCACAGGGTATGTCAACGACTTTGCCGACTTCTATTGCGTCGTAGTTGTCATACTTTGGATACTTCTCTGGGTCGTATTTCTCGCACAAGATAAGGTTTTCGTGTCTCTGCTTGTAGTCAATGTTGGTAAACCACCGTATGCCTTTTACACGAATGTATTTCACGCCATTCTCGTCCACGCGACAGCCCGACGCATTCAGCGGGTAGGTATCGGGAACCCTGAACTCCCTATCCCCGCTATGAATGCTCGCTCCAAGCCAGACCTTATTCTCTTTTATCAGGGGGAACGTCTCTTTGTATGTGATGGCGTTCTGATTGCCGAGAATAATGAAGTCCTTCTCGTGTTCTACGAGCAGCGAAATATACTCTCGGAAAAGCGAAAACGGAGGATTTGTAATCACCACATCTGCTTCGTCAAGCAACGCCACACATTCTTCCGAGCGAAAGTCCCCATCTCCGTCCAAAACCGAAAGGACATTCTTATCGCTTTGAAGAAGATACTCCACATCGGATAGGTCTATCTTTCCGTCATTGTTTTCGTCGCTAACTTCCGTTATTTCAATCTTGTAGGGACGCACCTCGTCTTTGCTGGTTTCAATATCGCCAAACAACGGAAGTTGTGTTTGAGCAACGGGTGAGCCTTTGTAACAAGTTGATATGAGTTTCTTCAATCCAAGGCGGTTGAAGTTCATTGCGAAGTATTTGAAGAAGTTGCTTTCATAGGGGTCGTCGCAGTTTAGAAAGACCGTCTTACCTTTGAAGTAATCTCGGTAATACTTCATCTCTTTTTCTATATCAACAAGTTGGGTATAGAACTCATCTTTCTTTGCTTTGATGGCATTAGAAAGGTCTTTGTTTCCAGCCATATATAACCTCATACCAGTTCATAGTTAGTCAAAATGCTATTCATCTCATTATAGGTGAGTCCTTCGCAAGACAGGAACACTGCTCGGCGAAGCAGCAGAAAGACCAAAGCAGACGTTACAATCTCGCCCCATTTTCGCCCCAAAATGGCTTATACCGCTCTGGTTTTGCCCCAAGTTGTGAGAAGAGGTCAGAGGAAATATCCTCTGACCTCGTGTTTCTTGGTCGCGGGGGCTGGATTTGAACCAACGACCTCCGGGTTATGAGCCCGGCGAGCTACCAGACTGCTCCACCCCGCACTATTTTATGCCTTTTAACGGGCAAGAATCTACAATAGCGAACCCTAAGACGAAAAGCAACAACTATTTTGCTTTCAGCACGAAAAAGTTCGCCACCTTCATATTCGACGTTACAGGCGCGACGTTAAAAAGCCGTTGTCATAAGGTGACGTTGCCGCAAGCTATCAAAAGCTCACCTGTTTCATAATGAAGTCAACGTCGCGTGTTGCTACACGCTCGCAATGCGCGGCGTGACTGAGTTTGCAACGTTTCCAACGAAGAGACGGAGGGTACTATGAATAAATTCTTCGCCACCGTACGATCAAATACCATCGTGCAAGCAATTCTGTGTGTAGTTCTGGGCGTCTTTTTGCTGGTCGCTCCCGAGACAGCCACGCTGACGCTGGTATATCTCATCGGCGCCTACCTGGCAATTACGGGCGCTATCACGCTCATTTCGTATTTCCGCAGCGGCTCCAAAAAGTATCGCGAAACCTCAATTCTCATCACGGGTGTGGCGTGGCTTGTTGGCGCGCTGCTGGTCTTTATATTCCCTGAGTTTGTGGGTGGGTTCCTCTCGCTGATCATGGGAATCTTCCTGCTGATCAGCGGAATTGTCGACGGCGTGCGCTCGTATGAGATGCGCGAATTTCCGGCAAGCGCGTGGATTCCGATGCTG
Organism: uncultured Eggerthellaceae bacterium; assembly: GCA_910577495.1. Classification (GTDB taxonomy): domain Bacteria; phylum Actinomycetota; class Coriobacteriia; order Coriobacteriales; family Eggerthellaceae; genus Xiamenia. The sequence goes on from CAJTML010000007.1 coordinate 36,334, forward strand.
ATTGTTAGCGCGCTCATTGCCATCGGCGGCATCGTAATCATCATGAATCCGTTTGGCGCCACGGTTACTTTCGTCATGGTGCTCGGCATCCTGCTCATTGTCAAAGGCGTGAGTGACCTGGCCATTGACCTGCTGACCACCAACGGCATGAAGGCGGCCAAGCAGCACTAAATCAGGGTCGCGGTAGAGCTGCGACAGGTTGTAGCAGCTCGCGGTGGGTTGTGGCAGGCCGTAGCGGATTGCGGCTGCGGCAGCCCAGTTTCGCCAAAAATTGATAGACCCGCCATATCCACGTAAGCCCCAACTTGCAAAGCGCGTACAATAGGCGCACGGCGCGTTCGCCGCCACTACATATGCGCATTTGCGAGAAGGGGCTGTTATGCACGTAATCACTGATCAGGTCTACGCATTTTCCAAGGACAACAAGCCAGTCTACACCGCCAAGCCCGGTGAGCTGCTCATGTTCAAAACGCTGGACTGCTTCTCAAACCGCCTGACCTCCGAAGAGGTGACCATGGCGGATCTGTCCTATGGCTACAACGACGCCAATCCGGCAGCAGGTCCGGTGTATGTCGAAGGCGCCATGCCCGGAGACGTGCTGGTGGTTGATATCTTCGACATCGAAGTAGCCCCCGTTGGCACGGTCGCCACCGACGACCACTGCGGACCGCTTTTCGAAGGCATGCCCTATCAAACCAAAAAAGTCCCGATCGAAGGCGGCATGGCAACGTTTAACAACGTGCGTTTTCCCATCAATCCCATGATCGGCGTTATTGGATGCGCGCCGTCAGGCCCCGATGTTATTGACGGCTACGTGGGCAGCCATGGCGGCAACATGGATTGCAAGCTCATCACCAAGGGCACGCGCCTGTACTTCCCGGTGCGCGTTGAGGGTGCGCTTTTGCAGATGGGTGATGTGCATGCAGCCATGGGAGATGGCGAATTGTGCGGCACCGGCATTGAAATTCCTGCTGAGATCACTGTTCGCGTTTCGGTGCTGAAAGGCTTTGAGCTGCATTGGCCGGTGCTTGAGACGTTCGGTCCGGCGGGCAAGTGGTACGTCAACGCCAGCGCGCAAGAGTACAACGAAGCAGTCATGTGCGCCGCAAAAGAACTGCAGCGTTTGCTCATGAACGTGACTGGTTGGTCTGCGGCTGACACCTACATGTACATGTCAATTCAAAGCGATGTCGAAATCAGTCAGGGATGCAAACCGTGCGAAGTGCAGCTGAGCCTTCGTATTGGAACGCCGAAATTGCCCGAGTTTTCGCCATTAGTGGGCTAATTTACTCGTAAATATGCCTGAATCGCCCGTGTGACAGTTATAATTTGCTGTTCCTTGTGGTTGTGTCTGCGCGCGTCTGCGTGCAAGCGATCATCTTTGCCCCCGAGAAAAGAGAGGAAGCCATGGCGGACAAAATTGTCGAGCCGACTATAGGCCTGGGAGAAGACATTGAGGCCTTCGGCTACAAACAGGAGCTCAAACGCGGGCTCCAACTGCGCGACGTCATTTTGTATGGCGTGCTGTTTATGGTAATCATCGCCCCGCAATCAATTTACGGCGAGATCCAGCAAAACAGCCACGGCATGACGCCGCTTGTATACATCGTTGGCTTTATTGCCATCAGCTTTACCGCACTGTCTTACATGTGGATGTCGAAAAAGTTCCCCATCGCGGGTTCGGTGTACTCCTATGTACAGCGCGGCATTAACCCCCATGTTGGCTTCATTGCTGGCTGGCTGATCTTGCTGGACTACGTGTTCGTTCCGGCATTGCTGCTGGTTATGGTTGCGAACTGGGGCGTTGCTTTGGTACCGGGAAGCCCATGGTATTTGTGGGTCGTTGTTTTCGTGGTGTTCAACACCTTCGTCAACATTCGCGGTATTTCTATGTCGAAAGGTATTGACTGGATTATCTTTATTGTTGAGATTTTGGCAGTCATTGCCTTTATTGCAATTGGCACGTCGTTTGTGCTTGGCGGTGGCGGTTATGGCGAGCTGTCCATTGACCCCCTCTGGAAAGCAGGCGAGGTAGACGCGCACTTTATTGCAATGGCTGTATCCATTGCGTGCCTGTCATTTTTGGGCTTCGACGGCATGTCGACGCTGGCTGAGGAGACCTATCAACCTGAGAAGAACATTGGCAAAGGTATCATCATTGCGCTGTGCATCATGGTTGTCGTCTTTGTTGCACAGACCTATGTTGCTGCTTTGATTCAGCCTGATTGGGAGTCAATCTCAATTGAGACTGGCTTCTTCGACGCAGCTGAAGCCGCAGGTGGCGTGGTGCTTCGCAACATCTTGCTGGTCGTTAACATCGTGGCCGTTGGTATCGCAAACATCATGAACGCTCAGACTGCTTCGTCTCGTTTGCTGTACTCCATGGGCCGCGACGGCGTGATTCCGCGCTTCTTTGGCAAGGTGCATCCGAAGTATCAAACTCCGTGGGTTGCTTCGCTGGTGCTGGGCGGCCTGGCACTGATCGTGACCGCATTCTTTGGCGACATGGTTATGCTTTCGCGCTTCGTTAACTTCGGCGCGCTGTCGTCATTTGTGCTGTTGAACTTCGCCGTGTTCCTGTATTTCTTCGTGAAGGAGAAGCAGCGCAATACGTTTGCCGATTGGCTGAAGTACCTCATCTGCCCGTTTGCTGGCATTGCCATTTTGGTGTTCGTGTTCACTGGATTCGATGTGCCGACGTATGTGGTGGGCATTATTTGGCTGGCTGCTGGCCTGATCATCGGCGCAGTCAAGTCAAAGGGCTATAAGGAAGTGCCTGAGGCATTTAAGAACCTGGAGGTTTAGCATCGTTTCGCTTGCACAGAGCGCACAGTTACAAGGATAGCAAAAGGCGAGGTCACAACGGCCTCGCCTTTTTTGTGTGTAGTGTGACAGAGGGTCACTTCAAATGTCACATTGTGGAGACGGGGCGGCGCGGGGAGCTTGCGGCCGACGGGGCGGGGCGGGGAGTTTATAGCCGGCGGGGTGCGGCGCGGGGCGGGGTGGGGACGCACCCCCACTGCCAGCGCAGTCACGGTCAAATAGACCCGGTTTTGTGCACGCGCACCCCTTCAAGAGGCGCCAGGCCTTGCAAAATGCCTGATCAGTTTAAAGAGATTGCTAGTAGGGTGCCTCGTTTTGTGGGTCAGTTGCACAAAACCGTGTCTAATCGTCCCGAAACACCAAAAAGCAGGCGTGCGCGCCCCATTTTCACATATGCTACAAAAAATCCAACAATAACGAGCAAGCGCGCAGCCCGTTGATCAGCGAAAGCGAAGTAAACCACTCATTTAATCAGACCAAACACCGTTTGGAATATTGCCAAATGGTTGATGTTTTGTAGCAATAAAGATATACTTTCGTTATCGTGAGGGTTACTTTACGCACTTTGCAAAAATGCAGGTGAGCACGAAAGAAGTAAATGAGGGTTACATCGTGTTTGCCGCAAAAGGCGTCAAAGCAGTTTTCGCGATTGCTCGTTAGAGCACAAGCTCGGTGAGGCGAGGCATCAGAGCGTGACGACTACTTTGTCGGAATGGCAATCCTAAAGCCGCCACTGTACCTGCAAAAAAGAGCAGGTCATGCCGCAAAAACGTACCATCGAACATTGAAAATTTGACGCGCCTTGGCATCTGCGGCGCACCGTTTGCATATCGGTGGCGCATCTGTCGCAGATACACGCGCGCGTAGGGGGAACTATTCCCAAAGAGGGGGAGCTGTTTCCAAAGAAGAGAAGCTGGACAAAGGTAGCATTATGAAGAACGCCAAAGCATCTTCGAAACAACATGCAGCAACGCAACAAGCCAGGGCAGGGCTGTTGCTGAGCGAGCATCAACACGCAACATCGGGGGAGGCCGTATCGTCGCATGACAGCGCGGCATATACCGAGCCGTCCTTCAGGACGCGTCCCTGGGTGCGCGCAGTGTCGGTGGTGATGTCGGTTCTGCTGGCAGTCACCATGTTTGACACCACGGGGCTCTCGCCGCTCGTTGAGCGCGCTTCAGCAGATCCCGCTCCCAACGCGGACGTGCCAACGCTTCCCGGCACTACCGATGCGCTAACAACTGGCGCGCAGAATGACGCTGACGAAAACGACGCAAACCCCGACAGCGCCGACCAAACAGCTGGCGAAGACGCAACAGATTCCCCAGATCAATCAACTGAGGCCGCCGACGAGGCGGCTGCTGGCGTTTCTGAGGGCGAAGATGCAAACGCCTCAGAACCCGAAACTGCAACCGTTGAAGACACCGAAGAAAACCGTCAGGCGCTTCTCCCCGAGGGTCTCGTTTCGGCTGATCGCGTGTTGCCGCAGGTGAGCGAAGACACCGAAGACATCGATGATCGCTTCACGCCGTCGCTCGTGCTTTTTGGCGCTCCCATCAGCGACGAAGGCACTTTTTACGTCAAGAAGGGCAACGTGTCGGGCGAATACGAGCTGGGCAATTTGCTCGAATCGCTTGAAGGCGGCGTGCTCGGTGGCTCAACCGATGGCGACGCGGTCATTCTCACCTTCGACATCCCATATCTCTACACCGACGCTGAGGGCGACCTGGCTTCCACCTACTCGGAGGAAAGCTGGAAGCTGCAGCGCGGCATTGACCCGGCAACCGACACCAACACCGGTGTGCAGGCGCCCATGCGTGCGGCGCTGTTTGCCGACGATGTCATGCAAGGCTGGTCAGTGTGGCAAGAGCACGAAGGTAGCTACAAGCAGCTCACC
>CAJTML010000008.1 GCA_910577495.1 uncultured Eggerthellaceae bacterium
ACAAAGGGGGCATCAATCATGTGGATTGCGGTCATTGTCATTTTAGTTATCGTCGTGGTGCTGGTCATAGCGCTGATCAGCCTCTATAACAACCTGGTGAAGCTTCGCAATATGGTGGACAACGCGTGGGCGCAGATTGATGTGCAGCTGCAGCGTCGCCTTGATTTGATCCCGAATTTGGTGGAAACCGTCAAAGGGTACGCCTCGCATGAGCGCGGTACGCTTGACGAGGTCACGCAAGCGCGCGCCGCGGTGGTGAACGCGTAGACCCCCGAAGCAAAGATGGCTGCCGATAACGTGCTGACCGGCGCACTCAAAACGCTGTTCGCCGTGAGCGAGGCCTACCCGGATTTGAAGGCCAACGCGAATTTCCAGCAGTTGCAAGCGCAGCTTGAGTCAACCGAAGACAAAATCAGCTACATGCGCCAAAGCTACAACGACACAGTCATGAAGTACAACACGGCCATCCAAACGTTCCCGGCGGTGCTGGTGGCGGGCATGTTCGGCTTCCAGAAGAAAGATAGTTTCGTCGCACAGGCTGAGGCAAATACGGTACCCAATGTACAGTTTTAGATAGGACTCACCAGTTATGATGTTGGTTCGCCTTTCAAGAATCATACCGTTTTTAGTGGTGTTGGCTGTGGTGGCCGCCATCATTTACCTGGTGATGACCTATAAGCACTCGCCATCGCGGGCGAAAGAGATCCTCATTAAACTCTTCATCTGGGTCACGTCAATCACGTCGGGCTTTTTCGCCCTCATGAGTTTGTATGCATGGTTTGAGCATAACGACGCCGTTTTCGACCTGGCGTTTAGCTTTCTGCTCACCATGCTGATCGGCCTGGGAGTGACGCTGTGGTGTCGCGCGGTGTTTTTGAAGCGCCATCCCGAGTATCGCAAGAAGCCGCAAAAGGCCAAACGACTTGGGTCGCGCGGGGGCAGGAAATAAGGGATTTTACGAGGGATTCACAAAGTGGCGGAGAGCTGGGGATTCGAACCCCAGATACCCTTGTGGGGTATACTCGCTTAGCAGGCGAGCACCTTCGGCCTCTCGGTCAGCTCTCCGCGAATAATGAGATGCGATTTGCTATGATACCGTGACGTTGGGGAATGTGCAAGGACAGAGGACCGATAAAACATGACGAGAGGAACACATTCACACAATTTGAGCGCACCGGCTGCGATGCGGCTCGCGGGGAAGCAGCCCGCGGCGGTGCGGATGTCGCGGATGACGTCGGGCGCGCTGGCTGCGCTGTTTGGCGTGCTGCTGCTTTTCGCGGCACTTGCGTGTGTGGTCGTGGCGCCGACGCAAGCCTTCGCCAAATCTTACACCATGCCGCTCGTCAACATCCAAGCCCAGGTGGTAACCGACGCTTCCATGCATGTGGTGGAGCAGCGCGCGTTTGATTTCGACGGCGATTTTTCAGCGGTGTGGTGGGACTTCGGCGATCTGCCAAAAAATGGCGAAATCACCATCCGCTCAGTGTCTATCGGTACGGCGAACGCCCAGGGCGAACTGTTGGGAGACCTCACCGAGCTGGACGATGTGCCGTTCGCTACCGAATGGCGCGATGCGGGCGGCCCGTCCAAAGACGCGTACTCCTATGACCTGGCGCGCAACACGCTCTACGTGTTTTTTAGCGCGCATGACGAAAAGATGATCATTCAGGTTGACTATACCATTGCAAATGCCGCGCAGGCGTATGCGGATGTGGCTGACCTGTACTGGAAATATGTGGGCGCTGACTGGGCGGAGACCTCGGAAAACGTCACCATGAACGTGTGGCTACCGGTGCCGGAAGGCCAAAGCGTCACACCGGGCGAAAACGTCAAAGCATGGGGTCACGGGCCGATTGATGGCACCGTCAACATCCACGACGACGGCAGCATCACCTACCACGCCAGCAAAGTGGAGTCTGGTCAGTTCGCCGAAGCACACGTGCTCTTCCCAGTGGAGTGGCTGACCGACCTGTCGCCCGAAGCGTTGGCAGCGCACGAAGGGGTTATGCACACGCAAGAGGTGCTTGACCAGGAGCGCATGTGGGCTGACCAGGCGAATCGCGACCGCATCTTCTCGCTGTTGTTCGTGTTGGCAACCGCACTTATTTGCGTGCTCCTTATTGTGTGGGCGCTGCGCGCGTACTTCAAGTATGGCAAAGAGCACACGCCCGACTTTACCGAAGAGTACTGGCGCGACGTGCCTGCTCCCGGCATTCACCCGGCGGTCATCGGGCGGTTGTGGCGCTGGGATCGCTCCAGCCAGGACGACTTTGTGGCAACCATCATGCATCTGGCGCACATCGGGGCCGTTCGCATTGACTCGGGCAGCTACCCCGCGTCCCCTGGGAGCTCAAGGATGATTGAGGACTGCTACATCACGCGCTTGCCCGCGGCTGACACGCTGACCGACCCCATTGATCAGATGGCGGTTGCAACACTGTTCGGCCAGTTCGCTGGTGGGGCGAATGCGCTGTGGTTCAACACCATTAAAGAGTACGGCAAAAACAACCCGCAAGCATTTTTGGACGCGATGACCGCGTGGCAAGGCATGCTCTCGGCGCAAACCAATACCTACGATTTTTTCGAGGCGAAGGGGCAGCGCTATCAAGGCTACCTTGCCATGGTGGCAGGCTTCGCGTTTTTCGCCGCAATTATCATCTGCGTTTTGACCGAGAATTTCATACCCGCTTTCTTCTTGATTCCAACGGCAATTGCGCTGTTTGTTATTGCGAATTACATGCCGCGCCGCAGTGTTTTTGGCAACGATGTCGTGGCTAAGTGCAAGGCGCTGCGCAATTGGCTGCGCGATTTCTCCACGCTAGACGAACGCCCGCCAACCGATGTGCGCGTGTGGGGCGAATTCATGGTGTATGCCTACCTGTTCGGCGTGGCCGACCGCGCTATCAGCCAGCTGCGCCAAACGCAACCGGAGCTCTTTGAGTATCATGGCGAATACGGTGCCACCTATATGCCCTGGTGGTTCTGGTATACCGGCGGCTACACTGCAGGCGGCAGCCCCATGTCGTCGTTGGGGAGCGCCTTCGCCACTTCAATTTCTAACACCACGCATACAGCGAACTCCGCGCTCTCGGCTGCCAGCGGAAACTTCTCCAGCGGCGGCGGTTTTGGCGGCGGCTTCTCCGGCGGGGGAGGCGGCGGCTTCGGCGGTGGCGGCGGAGGTGCGCGCTAGGCATGGGGCAGCTCAAGTATAAGCTGCTCATTGTTGCGGCGACGATTATTTGGGGACTGAGTTTCGTCTTCATGAAAGACGCGGTGGACGTGTTGCCGCCGGCGTGGCTGATTGGCGTGCGCTTTATGGCCACGGGCATCATTTTGGCGTGCGTGTTTCACCGGCGCCTTGCTGCGGCGCTCACGAAAACCTATCTGGTTCGCGGTGGCATCATCGGCGTGCTGGTTTTTCTGGCATTTTGGACGCAGACCATCGGGCTGGCATACACCACGCCAGGCAAAAATGCGTTTCTGACCGGGACATATTGTGTGCTCGTGCCCTTCGCGTGGTGGCTGTTTGCGCGCCGCAAGCCCACACGCTACAACCTGATTGCTGCGGTGTTGTGCGTGGCGGGCATCGGGCTGGTGTCGCTGCAGGGCAGCGCGGGCGACCTCACGCTGGGGTTCGGCGACGCCATGACGCTGGTGTGCAGTGTGTTTTTCGCCCTCCATATTGTCTATGTGTCGAAATTCACGGACACGTGCGACGTGATGGCGCTGACGGTTTATCAGTTTCTGGTCGGTGGCGCTTGCGGGCTGATCGTGGGCGCGTGCACCGAAACGCTTCCGGCGGCGTCGGTGATCACGCCGGACTTTTTGTGGAACATGGCGTATTTGGTGGTGTTCGCCTCGTGCTTGGCGCTTGTGTTTCAAAACGTCGGCTTGGCGCACGTGGATCCGGCGCCGGCGTCGCTTTTGCTTTCGCTGGAGTCGGTATTTGGCGTGGTGTTTTCGGTGCTTTTGTATGGCGAAGTGTTGTCGCTGAAACTGGTGTGTGGCTTCGCCCTCATTTTTGGCGCGATCCTCATCAGCGAGATGCTGCCGCTTAAAAGCAAGGACGCGGACGTGGTTGATCAGGCCGCGTTTGAGACCGAGACGATTTTGGATGACGCGTTGGCGCAGATGGAGTAACGGCGGCGCGGGCTGCTGGCGTGGGCTGCGACCGACGCGGGTGCGGATACTCCGCACGGTGCGGCGGCGCCTCCGCGCGCGCGGCGCGGCTGGTATAATGGCGAAACATGCTTTCGGATAAACACCCACTAGGAGGGAAAGCTTTATGGCAGACAACAACATCGTTTTGATTGGCATGCCGGGCGCGGGCAAATCCACGCTGGGCATTGTGTTGGCGAAGATCATGAACAAGGGCTTCATAGACGCTGACCTGGTGATTCAGAATCAGACCGACAAAACGCTGCAAAAGATCATCGACGCGCTGGGACCGGAAGGGTTCATCGAGGTTGAAAACCAGATCTTGAGCGATATCAAAGCCGACAACTCCATCATCTCAACGGGTGGTTCGGCGGTGTATTCCGAAGACGCGATGACACATCTGGCCGAGATCGGCACGATCGTATATCTCAAGATTTCCTACGAGCAGCTGGTTGAGCGCTTGGCTGACCTGCAAGAGCGCGGCGTGGTGCTCAAGGGTGGCATCGGCATGAGCTTGCGCGAGCTCTATGATGAGCGCAAGCCGCTCTATGAGAAGTACGCCGACATTACGGTGGACGTAAACGACCTGTCCATCACGGCCGCAGCGCGCAAAGTTGCTGACGCGCTGGAGAAGGCCGAAGCCTAAAAATGTGACATTTGATGTGACCCTTTGTCACACAGAAAGCTGAGGGATACGTGCGATTTGTTTCGTGGAATGTGAACGGCCTGCGTGCCGTGCAGAAAAAGGGTTTCGAGGAGATTGTCGAGCAATTTGGCGCCGACATTTTCGCCATTCAAGAAACCAAATGCCGTCCCGAGCAGGTGGAACTGGCACTTCCGCAGTATCACGCGTATTGGTCGTCAGCCGAGAAGAAGGGCTACTCAGGCACGGCGGTGTTCACCCGAGAAGAGCCGCTGCAGGTTTTGCACGGGCTGGGTGACGCGTACCTGGACACCGAGGGTCGCATTGTAGCGCTTGAGTTTGAAGACTTCTGGTTTGTGAACGTGTACACGCCCAACGCGCAAAACGAGCTGGCGCGTATTGACCATCGTCTGCAATGGGATGACGCGTTTCGCGATTTTTGCAAAGGGCTGGAAGAAGGCATGCTGCCAACAGGGGAGACGTCTTCGCCTAAACCGGTCATCATGTGCGGAGACTTCAACGTGGCGCACTTGGAGATTGACCTGAAAAACCCCGGAACCAACCGCGGGAATCCGGGCTTTTCGGATGAGGAGCGCGATTCGTTTTCGGAGTTGATTGCGTCGGGATTTGTGGACACGTTTCGCTATCTCAAACCTGACGTGACCGGGGCTTATAGTTGGTGGAGCTACCGCTTTAACGCGCGGGCGAACAACGCGGGGTGGCGCATTGACTACTTCTTGGTCAGCGACGTGCTTTCGGAAAAAATCCGCGCGGCCAGCATTTATCCAGAGGTGTACGGGTCTGACCACTGCCCGGTCGGACTTGAGTTGGATCTGTAGACGCACGCCTGCTCAGACGTGCGCGTTTGATATGATGAGCAGCACAAAACGAGCGCACGCCGGTGCGCTGCAGACTGGGACTAAAGACAAGGACGAAAGAGTTCATGGATAGAGCGAAGATTGAAGAGGGCGTTCGCCTCATTTTGGAAGGCGTGGGCGAAGACCCGACGCGTGAAGGATTGCGCAAAACGCCTGAACGTGTGGCGAAAATGTACGAGGAAGTGTTCGCGGGAATGAACGAAGATCCCGCCGTGCACTTCGAGACTACCTTTGACGAGCATCACGAAGAGATGGTGCTGGTGCGCGACATCCCGTTTTACTCCATGTGCGAGCATCACCTGGCGCCGTTTTTTGGGCATGCGCATATTGCCTACATCCCGGCACCCGACGGCCGCATTTGCGGGTTGTCGAAGCTGGCGCGTCTGCTGGACGTGTTCGCGCGCAGGCCGCAGGTGCAAGAGCGCCTGACCTCGCAAGTTGCCGACACGCTCATGAAAGAGCTCAAGCCCCAAGGCGCAATTGTGGTGCTGGAGGCGGAGCATCTGTGCATGAGCATGCGCGGCGTGAAAAAGCCGGGAACGCAAACAACCACGAGCGCCATTCGCGGCATCTTCGACGAAGACACCGCCGCACGCGCTGAGGCGCTCTCGCTGATTTTCGCCCGCCGCTAGACTGGCTGGCGCCTATGGCCGGCCGCCGCTAGTGTAGTGGCCACCCACCCCGAGACTACCCGAACGTTCGACCACGCGAACTACCCGAAAGGAACCCATTATGAAATGCGTAATCTCAGTACTTGGCAAGGACCGCACCCGCATTGTTGCTACCGTGGCAACCGTGCTTGCTGATTGCGGCGCTAACATCGACGACATCAGCCAAACCATCTTAGACGACATTTTCTCCATGACCATGCTGGTAACGCTGGAGCCCGAAGTGGCCGACTTCAACACCGTGCAGGAAAAACTTGACGAAGCGGGTGCTGCGCTTGGCGTGCAGATCATCATCCAGCGCGAGGATGTTTTCCAGTCCATGTACACCATCTAGTCGCTACGCGCTAAGCGATAGTCAGTTTCGTGCGATTTCACGTTATAGCAGTTGGCAAGCTTAAAGAGCGCTTTTGGACAGACGCGTGTGCGGAGTACCTCAAGCGCTTGCAGCCCTATGCCAAAACGCAGGTCATTGAGCTTGCGGATGTGGATCCGACGCGCGTCGGCGGCGCGGCGGCTGCACGCGCCAAAGAGGGTGCGGCCATACTGCACGCGCTTGATGGGTTGCCCGCGCAGACGCGCGTGATTGTTTTGGCCATTGAGGGCAAGCAGCACACCAGCCAGGCCTTCGCCCAGCATCTTGATGAACTGGCTTTATATGGCGAAAGCGACGTGGCGTTTGTCATTGGCGGCTCGGACGGGGTAGACGAGGCGGTGTATGCGCGCGCAAATGAGCTGCTCTCGTTTGGCAAAATCACGCTGCCGCATAACCTGGCGCGCGTTGTGTTGTTGGAGCAGTTGTATCGCGCGCAGAAAATCTCTCGCGGCGAGCCATATCACAAGTAGGGTCGGGTGCACTTGCGGCGCCCCCAACCACAACTTCTTGTGTTCGAGGCCTTCGCCAACCACCACTTATCGTTAATTTCGTGCAAGATGATATTCTCGCGCGAAACTTCGCCACAAAATGTTAGTATTTTAGCAGCATATTAACGAGCCGTATTATTTTGCAATACGCTTAGGTCCAAAGGAGCCATATCATGGAGATCTTGCAAGACACCAATCAAGATGCAGCTGAAGAGCGCTTTGTTGACGATGTTAAAGTTGTTGTTGCGTACACCAATGATTCGGACGCGCCAGTGAGCGATGAAGAGATTCGCGCTTACATTGAACGCGGCAATCAGCAGCACATGGGTTGCACGGTGACGGGTCTGGGCTTGACGGTTGATGGCGATGACATTGATATTCGCTATGAGCTTTCTCCGGTTCCCTTTGAACGCATTCGCCGCATCACGGGTTACCTGGTTGGCACCATGGATCGCTGGAACGATGCAAAGACCGCCGAAGAGCACGACCGCGTAAAGCACGGCGTGAACACCGGCTGCTCTTGCACTGAGGGTCGTTAGGCATATTCGAGACTAACTTACATAGCATCTGTTAGTCCTTTGGGGGCGCTGACTTTGCGGTCGGCGCCCTCGCCCTTTTGCGGGGGGGGGCGAAAGCTGAGGCGCGCGGGGCGCGGCGGCGAAAGCGGCTGTGCGCCAATGTGCCGCGCGCATGCGCAATGCGCGCGCGATGCCGCGGGGTAATATTCCAAGAAATATGTTAATATTCCAAAAGAATGGAAGATTAAATAAATTATTGGAATATTAAGGCTGGCCATGGAAAACGTTGCAGCAAGAATTCAGAAAATACTGCGAGATTCAGTTGATGAAACTGCGACAGTTTGCAGTGCGAACGATGAGTTTGCTCTGAGCCCGTTTCTTTCTGGCGCGTTCAATTTGTATAGAGGTAAAGCGCTTGGCGCTAGTCTTGTCTTTGTTCAGGACGTCTTTGACGAAAACGGTTCAGCAAAACGCCTGAAAGCGTTGGTAAAAAACATTGAGGAACCAGTGAACGTAATCCTTGCAAGTGCTACACCTGCCGAAAAGCGAAAGCTCATAAGCGCAAAGCAAGGGTTTATTACCAAACAAGGAGACCTGTATCTTCCACAATTAGCGCTAGTTCTTGAAAACAACGAAGCAGCAAAAAGAATTCCTATAAGAAAATTCACGCCAGCAGAACAGCAAGCGTTTATCTACTGCTTGGTCAGCGAAGAGCCTCTGAGTCAAAAAGGGCTCAGAGAAAAAACTGGGATGTCTGCCGCGGGTGCATCCAGGGCTCTTTCTTCGCTTGTTGAACGAGGTTTGTTGGACTTTGTCTTAAGTGGCAAGACAGGAAGACAGCGAAATTATTTTGTGTCAGATAAAGTGGATTTTTACCAACGAGGGAAAAAACTTTTCGGAGATCCAGTAAAGTCAGCAGAGAGAAAGCTCATTCAGCACAGAAGTGGTCTACTTGCAAGCGGTCTTTCTGCTCTTGCACAAAGAAGTGATCTCGTAGCGCCATCGGAGCCAATTGTTGCGACCGCACGTGCAAAATCAGCCAAAGAGTCAAACGAAAATTCAACGAGCGAAGAATCTCAGATATGTTTAGTTCAGCACCTTTCCTACGATCCAAGTCCGTTTGCTTCAGATGGCGTCGTAGACCCCTTCACTATGCTGATGACAATAGAAGAGGAAGACGAGCGAATCACGCTTTCGCTTAGGCAGGCATTAGGAGGCTGCCCATGGTACACGGACTAGACATCTTTCGAGATTGGTTTACCGACTACCCGGGAAGATTTGTAGTAATTGGTGGAACTGCATGCAATCTCATACTTTCTGAGCAAGGCGCACCTGAAAGAGCAACACATGATATTGATGTTGTAATAGTGGCAGAAGCCTTTGATAGTTCTTTCTATGAGCGCTTTGTTGAGTTCATTGAGGAAGGCGGTTATCAACATAAGGGAAGAGATGATCGGTATGTCCTGTATCGTTTTGAGCATCCTAAAAATGGAGCGTATCCTCCTAAGATTGAGCTCTTAAGTAAGAGACCAGACTATTTAGAGGACATTGAGTCAACACTTGGAAGGTTCCAAACTATTGATGCAACCGGCAGTCTTTCCGCGATTCTCTTAGATAGCGAATATTATGAGCTGTTAGACCAAGGAATCGAAGTAATTAAGGGTATCCCCGTACTCGGACTTTATTATCTACCGATTTTCAAAATACATGCGTGGGCGAACTTGACCGATGATAAAGAAGCCGGGAAGTATGTTCAGAGCGAAGAGATTAAGAAACATAGCAGAGATGTTCTTCGCCTGTGCTCACTGTTTGAACCGGGAGTGCGAATTAGTCTGCCAATTTCAATTCAAAACGAAGTTAAACGGTTCGTCTCAGCAAGGCCGTGGGACGACAACTTAATGCGGCAACTAAAGCTAAGAATTAATGCTGAAGAGATGTCTGAGATCATACTAAAAACCTATACATCTCACTAAAACCCATCATCAACTAAACCCCGCGTCTCAACCCCCATCCTAAAACGACATACGGCCCGGCCGCACAATTTGTTGCGCAACGAAAAACGCTCTCGCGCGTATATATTTTTTCTCAGGGTACACACGACAAAACACAACGCGACACACAAGCGACAACACCTCGCATAGCCGCCACGCATTCGTCCCACTTTTGGGCGATGTGCAGCAAATACGTTGAGGTAGTTGGTCGAAATGATAATGAGACCGGAGTTAAAAGTGATACCATGAAATACACGTTATGGGGGCATGTCAGAACGTCATTTTGTGAGGAGAGCTTTGCTGAACCTAGAAACCTTGCGGGGGGGGGACTTTCAAGAGAGGAAACCCGCTCTTGCTTAGCAGATAAAGCTTGCTCGTGCGCCACGTCAGTTGGCGTCACTTATTTTGCGCGCCCAACACACCCCGCGTCTCCCACATGACATAACTCCACCCACACCACCAGTGCGGCGGGTGTCCTATGAGCAAACCCGCACGCAAAGACGGCTCACTTTCTCGCGAGCACTTCATGCTGCGCGAGTTCCGCTTGGTTGCAGACCTAAAACACCAAGGCGTCTCGGACGCTGACATCATAGCCGCCGCAAAAGACGACAACCTCTTCCAATATCCCACCACCAGCGAATCCGCGCGAGTTGCAAGAACCATGCTTTTGCGCCTTGAAGCGCTGCAAGACGACGCGCTGGTAGCGCATGCGGCAACCGCCCTCAAAGAGCAAGCCGCGCAAATCAACTTATACGCCATGATGCGCAGCTATGCGTTGGTGGAACAATTCATGATCCAAGAAATTGGCCAGCGCATCTCCACGCTTGATTACCACATCTCGCGCGCTGATATCTTGTCGTTTCTGGCGCGCTACCAGGCAACAAACCCCGATGCCGCAACGTTTGCCGAAGCAACGGTCAAGCGCATTGCCGGCGTGCTTATGGAGTGCCTGTGCGAAGTGGGCTACCTGGCCAATACCCGCTCAGAAGATCTCATCCCGCTCATTATTGAGCCCACCTTAGAAGACGTCATCAAGAAAAACAATGACCACCAAATGCTCAGTGCTTTCAGTTGCTTGGAGGTGTTATAGGCGTGTCAACAGAACGAGCCATAAAGCAGGCACAAGAAGCTTTTGACCAGCGCAAAAACGTGCTCATCAACCAGCTTGCAAATCCCGATTTCTTGGCGAACAAAGGCCTGGGAAATGAGGTGGGCGTCTACATCCTGTGCTATGACCCCGCCCTTGAACTGGATCTGCGCGCGTTCGTCAACCAACTTGAACACAAATCTCAAACGGGCGAACTTCCGTGCAACATCATCCAGTGCAATCTCTATGACCACATCTTGTCAATTTGCGAAAAGCGCCGCGTCCTCTCAGCGCTTGATCGCATGGAGCAAAAACGCGGCACGCGCTCGCTCATTGACCAGCTGCGTAAAACCGTGTCTCCGGCGGTTATTGCTGAATCACTCACGTATGAACCGCATAACCCTGGAGACGTCCTGCTCATCACGGGCGTGGGCGAAGCCTACCCGCTCGTGCGTGTGCATGCGTTGCTTGACAACATCCAGCATCTCTTTGAAGACGTCCCGGTAATCGTGGCATATCCCGGCCACTACGACGGCCAGTCGTTGCGGCTCTTTGCAGGCGCCAATCAAAAAGGGCTTGAAGACGGAAATTACTACCGCGCGTTCAACTTGGTATAAGGAAGGCCAATCATGCAGATCAAAAACCTCTTTGCAAAAGACATCAACCGCTCCATTAATGGCGTCATCAAAGTTGCGCAAGACGACACCGCCTCTATTAAGCAGGAGCTTTCCGAATACGTCATCACCAATGAGCTGCAGCGCCACTTTGCAAACTTCTTTGAGTCGTACGACCGCGCCCTGGATGTTCCAACGGACAAAATCGGCGTTTGGATCAGCGGCTTCTTTGGCAGCGGTAAGTCTCACTTCCTCAAGATGCTGAGCTACCTGCTTGCTAACAAGACGGTGGATGGTACGCCAGCAATTGATTACTTTGATGGCAAGGTGGCAGACCCTATGGTCTATAGCCGCATGCGCCGCGCGGCCGAGGTTCCCACTGAGACCATCCTGTTCAACATTGACTCCAAAGGCGGCCAGTGGAAAGGCGGGGACGAAGCCAAGACCGCGCTGCTGCGCACGTTTGCTCGCGTCTTTTACGATCATCTCGGTTTTTATGGCGAAGACTTGCATCTTGCTCGCATGGAGCAATACGTGGAAGAACAAGGCAAAACTCATGAATTCCGCGAAGCCTTTGCGCGCATTAACGGCGGAGACTGGTTGGCAGATCGCGACAACTATCGCATCTTCGAAGATGACGTGGTGGAAGCCATGCAGGAAGTGTTGGGCATGAGTGAAGCGTCTGCGCGTAATTGGTTTGAAAACACGCAAGATTCCACCATCTCGCCCGAAAAGCTCACGGAAGAGATTGCGCAGTATGCCGAAAAGCGCGCGCAAGAGCACGGCGGCAATTTCCGACTGCTCTTCATGGTTGACGAAGTAGGTCAGTTCATTGGCAGCGACGTCAATTTGATGCTGAATCTGCAAACCCTCGTAGAAAACCTTGGCGCCACATGCCAAGGTCGTGTCTGGGTGATGGTTACCAGCCAAGAAGCCATTGACGAAATCACGAAGGTTGCCGGCAATGACTTCTCAAAGATTCAAGGACGCTTCAACACGCGCCTGTCGCTTTCATCTTCAAGTGTGGACGAAGTCATCAAGCGCCGTGTGCTGGAAAAGACCGATGCCGCACGTGCAGTTTTGGAAGACGAATATGACCAACAGTCTGCCGTGCTTAAAAACCTCTTTACCTTTGAAAGCAGCCAAGGAGACCTCAAAGGGTATGCCGGTCAAACTGACTTCGTAGAAACCTACCCGTTTGTGGACTACCAGTTCAAGATCATGCCCAATGTGTTGGCTGAGATCCGCAAACATGGCAACTCCGGAAAACACCTCTCCGGCGGAGAGCGAAGCATGCTTTCGGGTTTCCAGGAAGCTGCCCAAAAAATCCAAGAGGAAAACAACACGGCGTTGGTGCCGCTGTGGCGTTTCTACGACACCATCTCAACGTTTTTGGAGCATGGCATCCGCCAAGTGATCGTGCGCTGTGCGGAGGCTGCTGAGAAAAACGAAGGTCTCATGCCCCAAGACCTGCAAGTCCTAAAGACGTTGTATCTCATTCACTACATCAAAGACATCAAGCCAACCGCAAACAACGTTGCCATTTTGATGGTGGATGACATGAACGTTGATAAGGTGGTTTTACGTGAAACAGTCAAAGGATCGCTTGACCGCTTGGTGAACGAAAACTACGTAAGCCGCAACGGAGATGCCTACCATTTCCTGACTGACGAAGAGCAAGATGTTGCGCGTGAAATTGCCAATACGCAAATTGATATGGCTGCCATCTCGGAGAACATCCAAAAGGCAATCTTTGCCGAAATATATACGTCGCGCAAGTATCACAAGGGAGCCAATGATTTTCCCTTTGATACATACGTGGACGATAGCTTGTATGGCGCAGCGCAAAATGGCATGAAACTCAACGTCATCACGGTCAGCAATGATCTCTCCGATGCAGACGAAGCCACGCTCACCCTCAAATCAACTAAGCAAGCCCTGGTAGTGCTTCCCGCAAATGACAGCTCTTACTTTGACCTGTTGCGAAATGCCGCGCGCATTGAACGCTATGCTTTAATGAAAACCAGACAGACGCTTTCGGAATCAACTCGTCGCATTATCAAGGACAAGCAAAACGAAGCCCACCGAAACAGAAAAGAGGCATCCGCAGCCCTACAAGACGCGCTGGCCAATGCACGCATTGCGGTCAATGGTCGCATGGTACGCGTACAAGGTGGTCATACGGCGAAAGCGGTGCTTGATACCGCATTGGATGAGCTGGTCTCGTCGGTCTTTACGAAAGCTGACTATGTGACCGAGCCCGTGCAAGGCAAGGCGGACATCGTTGCCATTTTATCGGGTACCGCACAAGCTGGTCTTGATGGTCTGGGTGGCGCCAATGAACGCGCTATTCAGGAAGTGGAGAAGTATCTAGAAAACCAACACCGCCTCCATATAGATACCAAAATGGGAGACATTCAGCGCAAGTTCCAATCCCAACCGTTTGGCTGGCGCGAGGCTGATATTGCTGCGGTGGTGGCAAGCCTGCTGGTGCAAGGCAAAGCCCAAGCGCGTGATAGGGGTCGCACGCTTAACATACAAGAAAGCGCAGACCGAAGGATTATCGCGGATCGCTTGACAGGAAAAGATGCAGACTCCCTTGTTATTGCAAAGCGCCAGCTGCCTTCGGCGTCGCTCATCAACAAGACGCGCTCACTGCTCAGGGAGATGCCAGAGGTCTCATCGGTTCCGGAAGACATTGATGATCTCACCAGCCTGGTGATTGCCGTCATGGAAGAGCAGTTCGACTGGTGTAAGACTAAGCTGGAAACGGAGTACCAACAATACGCCTATCCCGATAAAAAGCTGGTCGAAGACGGCATGGTAATGGCCAAGGAAATCCTTGCCTCGCGCATGGAAGAAACGGCATTGCTCAAGGCCTTTACCGACGCAGAAGACCAGCTGCTTGACTGGATTGAAGACGCTGAAGCTATCCGTGGATTCTTTCCGAACCAAGCACGTCTGTTCAGTGAGGCTGCCAAGTTGCAGACAGACATGGCCGATGAAGTGGTCTATCTGGTTGACATGCAGCAAGCACAAGAAGCACTCGCGCAGATTGCAGAGATCTTGCAAGATCCCAAGCCCTATAAGCGCATAGCCGAACTGCCAACCCTGGGTAGCGCCGTACGCCAGGCACATGATGAGGTCGTATGCGTAGGTCGCGAGAATCTCTTGAACCGCATGGATCTAATCCTGACCGAAATCAAAGACTACGCAGCTCCGGTAGAACTTCCCGCAGGCCTCATGAGCACCATTGAGCAAGAGCTGATCGGCCGCAAGAGCAACGTGCACAGTGCAAAAACACGCGCGTCTCTGGATGCACAAACCACCCAGCTTGATAACTGGAGAAAGGCGAAGCTTGCCGCTATTAACCGCGCGGCTGAAGAAAACAAGCCAAAGTTGCAGGAGGCACCCACGCCGGACGCACAACCAGCTCTAAAAGCACCCAAGAGCAAAACCATTGAGCGCATAGACTTGTGTCGTGCCACCCGTATTACTTCAGAGGCAGACATTGATGCTTACCTAGCAACCATCAGAGAAAAGCTTACTGCCGCACTTGCAGAAAACGACTCCGTCAGCATCCTATAACGTATCAAGGATCACGCCATGAACGATACCGCCATTAAAAACTTCTGCATCTGGGCTCGTAGAGAGCTTATTGCCCAAGTTGCCATCCAAGCTCAACGCTTTGGCATACGACCCGATGGCTACGAACCGGCCACCATTGATGTGGTGGAAGGCCGCCTTTTGAACGCTCAAGAAAAGCGCCAGCGCGCTGAGCTCTTGGAACGCTTTAAGGGTGTGAGCTCTGAAGATTACCAAGCAGTCTATGAGAAACTCATTGATGAGGCGGCATACATTTGGTTCAACCGCATGATTGCCATCAGGTACATGGAGCTCAATGACCGACTGCCCGCACACGTGCGCGTGCTTTCCGCGGATGACGGCTCGTTCAGGCCGCAAGTGATTCGCGAGGCGCTTGACGTGCAGATTGACGGGCTTGATCCAGAGCGCATTTCCGCACTCATTGATCGCGCAGACGACGAAGCCCTGTTCCGCTATCTCTTCCTAGCGCAGTGCCAAGAACTCTCGGCGTGTTTGCCAGACGTGTTCGAGCCGGTTGGCGCTGCCATGGAGTTGTTGCTGCCCGAGCAGCTGTTGCGAAGCGGCAGTGTGATTGATCACCTGGTCACCGACATTCCTGAAGCAGATTGGCTCAACGGAGTTGAGATCGTTGGCTGGATGTATCAGTACTACGTGAGCGAACGCAAAGATGAAGTCTTTGCTGCGTTCAAGAAAGGCGCCAAGGCAGACGCAAGTGCGCTGGCACCGGCCACGCAGCTGTTTACTCCTGAATGGATCGTCCAATATCTCACGCAAAACTCACTCGGCCGGCTCTGGGTGCAAACCCATCCTCAAACGCAGCTGCCAGATGAGATGCCCTACTATATCCCTGATGAAGAAGCTGGCGAAGCCACGCTAGACCAAATCTCACCCGAAGACATTTCGGTCATTGATCCGGCTTGTGGTTCAGGTCATATCTTGGTCTATGCGTTCAGGCTTCTTGCGGCAATGTATGAGGAAGCGGGCTACAGCCGCCGCGACATTCCGCGCCTTATTCTCAAGAATAACCTGACTGGCTTAGAGATTGACCCACGCGCCGCCGCGTTGGCAAGCTTTGCGCTTTCCATGACTGCGTGCGAGTGGGATAGCCGCTTTTTGCGTCGTGAGGACAAGCCCAATCCAAATATTGTTTGCCTCAAACCAGTGGATTTCTCTGATGGCGAACTATCGGATCTGCCGCTTCTGGCTGCCAGAAAACAGCTGTTGGACGCTATGACCCACATGGATCTCTGCGGCAGCTTGTTCGTTCCTGACGTAGCTGATTTTGCTGCGCTGGAGTCTGCCGAGGGCGAACTTGCCGCGCGCGAAGCAGCGGGCGACGTGTTTGCGCACGGCCTGTTGGAAAAAGTGCAGACCATGCTGAACAATTGCAAACCGCTTGCGCAGACGTATGACTGCGTAATTGCGAACCCTCCTTACATGGGTTCAAAGAACATGGACAAGTGGCTGAGTGATTGGACGAAAAAACACTATCCCGATAGCTATCGTGATTTATGCACCTGCTTCATTGAACGTGGTTTTAGCCTCTCCAAAAAAGATGGCTACTCTGCAATGATCACGATGCAGAGCTGGATGTTCTTAGGCAGCTTTGAGGATCTTCGCAATAAGATCATCGGCCAGCACACCATTACTTCAATGGCGCATCTCGGCACTCGTGCATTCGGTGCAATCGCTGGTGAAGTTGTATCTACCACAGCCACGGTTTACTGCAACAATCTCACCAACATTCAAGCTTCTTACTTGCGCCTTGTTGATTTCGAGGGCGAATCGCCCAAAGAACAGGCCACTCTTGAGGCCATTTCAGATCCGGATTGCGGATGGTTCTATCGCCGCAGCGCCGACGCCTTCAAATCCATCCCCGGCACCCCCATTGCCTACTGGGCCAGCGACGCCATCATCCGCGCCTTCGCAGATGGCAAGCCCCTTAAGGATATCGGCGTGCCACGTCAGGGACTTGCAACTGGAGAAAATGAAAAATTTGTACGGATGTGGTGGGAAGTTTGTTCGTCAGCAAGAATCGTTGATAGCTCGGATCTCCAGACTTTCTGGCGGGAAGGGGGTAAATGGGCTCCATACAACAAAGGAGGCGAATATAGGAAATGGTATGGTAATAATGATCTTGTTCTTTCGTTTAGTCGAAGAAGCTACGAGACACTGTCAAATCAAGGAAATCACCTGCCTTCGAAAAAGTATTATTTCAAACCATCAATAACTTGGTCAGCAGTATCGTCAGGTTCAATAGCCTTCCGATATAAACTAGCTGGCCATGTTTTCGATACAAAGGGATCGAGTATTTTTGCTGCCCAAGAGAAATTGCTTTATCTGCAAGGACTATGCAATTCAACGACGATTCAAAATATTGCAGACATACTGTCTCCAACGTTGGATTTTTCAGTAGGGCAAATAGCCATTTATCCCATCATTGAGTCGGATGAATGCAAAAAGACGGTTCTCGATCTTGTTCAAGAGTTACGTGAGCTTTCTAAATCAGACTGGGATTCCTTTGAAACCTCATGGGATTTTCGTCGTTCGCCATTGATTTGAATAGGATAAAACAATGAAAACTGCAATCTTTGTTGGAGCCGGTGCCGAAATTAGTTTGGGATTCTCTGCAGGCCAAGAATATACGGTGAATACCTTTTACACGAAAAAGCCTGCTTTGTACGCAGCACTAAAAGAGTTTTATGAAAGCAAATTAAAAAAAGAGACGTTGCCTGCAGCATATTCTTCGCAATTCTTATTTGACAAAAACGGGAGACTCTTTACTGCCTTACTCGATAATCTATTTAACTATTTACCCGCAGAATTAGAGAACATTACTGGTGTTAGTTTCGATGGAAGAAATGTGAACGATATTGAATCACAAAAGAAGGAAGCTATATTCGAACGATTTATTGTTGAAACGGAATTCGGGCAGCGCGATCAAGCGGTCATGCAGTATTTAACAGCTACGGTTCCAGACGCTCATTACGGTATCTTGGAGACGTATTTTTCATCTCTACTTAATCCAAGAGCGCATAGCGGTCACTTTTGGAAACTAATCAATTTTTACTGGAGTGCTTTCTTTGAGATTCTAAAACCTTTAATGAGAGAAAAGGAAATTGAAGATGCGAGACTGTATAGCCATGTGTTGCACCATCTTCTAGAGACGCTCGAGTTTGTGCATTCTGAAGATGAGGTTAAAAAAAATATTAAGCATCCGGATTCTTACTATTACGAGTTTCCTCAAGCCTTCGATTATGTATTAACGACAAACTATACCCCTTTTGCTAAAGTCCTCTCCAAAGAAGAATCAAATGCAATTTATCTAGCTGGATCATTGCGAGAGTTCGAAAATGCTTCCTCATTGGATGTTTTTGACGCAATCGAGAATTCTCGGATGTTAGAAGAAGATGTAGTCTTTCCGTTTATGATGGCGCAATCGCCCGTCAAGCCTATCATCTCGCAGAAACAGTTGCAGCAATATTCATCCGCGATAACTGCCTTGGAAGATATTGATGTTCTTTGTGTATTGGGGTACTCGTTTACCGATAACGATGCTCATATTGCCTCACTAATTCGTGGGTTTCTTAAAAGCAGAAGCAATAAGAGGTTGATATATTTCAAACTTGGCGAAGGCTCGAGTCGTAATGTTGCCCAGAGGTTGCGTTTCGATTGTGATTCTGACGAGGCTCAGCGAATAGACGTGGCTTCTATTGGCAAAGAAGACCAAGCGAAATCGGTACGTATGGAACTGGTGAAGCGAGGAATAATCTAATGCATTGTTTGATGAGAGCGCTGGGTGCTTTTATGAGCCAAGCAGGTTCGACTTTGGGGAATTATCGGTCAGCCAATAACGCCGACACTGCGGTGCGTTCTCTTTATGCTTGTAGTCACGCTTGCTACAATGTGGCCAGCGGGCGCCCGTGTTTGGTGATGCAGGCAACGCCGTTTTATTTCTTGGGTGACCGCAGGCCTCAACTAGCGCCTGCGGTCACGTTGCGTTTTGGGGCGCTTACCCCATGTTGTGGACACGGCCTTGACTATCGCTGTCGCCAACCCCACCACCGCGGTGGCAATCGCAACAAACTGAATAGCCAATTCCATGGGCAAATCACCTCCTTACAGAAAAGAAGGTGCTGTCAACACGCGGATCATACTCCGCTGACCAGTCTTTGCTACAACGTTAAAACAAGAATAAATGTTCCCTATTCTAGTAATTCTTTCAATGGCAGGAGGGCTGCTTAATGGCAACACGGATTGCTGATAAATACGAGGCTTGGAAGGCTGAAGCCAACGCGCGTTTCGACCAGCTGAAAGCCAACGAAGAAGAACTCAACCGCATCTTCGCTGAGATTTATGACATGGTGGGAGAAGTGCCTATTGAGGTGGAAGACAAGTATGTCTCCGTTGCGCGCATCTTCGATACTGCCGATGAGATCCCCGAATCATTTAAAGGAAACAAGTATGTGCGAACCCGCCGTGACGAAATCGTCTCGCTCATCAGCTATGCCGTGGGTTGTATGTTTGGGCGCTACTCGCTTGATAAAGATGGTCTGGTTCTGGCCAACCAGGGAGACAC
This sequence comes from uncultured Eggerthellaceae bacterium, assembly GCA_910577495.1. Taxonomy (GTDB): domain Bacteria; phylum Actinomycetota; class Coriobacteriia; order Coriobacteriales; family Eggerthellaceae; genus Xiamenia. The sequence goes on from CAJTML010000008.1 coordinate 19,604, forward strand.
GCTTGCTACGTATTTAGAGCAAATTCCCGAACCCAGCTACATGCCTGACGAGGATAACGTGCTGCCCATTACTGATGGTGAGTATTTTGAAGACGACATTGTCGGTATGTTGGTTAACTGGGTTCGCGTGACGTATGGGGAAGAAACGCTTGAGGAAAACCTTCGTTATATGGCTGATGCATTGGGTGGCACCGGAACAGCGCGCCAGGTTATTCGCGATTACTTCTTAAAAGAGTTCTTTAACGATCATTGCCAGACGTACAAAAAGCGTCCGATTTATTGGCTGTTTGATTCAGGCAAGAAAAATGGCTTCAAGGCATTGGTGTATATGCACCGATATCAGCCTGATTTGTTGGCCAGATTGCGTACTGACTATGTGCATGAGCAGCAGGAACGGTATCGCACGCAGCTTTCGCACTTAGAAGAGGCAGAGCGTGAGGCGCAGGGTGCTGAGAAAACACGCATCATCAAGCAGCAAAAGAAGCTCAACGAGCAACTGGATGAGACGGTGGCCTTTGAGGAGAAGGTTCACCATCTGGCTGATCAGATGATTGAGATTGATCTGGACGATGGCGTGAAAGTGAACTATGCGAAATTCCAGGATGTACTGGCCAAGATTAAGTAGGGATTGATGTGGCTACAACCGATATCAAAGAGCAGTTTTTGGGGCGTTTCGCCAAACCGTTGAGTGGGGCGGCGCGTAGGCGCATTGTGATTTGGCATGATGCAGATGCGGAATTTGCCGAAGCGTTTGATGAGCTCATTGCTGCTGCACAGACCAACGAGGTTGCACCTGATGGTCGACCGGTTCAATTTGTGAAGGCAGAAGACGGGTGCATGTTCGCCCTGAAAAAACGCATTGCGCGTGATGACACAGAAAGTGACTTCGCCATCTATAGGCAGCGTCCCGCGGGAGACATCGCTGATGACTTGCTTGCCGATATTGAGCTGTATGCCGAACACTTCCAGGCAGATGGGTTGTCGCTTTTGGTGCAAGACCTTGGTGCGGCTGACACGCGCGAAGTTCGCCGTGAGCTTGAGACGCTGCGCCCATATTTTGCTGCCAAAGACCGCGTGAAGCGCTTTGTAGATCTCATGCCGCATGCGCAAAACGAACGCGACGTGCAGCTCGGCGTACTGGCGGCGGCTTTGGGCAAGGTGGAACCAACGGCGAATGCGGTTGTGCGTGCGTATTGCGTGTCGGGCCTGCAAGATGCGCACGATGATGCGTCGGACGCCACGGTCTCGCAGCTCAAACGCTATGGTGCGCTGGATGTGTTGATGAACTATGTTCGTGGCGTGACCGGGTTTGAGGGCGACGTAAGCGATGTGTATGCCCTGATGACACACGTGTTGCTCTCTGCGCTTTCGGCAGAAGTGCCAGCGGATGTGATGCGTGGGCTGGAGGGTCGGTATTCTGAGCAGCACAATGACTACTGCTTGGGTATTGTGCATGATTGGCAAAATGCTTCAGATGAGGATGTACGTGCATTGCTTGCTGACGTGACTGAGCAGGTTGAACAGGATCTTCGCCTGAATCAGCGGTTTGTTCAGGCATCACTTGACTCGCTTGCACAGGTTGATGTGTTTGCCAGCGTGAATCGCATCATCATTGAGACGCTTTCGCGGTCTTTGGCGCAAGGGGCAGACCGACGCGCTGAGGTAAAGGCGCTGGTTGGTGCACGTAGTGGCTTGGTCGGCTACGAGCACTTTAGCTGCTACTTTAACGCGCTGCTTGCTGCTGCCGAGATTTTGGATTTCGTGCGTGAGCACGTGCAGGGCTATCACGAGGCTCCGGCGAAGCGCGTGTGGGAGGCCTACACCGCTGACTGGTGGCACATGGATAGCGCCTACCGAAAGTTTTGCGAAGCATGGCAGAACTGCATTCGTGATGCGGATGCGGATTTGGTTGACGTTATGCAAGGCGTTGCCGAGTGGGTTGACAACACTTATATCAACGGATTTTTGGTACCGGCGAACGAATGCTGGGTGGCCACGGCGGAGGCAAACTGGTCTTCGCAAGGATACGTGGAAGGTGTGGCTTTGCAGCGTCGCTTCTTTGATGAGGTTGTGGTAAACGAGCTGGTGGGCGCTAAGCGCGTGGTTGTTATTGTGAGCGACGCGCTTCGCTATGAGGTTGCCAAAGAGTTGGAGCAAGAGCTGGAGCGCAGTCTTCGCGTGGAATGCAACTGTTCGGCGGTGCAGGGACAGTTCCCGTCGGTCACGCCTTTTGGCATGGCGGCGCTGTTGCCGAACAAGACGCTTAGTGTGGATGAGGAGTCACTTGCGGTGTTGGTGGATGGTGCGCCCACCAAAACGACCGCACAGCGCCAGGCAATCCTGCAAAAACGCAAGCCGAATAGTATTGCGCTTAAGGCCACCGACGTCTTCGCCATGAAAAGCGCTGAGCAAAAGGAAGTGGCGCGTGATGCTGAGGTGGTCTATGTGTACCACGACGTTATTGATGCTACAGGCGAGAGCAAAAGCACCGCTCATGATGTGTTTGCTGCCTGCGAGCGCGCCATTGAAGACATACGCACGCTCACGAAGGTGGCCATCAATCAGTTCGGCGCGTCGCGCATTGTAGTGACGGCGGATCACGGCTTTTTGTACACGCGCCAAGCCATGGGTGAGGCGGAAAAGGTTTCGTTTGCCGAAATTGAGGGGGAGGCGCGTGAACTGAAAGAGCGCTACGCCATCATGAACGAATCTCCGCAAGATGACTTGCTGATCAAGATGAGCCTTGCTACAGAAGATGGATCTGAACTGGTCGGACTTGCGCCGCGTGGAATTGTTCGCCTCAAGCGTCCGGGCGGGGCAAGCCATTACGTGCACGGCGGTGTGAGCTTGGAAGAGCTGTGTGTGCCGGTACTGCGTATTCGCCACAGTGGATCGCGCGGCAAGACTGCAGAGGCTGCCGATGCTGAGATCCGCTTTTTGGATGCGAATAGGCGCGTGACGTCGCTGAGCTTCCGCGTGCGTTTCTATCAGCCAGAGCCCGTGAGTGGGAAAGTGCGGCCAGCAACCTATGAGCTGGTCATGGTTGATGCGGCAGGCAATCCCGTCAGCGATATGCGACGTGCGGTGGCTGATCGCGCTGATGCTGATGAGAGCGCGCGGGTCTTTGAGGTGCGCTTTGCGCTCAAAGAGGGACGCCCTTATACCTCAGCCGAGGCGTTTTATCTGCAGGCTCGCAACGTGGAAACAGGAGCGCAGCTCTTCTCTGAGCGCTATGACATTGATATTGCGTTTGCTCCGGCATTTGATTTTGGATTCTAGGAGGACACGGTGGAAGAAGAATACGCAAACGACACACAAGAGGCGGCCGTAGTTTCTGACGTCGTTGAGAAGGTGGCCGCGTTCGACACGGAATTTCAAACCGACGAGTTGGACGAATTGGTGCTTGACCACTTCTCCGGCAAGATTGTTCGCAAAGAGCTTACGGCGTTGATGAAGCGCGGGGCGAATGTGCCGACGTTTGTACTGGAGTACTTGCTGGGCATGTATTGCTCTACCGATGATGTGGCCACCATTGAGCAGGGGCTTGACCGAATTCGCAACATTTTGGTGAACAACTACGTGCGCCCTGAAGAGTCCGAGACCATTAAGTCAAAGATTCGCGAAATGGGTCAGTACACCATCATTGATAAGGTGTCGGCACATTTAGATGAGCGCAACGACGTGTATGTGGCGGGTTTCGCCAACTTAAACATTGAGCCGTTTGTGATGCCTGAGGAGTATGTGCGCAATTACACCAAGATTTTGCAAGGCGGCATTTGGTGCATCATGCGCATTGAGTACACGCGTCCGGTCACCGATGATGAGTACGACGACATCTTTGATGACCCGGCGCCCCAAAAAAGGAAAAGCAAGAAGCGCGGTCCACAAGACTCTCCGTTTAGCGTGATCTCGCTCAATCCTATCCAGATGCCCAATCTGAATCTGGAAGAGCTGCTTGATCAGCGGAGATATTTCACCACCGACCAGTGGGCGGGACTGCTGCTGCGCTCTGCGGGATATGAGCCAAACGCTCTTTCGGAAAAGGAGCGCATGCATTTTATAGAGCGTATGGTGCCGCTCATTGAGCGCAACTACAACTTGTGTGAGCTTGGTCCGCGCGGCACGGGTAAATCGCACATTTATAAGGAAGTGTCTCCTTATGCCATTTTGCTTTCGGGTGGTCAGACTACTACGGCAAATTTGTTTGGTCGCATGAATGCGCGCGGTTATGACCGCAGTGGCTTGGTGGGCAACTGGGATTGTGTGACGTTTGACGAGGTGGCGGGCATGCGCTTTAAGGATGCCAACGCCATTCAGATCATGAAGGACTACATGGCGTCGGGAAGCTACGCGCGCGGGCGTGACCAGATTAACGCCGATGCCTCCATTGTGCTTGAAGGTAACATCAACGACTCGGTGCAAAACGTGCTGAAGACCACGCATTTGTTCGACCCCTTCCCGCCGGAATTCAACAACGACTCGGCCTACTTCGACCGCATTCATTACTACCTGCCCGGATGGGAAATCCCCAAGATGCGCAGCGACTTGCTGACGGATCACTACGGGCTGATCACGGACTGCTTGAGCGAGTTTTGCAAAGAGATGCGCAAGCGCGATTACACCCACTACATTGACCGCTACTTCCGGCTGAACGGGGACTTTAATAAGCGCGACGATATTGCGGTGCGCAAGACCTTCTCAGGTTTGGCAAAGCTTTTGCATCCCAATGGCGAGATGACCAAAGAGGATGTTCGCAAGATTTTGGAGTACGCCGTTGAGGGGCGGCGTCGCGTAAAAGAGCAGCTCAAGATCATGGCGGGCGTTGAGTTTATTGACGTGAACCTGGGCTTTATTGACCTGGAGACGCAGGAGAATATCGTGATCCGCGTGCCCGAGCAGTCAAACGACACGCTGGTGGGCGAAGGCGCGCTCTTGCCTGGCTTTGTATACGGCATCGGGCGGTCTTTGGGCACGGATGACTTCGCCGTGTATAAGCTGGAAAACCGCGCGGTTGCGGGCGAGCTTAAGCTGAATACGCAGGGGTTGGGCAACTCGCGTGCGGTGCGTGAGTCCATGGATGCGGCGTTTAAGTCGTTTGAGAACAACGGGCGCAAGGTGGCGCCGGGTATGCATATTGGTTCGAAGGATTACCTGCTGTTCCTCAATGACTTGCAGGCGAAAGGCCCCTCAGACGAACTCTCGCTGGCGGAATTTGTGGGACTGTGTTCTGCGGCGGCCAACCGGCCGGTGCTCAGCTCGCTGGTGATTCCGGGCGTCATTCGCATGTCGGGCACGATGGATGAGCTGCGCAGTCTTGAGGATATTATGCGTGTGGCAAAAAACGCTGGTGCTAAAAATATCTTGATGCCCCTGGGATGCATTAAGGAACTGATAAATATCTCGCCTGAAATTGTAGGTGCGGTGAACCCCATTTGGTACAAAGATGGCGACGCGGTTGAGGCAGCGCGCAAGGCGCTTGATCTGTAGGGGAGCGTGAGCAGGTGGAAGAGCACAACAGCTTAGCGGAAGCGTTAATTGAGCGAGATGCTGCACACGAGCTGCGCAGGAGGCTGCTGGTGTTGAGGATGCGCGTCGCCAGCGGATTCAAAAAGTGCAGGAGAAGTTTGAGAATTCGGCGCGCAACGACGTGTTGCACCGCGCGGATGAGGCGGCCTACCCAGTAGCGAGGCTGTATCGCGTAGGGGCAATGGCGTGCGCGCAGGCGCTCAAGGATGATGTGCGCATGCCGCGAACGATCAACTATCTTGAGCGCTATCAGGCGTTTTTGCGGATGCAAGATCGCTCGGTGATGCTCAAGCGGCTTGAACAAACTATTGATCTTGCAAGCACCATTTTGGATAACGTTCCCAAGCTGGATCCGGATGCGGCATGCCGGGAAGCGGCATGTGCGCTTCGCCAGGATCTACAGGTGACAGCTGAGGTGGAAGTGGTACCTGAGCTGGATGGGCTTGATCTGGAAGAGCTGGGGGCGGAGCAGCCGGGATTTAAGGGAGCCAAACCGGTGATTCGCTCATTGGATTCGGTGCTGCGCGCCACCTATAGTGAGAACGCGGGCGAGTTTTCGCAAAAGACGGAACAAGAAGTTTCGCAAGAGGAATTTGAAGCGCTGTGCGACCGGCTCTATTCCAAGTTGGATAACGCCTACTACGCGTTTGTGGAAGAGCAGGCGGCGCAGGTGGTTGGCAAGCATATGGATCCGCAGGAGTTGCCGACGTATGCGGGTACGGTGTCGTTTGAGATGCGCTATGACGTGGGCGAGGTGCGGCTGCTGCTTGAGCAGGTTCAGAAGTCTTTCGCCACCTTTAAGCAGGTGGTTATGGATAACGGGCTGTTCGCGGCGTTCGTGAAAGAGTCAGCGTATGGGCAATGTAGCGGCTATAGGTATGGCTGGACGAGTGACTTTGGTGACGAGGTAGTGTGCGAGTATTTCGGTGCGAAGCCGCGCAACATCGTTACGCGTGCGCTGCCGAGCGCGGTAGAAGAAGACGATGGCGGCGACACGGTCTTGCGCGCAGTTGGGCGTATGCGCGAGTTTAACGCGAAGCCTTATTTTGGGATGCTGGATGATGACTTCATTTACCATGTGGAGGCGTTTTGGTATGGGTTCCGCAAGCTCATGGAATTCGTAAACGACCTGGTTGATGTGAGTTTGGGCGACTACAACGACTATTTGATGCTGCTATTGGAGACGTTGCGCGATCAAGCGAAGCGCTTGGGCGCGCAGATGAACATGCTGCAGCTGACGCAGTGGGGACGAGCGTTTGAGGAGTTGGCGCGGCAGTTGGAGAAGCGCGCTGAGGCGGGCGCGGGCGTTTGACAGAGGCAGGAGCTGATATGGCAACGATAGATGTTGATGCGCTGCGAGACTACATGCAGGACTATTATGGCACCGCAATGATGAGCGGCATGTGGCCAGCGCTGGGAGACCTGGGAGCCGTGAGCTCCATGAGTGGCGAGGAGCTCTGCCAGCTGGCTGAGCGCGAGGGCGTTGACCTGCGCCGATTTGTTGTTGGCGAATAGCGCGCAAAAAGCGCCGCCACGCGGCCGGCGCTTTTGGTTTGTAGGGATGCGGGATGTGCTGTCTACCTACTTCGCCACCTCAATGATGGTCTCGGTGGGAGCGGCCGGCTCGTCGAAGGCGGCGGCGCAGTGCGGGCAGCGTGTTGCGCCCTCCTTGACCTCCTCTAGGCAGAACGGGCAGGTGGGCGGCGTGACTTCTACCTCAACTTCGCCCTGGCCATTCTTCTTGCGACGCACGACAACGCTGGTTTTGCTCTGCACTTGATTGATGCCCTTGACCAGCAAAAAGACCACCAATGCCACCAGCAAGAAGTTGATGATGGCGCTGATGAGCGCGCCGAAATCAATTTGCGTGCCTGGGATGACCAGGCCAGTGATGGTGCCGTCGCCGCCGGTGATGAGCGAGATCAGCGGGTTGATGATGCTGTCGGTCAGCGCGGTGACGATGGCCGTAAACGCGCCGCCGATGATAACCGCAACGGCCAGATCCATGACGTTACCGCGGTCGATAAACTCTTTGAACTCAACGAGGAAATTCTTCATGATGTCCTTCTTTCTGGGAGGGCAGATGCTGCGGGGCCGGCCTTCGCGCGGGGTAAGCCGCCTTTTGAAAGCGCAGCCGCCGCGTGTGTACTTCGCGTAAGTGATTACCTAATCGGTTAGTATAAAACCAGCATGTTAGAATGCTCTTTACGACAAATTGACGACACGTTGCACTAATGAAAACAGTTAGAGAAATGCGTGGTTATGAGCAAGATTTTTACTTTCACGACTCCCATAGATACCGACATAGTTGACGCGTTTTGCGCGCTGCAAAAAGGCTTCACCGACCAGTTTGTGTACTACCGCAAAGACGCGCCGGTGCGCTATATGGGGCTGGGGCGTTGTGTTGCGTTGGCAAGCATCGACGAGGCGGATTGCGTGTATTCAGGTGGCGAAGGCGCGGCTGGCGAAGGAACGGCTGGCGAAAAAGAGCCGCCGGTGTTCTTCTCGTTCAACCGCTTTGACGCGTCGAACCCTGCGCCGCCCGATGAGCTCTTTGAGTCGTTTCCGCAGCTGCACTTTATGCTGCCCGAAATCGTGCTGATTGAAAACGCGCGCGGCTGCTTTTTGCAGGTCAACTCGCTCGGACCGGTGTATCCGGGGCGCGTTGAGCGCTTTTGTCGACAAGCGCTGGCAGCCACACCGCGCACGCGTCGCACCATTCGCTACACGCGTGAGCCAGACTCGCGCGAGGCGTGGCAGCTGGCCATGGATCAGGCGCTTTGTGCCATTGAGGCGGGGCGCGTGGAAAAAGTGGTGCTCTCGCGCCGGCAAAAAGTGGTGGCTGATTCGCCCTTTTCGTCGAAGGATCTGCTGGTCAATCTGATTGATGGGCCGTCGCGCGGCACCGTGTTGATGTATCGCTACGCGGACGTGTTTTTCTGCGCGTGCACGCCTGAGCTGCTGGTTCGCAAGACGGGGCAGCGCGTGGAGAGCATGTGCTTGGCGGGCAGCGCGCCGGTGGGCACCACGGATGCGGAGCGCGCGGAGCTGGGACGCGAGCTGATGGCGGATGCGAAAAACCGCACGGAGCACGAGTATGTGGTGGCGTTTATTCGCGATGTGTTGCTTCGCAATTGCTACGACGTGGAGGTGCCCGACGCGCCCGAGTTGCTGGAATTGCCGACGATTCAGCACTTGCATACTCCCTGTTTAGCAAAGCTTTTGGAGGGCACCAGTCTGTGGGATATTGCCGCGCAGCTCACGCCGACGCCTGCGGTTGCGGGTACGCCGGTGGGTGAGGCGCGCATGCTGCTTCGCCAGATTGAGCCGTACAATCGCGGGTTTTATGCCGGCGCGTGTGGTTACGTGGATGGCAATGGTGATGGCGAGTTTTCCGTGGCGCTGCGCAGCGGCGTCTTCGATGGCGAAATTGGCTGGCTGTATGCCGGTTGTGGCGTGGTGGCGCAAAGTGACGCCGGCGCCGAATATGACGAAGTGGCGCTGAAGTTGCAGACGATTTTGAGCGCGTTCGACGGTGGGGATGCGGCTGAGGCGGCAGCACCGCTGGCTGCGGACGCCGGGGGCGTCGAGAGCGCTGCGGACGCCGAGGGCGCCGGGGGAGCTGCGGACGCCGGGGGTGCCAGGGGCGCTGCCGCCGCGCCGAGCGAGGGGAGCCGCGCATGAAAGCCAACCCGCAAGCAACCGCGCGTTTTCTGACGGCCTTCATTGATGAGCTGGTGCGATGGGGCGTGCGCGACGTGGTCGTGAGCCCGGGATCGCGTTCAACGCCGCTGGCCGTGACCGCTTTCGAGTGGTCGGTTCGCCACCCCGAAGCGTTCTCGGTGCACCTGGATGTAGACGAGCGTGGCGCCGGCTTTTTGGCGCTGGGCATGGCGAAGGCAAGCGGTCGGCCGACCGTGCTGGTGTGCACATCGGGCACGGCGGTGGCCAACTACTACCCGGCGGTGATGGAGGCGAACGTTTCGCGCGTGCCGCTGATCGTACTCACGGGAGATCGGCCGGGGCGCCTGCAAAACTTGGGCGCGCCGCAGACGTGTGACCAGTTGGGCGCGTTCGGCTCGCATGTTCGCACGTTTCGCCAGATGCCGCTGCCGGCTGACAATGCGGACTCGCTTTTGTTTGCGGCGCAGGCTGCGCGCGAGTTGGTGGCCAGCGCGCTGCCGTTTGGCGAGCCAGCGCCGGTCAACGCCGCGCACTACCCGCTTTCGGGTGCGTGCGTGGGCGCGCCAGTGCATGCGAACTTCCCGTTTGAGGAGCCGTTGCTGCCTGATTTGCGCTTGCTGGATGAGATTATTGAGCGCCAGGCGGTGGCACCGATGGCGCCATATGTGGTCGGGCAGCCAACGCTTTCGCCTGATCAGGCGGCCGATATAGCCGATGCTCTGTCAGGTAAGCGCGTGCTGGTTTTGTTGGGCGAAGGTACAGCGCGCACGGATGCAGAGGCTGAGCGTGTGCTTGCGTGGATTCGCCATGTGGGGGCGCTGGCGTTTGCCGACCCGCTTTCGGGCATGCGTGCGTTTGATGAGCCGCGCGTGCTTGCCAGTTATGATGCTGTGCTGAAACCTGGTGGAGGCATTCCTAAGGGGTTGCTGTATCCGCAGGTCATTGTGCGGTTTGGCAGGTATCCCATCTCCAAGCGTGCCACGCAGTTTGTTGCTGAGGCGTGTGCGGCGGGTGCGACAGAAGTGGTAGTGGATCCGCTTGAGACGCGTGATTTCTTGTCCGCCACGGGGTTGTTTGTGCGCTCGACACCTTCGGCGTTCGCCGGTGCGTTGTGCTTGGTGAGCGCAAAGCGCGCGGCTTCGACGTGGACGGATGCGTGGATTGCTGCTGAAGCTGCAGCTCAAGAGGGCATTGCGCAGCTGATGCAAGCGGGCGAAGGCGCCATCGTGAGCGCACTTGTGGCCAACATCCCGGAGGAGTCGTGCCTGTTCGCGGGTAACTCAATGAGCGTGCGGCTGTTGGACACGTTTTATGCGCGCGGGCGCGAAAAGCGATTGTGCATGCTGGGCAACCGGGGGCTTAACGGCATTGATGGCACGCTGTCGTCTGCTATTGGAGCGGCGAGGTGCCTGGGCACAACGACAGTGTTGCTGGGAGACTTGGCGGCGCTGCATGACATCAACGCGTTGGCGCTGCAAAGAGAGGTGCTTGGTTGGGAAAACCGCGCATCAGTTGTGATCGTGCTGTTCAACAACAGTGGCGGCGCTATCTTCGACATGCTGCCGCAGTCCTCAGACGAGGCGTATTTTGAGCGCCTGTTCTTGACGCCGCAGTCGGTTGACTTTCAGCAGGTGGCAGCCGGATTTGGCGTGCCGGTGTGCGAGGTGTCAGATGCGGGCGAATTCGCCACGGCGTACGAGCGCGCGCTGGGTGTGCCGGGGATCTCGCTTATTGAGATCAAGACCGAGCTGCGCGGTGTGCAAAAGCGCATGTATTCGGCGTAACAGCTGTAAGGATTGCCAGCTCAGTGAGCTTGTAGGAGTGGTTTCACGTGAAGCAAACGACTGGTTGCTTTGATTATCGGGACATTCGCTATCGGTATCGCGCGTGGTTGCCGGAGGTTGCATGCGACGGCGCGCCGATGGTGCTTGTGCACGGGTTTTCGCAATCAAGCGAGACGTGGCAAGAAGTGGCGCCGCTCTTTGCGCAACGGCGCCCAGTGTATGCGCTTGACCTGGTCGGACATGGCGGCTCGCAAGTGCCCAACCAAGCTGCGCCGTACCTGCTGGCTCGCCAAGCCGAAGCCCTCCTCGCCTTCGTCCGCTCCGTGACAGAGGGTCACATCAAATGTCACATTGTGGAGACGGAGGGCGCGGAGGCCGCGGGCGCAGGCGCCAGCGAAGGTAAAGGCGCAGGCGCGAAAAGCTCCAGCGCGGGCGCAGGCGTCAGCGAAGGCAAAGGCGCATCGAAAAAAGCTATCGCAGTCGGCTACTCGCTTGGGGGTCGCGTGCTGGTAGAGGCTGCGTGCCTACAGCCCCAGGAGTTCGCCCGCGAGATCAGCGCGGCAATCCTTGAGAGCGCCGGCTTGGGGCAGGCAACCGAGCAAGACGTGGCAGCGGCCGCCGAGAAAGATCACGCGTGTGCCCAGCGACTTCGCGAAAGCGGCCTGGCGGCGTTCATGAATTGGTGGGAGCGCCAGCCGGTGTTCGCCACGCAATCTGATTTGGACGAGACGCTGCGCTCTCAGTTGCGCGCGGATCGGTTGGCCAATGACGAAGAGGCGCTGGCGCGAACATTCGAGTACGCCGGCCAGCACTGCATGCCGCTGCGCGCGGAGGTGATAACCGCAGGTCAACGCTTGCTGAGGTCGGGCGTTCGTTTGGGCTATGTGACGGGACAGCGCGACAAAAAGTATCGCATGCTGGCACGGATGATTCGCCAGAACGAGGATTTTGCGAAGATGAAAAGTGTGATCGTTTCGGGTGTGGGTCACAACGTGCACTTAGAAGACCCGCGCGCGTTCGTTGATGTGGTGGAGGACATGCTTGCGTAGCGGCGACGTGGTGCCTTGCGCACTCGGCCGTGTGCCCCTCGAGTGGCGACACCCGCGCACGACCTCGGGAGGTGCGTTCCTCGAGTGGCGCGTTTTGGTCAATCAGACCCCGTTTTGTGCAGCGACGCCGGCTTTTGCGTGACGAAGCTGGCAATCGGAGGCGCAAGCACCAGCAAAACACCAGGTCAGCATAAGCTGCGTGCTTGAGGATCGCGGGCGGCTGCACAAAACCCCGTCTAATCGTCCAGAAATCCTGAAACAGGTGCTGCTGCTGGACGGGTGCCACCGCTGGACAGGCGCTGCCGCTGGATAGGCGCTGCTGCTGGACAGGCACTGCTGCTGGACAGGCGCTGCCGCTGGACAGGCGCTGCCGCTGGATAGGTGCCACTGCTCGTTTTATGCGGTTGCGACAGTTTCCCCTCAGTGCTGCGCAACAAAATTGTCGGATTTTCCAAAAAATTTGCGATGGGACACAAAATGTGCCCTCGCGCGCGGTACCATACACTAGATCAAGTAATCACACCACAAATGCAATATTCTTGACGCACTACGCGCACGCGGGGGAAGTTTGCTGCGCGCAGGACAGCTGTGTGCGGAACGGCCGTATGCCACCGTAGGACACTTCTGTGCTGTAGACCGAGCTTGAGCTCGCAGACATAAGTTTGAAAGGACAGCTATGACCGATATTGCCTGGCAACCAGGACAAGCCTATAGCGAAATCACCTACGAAACCGCTGAGGGCATTGCCAAAATCACCATCAATCGCCCCGAACGCCGCAACGCGTTCACGCCGCGCACCATCACTGAGCTCTTCGACGCCTTCACCTGCGCGCGCGACGATGCTGAGATTGGTGTCATCATCCTGACTGGCAAAGACCACGGCGGTCGCCACGAGGACGAAGCGTTCTGCTCCGGCGGCGACCAGAAAATCCGCGGCAACGGCGGCTATGTCGGCGACGACAACATCCCGCGCCTCAACGTGCTTGACCTGCAGCGACTCATTCGCGTGGTGCCCAAACCAGTCATCGCCATGGTCAACGGCTACGCTATCGGCGGCGGCCACGTCTTAAGCATCCTGTGCGATTTGACCATCGCGGCCGACACGGCGAAGTTCGGTCAAACCGGCCCGAAGGTGGGCAGCTTCGACGCAGGCTACGGCGCGGGTTACCTGGCGGCCATCGTCGGACAGAAAAAGGCGCGCGAAATTTGGTACCTCTGCCGCCAATACACCGCGCAAGAGGCGTTTGACATGGGGCTTGTCAACAAGGTGGTCCCGTTCGACGAGCTGGAAGCCGAGTGCGTCTCTTGGGCGCGCGAAATGCTGCAACTCTCGCCCACCGCGCTGCGCTTCATGAAAGCATCGTTCAATGCAGCCACCGACGGCCTGGCCGGACTGCAACAGCTGGCCGGCGACGCTACGCTGCTCTACTACACCACTGACGAGGCAAAAGAGGGTCGCGACGCGTTCAAAGAAAAGCGCACGCCCAACTTCGAGCAATTCCCGAAATTCCCGTAGGATCGCCTGCCCGCGCGCATGATTTCGCGCGGGATCGCTGGGATGGCGAAGGCGGAGAAGGCGGCGAAGATGGCGAAGGCGCGCTCGGGGCGCGATCAACCCGCGGGCGCGGCCGCAGGCGACGCCGCTGAAGATGGCGAAGGCGCGCTTGGGGCGCAAGCAGCCCGCAGACGCGGGCAAGCAGTAGGTAGGAAAGGTTAACGCGAAGCGATGATCGAGGTATTCGAAAGCACGGTAAGGCGGTCTCCGCTCAAAACGTGTTTCACCTACGTTGACGCTTCGGGCGCCATTGAACGTTTTTCCTACCAAGAGACGCGCCTCTATGCAGCGGCTTTCGCCCAGGTGCTCAAGCAACAGGGTATCTCGCGCGGTGATTGCGTGGTGCTTGACCTGCCGAATTGTCCGGCGTTCATCTTTTTGATGCTGGCCGCCGCGTACGGCGGCTTCACGCTGCTGGTGCTGAACAGCCGCCTGACCAGCGCGGAGAAAACCAGCCGCGTGCTCTCGGTAGAGCAAAAACACCAGATGCGCGTAGCAACTCAGATTGACAGCGCTGCAGCGCGGCGGCTCTTTGAGCAAGCATCCGCGCTGCTTACGGGCGAAGCGCCGCGTCCTGCGCGCGAAAGTGCACGCGAAAGCGCCAGCCAGCCGCTTCCCATGACGAAAGTGGCGCGCCTGCGGAGCAGCTCGGCAGCTCGCCCCGCTAGCGCTCCCGGTGCTCGCACTGCACCTGGCGCCTCTGGTTCCGCGCGCGGATTCGCCAACTCAACCAGGCCAAACGACCTGGAGCGGCAAGCATTCGGCAGTGCCTCACCGCGCACCGACCGTGCGCTGGGACGCGCGGGAACGGGTCGCGCCTCGCTCAAACGCCGCGACGAAATGATGCGCCAAGACGCGGTGGATAGCATCATCCACTTTGCCGAACACGCCTCGCGCCTGTTTGACCGCAACAAACCCGCGCTCATCATGTTCACCTCCGGCACAACGGGCTACTCCAAAGCGGTGCCGCTGACCTGGGAAAATATTTGCGCATCGGCAGAGATTTCCAACGAGATGCTCAACTCGTTTGGTCACGGCATGTGGCAAGCCGCGCTGCCGCTCTACCACATCGGCGGCTTTCAGGTCATCGTGCGCAGCCTGCTCAACGCCAACCCGTTTATGCTCTATGAGCGCTTCGACGCCACGCGCATTTTGACCGACGCGCGCACCGAAGGCGCAACGCACATTTCGGTGGTTGACCGCATGCTCCAAGAGATGATCCACGCCGACCGCGCAAGCGGCGATGCCCTGCGCGATTACACGTGCATCCTCATTGGCGGCGGGCCTCTCAACGCGCAGACCATGGAGCGCGCCCGCGTGCGGGGTGCGCGCATCTACGCAAGCTACGGCATGACCGAGACCTCCAGCCAGATTGCCAACGCGCCGGCGCTTCCGGCATTTGGCGGTGGCCTTCGCCTGCTTCCAGAGTATGAAGCGCACATTGTTGACCCAGGTCAGGACGGCTTCGGCCGCCTGGCAGTCAAAGGTCCGGGCGTTTTTGCGGGCTACCTCAACGCCCGCGCGGCCTTCACGGTTGACGGCTTTTTCCTCACCGGCGACACCGCGGCGCTGCGTGATGGCCTGCTGTTTGTCAAAGAGCGCACCAAAGATATGTTTGTTTCAGGTGGCGAAAATATCTATCCGGCCGAGATCTGCCAAAAGCTCATGAGCGTGGAAGGCGTCAGCGACGCGCACGTGTTTGGCGTGCCCGATGCGAAGTGGGGCCGACGCCCGGTGGCGTTCGTGGAGCGCGATGCCCACGCCGGTCCAGGCTCGCTCAAGCATCGCATTCGCACGACGCTCACTTCGCAACTTTCCCGGCTTTACATGCCCAAACACATTTATGCGTTGGACGAATTTCCGCGCACCGGCATCGGCAAAATTGACCGCGCGGCGCTGGAAGCCATGTACGAGGATCGCATCGAGATTCGCAAAGTAACGCTGTACCGGATTCGCCAGAAATTCAAAAAACCGTTCAAAACGGCGAAGGGTGTCCTGGAGTATCGCGAGTCCATTTTGGTTGAGGTTACCGACCACGCAGGGCGCACTGGCCTGGGCGAATGCGTGGCGTTCGACACGGATTGGTATCTGCCCGAGACGCTGGATGAGGACATGCGCGTGCTCACGCAGACCCTGGCGCCGCTGGTGCTGCACGAGGGAATGCTGCATCCCAGCGAGGCCAGCCGACTTTTTGACGCGTATCCCGAGGCGCAGGATCATCCGATGGCGTGTGGCGCGCTGGAGCCGGCGCTGTGGGATTTGTACGGCAAGATCGTGAAAAAGCCCTTGTGGCAGCTGCTGAACGCCTACATGGAAGCGGCCGAGACCGACCCGTTTGTGGTGGATGCGAACGGGCAGCGCACCGCCCCTGATGTGACCGCGCCGCTATCGCTGTCTCAAATTGCGTGCGCGCTTGGTCGCCCGATGCCCTCGACGGTGCGCGTGTTGGCGGGTGCTGTAGTGGGGCTGGGGACGGTCGAAGAGACGCTGGCTTCGGTGGAGGCGTGCGTGCGCGCGGGCTATAAACGCGTGAAGCTCAAGGTGGCACCGGGCATGGCGCGCCCGCAGGTTGCCGCAGTTCGCGCGGCATATCCGCACCTCATGATCACGGTGGATGCCAACCAAAGCTTCACCGAGCGCACGGTGGATGAGCTGCGCGCGCTGGACAAGTACAACGTGGCGTGGATTGAGGAGCCGCTTGACCCCAAGCGCACCGTGGGCACCGGCCCGATTGACCTGTTCGCTCGCCTGTCGCGCTTGCAACGCACCATGAATACGCCCATCTGCTTGGACGAGTCCATCGCCCACCCGCGCGATTTGCTCACCGCGCTGACCTACCCGAACCTGGCCAACTACGCCATCAAGATCGGCAGGTTCGGCGGCGTGCAGCCCACGCTTGAGTTCATTCGTATGGCGAAGGCGCGCGGTATCTCGGTTTGGATGGGGGGCATGTATGACACCGGTGTGTCGAAGCGTTTCCATGCGGCGTTTGAGACCTTGCCCGCCGCAAGCCTGCCGGGAGACATCGGCAAGCCCACGCGCTACTTCGCCAAAGATATTACGCTGCCGCCCTACCAGGTGAAAGCGGGACTGGTGACGCTCAACGCGGAGGACGAAAGTTTTGGCGCGGGCTGTGAACTCAATCATCAAGTGCTGCGCGAAGTGTGGGTGGACTGCACCGTTATAGAGTGACACCTGACGGCAATTGTAGGTGTTTCGTATACAAAAGAACGCATATACGCGTTGGCTTTACAACAAACTGGGGTATCATGTTCGGAGTGTTATTCGATGGAATGAGGAGAACATGGCTAACTCCACACGCAGCGCGCTCTACGCTGCAGAAGATGCAAAAATTGCGCAAGGCGAAGATATCTATGAGGCCGAAGCTGAATCTTCACATGGCAATCTGGGCATCTTTCGACTGGTAACCACGGTTATCACCCTTATCGTTGGCGGCGGCGTTTGGTCGCTTGCCGGAGACCAAGCTGCAGGTGGCGCAAGCGGCGCGGCAATTTTGACCGCGTGGAGCATTTCAGCCATTGGCGTGTTGTGTTTGGTCATGCTGTTTTTCGCTCTTTCGCGAATTAAACCCCAGCTCAAAGGTGGCATTTACAGCTACGCAAGCGCCGGCTTTGGCGACTTTTTGGGCTTCAACAGCGCCTGGGGTTACTGGATTTCTGCACTGCTTTGCACGGTGAGTTTCTCGGCATTGCTCTTCGGCGCGCTGTCGTACTTCTTCCCGATTTTCGAGGGCGGCAACAATCTGCCATCCATCATCGGCGCATCGCTTCTGATCTGGTTCTACGTGTTCTTGGTCTCCCGCGGCGTTCGCGAGGTAACCGGCATTAACGCTATCATCACCATCAGCAAGATCGTTCCGATTTTCGTTGCCATCACGGCAATCATCTTCTTGAACAACTTTGATCCGGCTGTCTTTATGGCGAACATGTCAGAGGGCGCAGAGCCGGGCTTGCCGTTCTTCGACCAGGTCAACAACACCATGATGATCACCATTTGGGTATTCGTTGGCATTGAGGGCGCGGTTGCAATTTCTGGTCGCGCGAAGCATCAAAGCGACGTCGGCAAGGCAACCATCATTGCGTTTATCTGCGTGTTGGCAATCTATCTGATGGTCTCCACGCTTTCCATGGGCGTTATGCCGCTGGCTGATCTGGCTGAGCTTCCGAACCCGGCACTTGCTGGCGTTATGGAATATGCTGTTGGCGAATGGGGCGCAATCCTCATCAATGCCGGCGTCGTGCTTTCGCTGGTAGGAGCCATGTTGGGCTACACCGTGCTGTCTGCAGAGTCTCCGTTTGAGGCTGCGCAAGAAGGCGTATTCACCAAGTCGTTCGCCAAGATCAACAAGAAGGGTGCACCGATTGTAACCCTGATCGTAACGAACATCATCATTGAGGTGTTCTTGGTGATCATGCTGTTCTCGGATAGCACCTATCAGTTCTTCTACAGGCTCTCAGCAGGCATGATCTTGCTGCCGTATCTGTTGTCCGCGGCGTATTTCGCCAAGCTGACCTTTACGGAGCCTGAAGCGTTCTCGGGTAAGATCGGTGGCAACTTGGTGCTGTGGCGTGTGTTTGGCATCATCGGTGTGATCTATAGCTTCTTCTTGGCGTGGGCGTCAGGTTTTGAAGCGCTTATGATCATGTCGCTTTTGTATGCGCCGGGCATTTTGGTGTACGTCAAAGGCAAGAAGGAACGCAACGAGCCGTACCTGCGCTCGACAGTGGACAAGGTGGTTGTGGCCGTCATTCTGATTGCGGCGGTGATCTCCATCATCATGTTCGCAACCGGCGGCTTCGCAGCGTAATGTGACAAAGGGTCACATCAAATGTCACATTGTGGAGGCGTGGTGGCGTGGTAGTGTGATCGCGGTGCATTCCCACACCTGTGCGTAACGAGAAGTTAGCAAAGGCCTGTTCAGATTTGGTGGTCTGAACAGGCCTTTTTGTGTGGCGATGTGCGCCATGCGCGCGCGGGGGGGGTGGCGCTGGCACGAGCGCGCGCGGTGCTGGCACGCGGGCGGCGCGGAAGTGCGTTCTGGTCAATTAGACCCCGATTTGTGCAAGCGTTTACTCATCAAAACCAAGCACCCGAAACTGACCTGCGGTTTCTTGCAGCCAACAAACCAAATCGTTGACGGCAGCACCCCCGAAACGGCTGTTGCTGCACAAACCCCTATCTATTTGACCAGAAAGTTGAAATAGGGGGGGTGCGCCCATAAAACTGGAGAGAAGATCTCTTCAGGAGGAAGCAATGG
>CAJTML010000009.1:0-31004 GCA_910577495.1 uncultured Eggerthellaceae bacterium
GTTGTCAACTTCTTTGCCGAAGCCGCCGCCACCGCTGGGGTTGTTGGTGATGGTGGGAAGTTCGCCATCTGCGGGGCGATTACCCAGACCCTCAGGTACGGTTGCTTGGAAGCGAATTGAAGTTGATTGGCCGCCATAGACTGAGCCAACCACCTTTGAGAGCGTTTGCGCATTAAAGGCGTATTCGCCCGTCTTCAGGTCCGTCCACTCCAGGCTCTCCCAGTCAAAGTCCTGATAGAACGCGTTGCTGGTCAGCGTGGTGTCGCCTTCAGGGGTGGCGTAGTTTGCAGCAAGCTCAACTGACGAAGCGTCAAAGATAAGCTTGTCGTCAATCACGTCCTTGAGCTCGGCTGCCTGCCAAGACGAACCTGGCGTGAGATTTAAGCCCGAAACAGTGTATTCAATGGTGTCGCCCGGGCGCGGCGGCGTCAATGCACGCAGGTTAAGTGTCTCCGCGTCAGTGTCTTGGGCAAGGATGCCCGCTTGCACAAACGGTACGAGCAGCTCATCAAAGAGCGCGCTTTGCGTCGTAGGGGCACTTTCAAGGGCTGTCAGATTCTTCCACAACAGGCGAATTTGCACTTGCGGGCGAAGCGACGGATCGGGTGTGATGTTGACCGTCAGCTCGCGATGCTGGCCAGTGTAGAGTGCGTTTGCGGGCTGATCCATGGTGATGACGCAGGTGCCGCAGCTAAAGACGTTGATCTTCACGTTGCCGTTTTCGTCATACACCGGATTGCCGTTCTCATCGCGCACGATGTCGGCAACGGCCGGGTTGGATGAGGTGTAGGTCACCGGCGCGGCTGACGTTGAGGTGAAACTCATATTAAAGAAGTCTTGCGTAGCGGCGTCGCCGTGGAAGTCGGCATAGGTACCCGTGACCGTCTTAGAGTCCGTGTCATACTTCAGGTCTGCTGGGCCTTCAACTTCAATTTTGTCGGTCGGAGCAACCGGTACGATGAAGGTGTCTTCAGAGTCAGCATTGTCGGGATTCGCCTCAACACCTTGGATGTAGTTTTTGTCCGCAATGTATTCCAGCGAGATTGTGTGTACGGTGCCGTCCGCTGTGGTGGTGCCTGCCTCAAGCAGCTTGTTGTCAAGGCGCGTGGGGTCAAGGTAATACACCACTTTAGTGGTAGCACGACCGCTCGGAGCAGACGCTGCAGGAATTGTCTCAAAGGTTGAATAATCAGAAGTCTCAATAAACTCCTTGGTCAGCGGAATGGGCTCTCCAACGGGCTGGCCATCCAAGGTGACCTGGACAGAACCGGTTGGTGCCGCACAGGTGGCCGCGGTGCTCTTGGCAGCATGAATGCTAAAGTCAAGGCGAATGCGGTTACCTGGATCGGGAGAGTCTTTGGTGGTTGGCGTCCACGTGCCATCATCTGCCAGTGTGCCATATTGTGTGGAGGCAATATCTAAGATGGCCGGAACGCGGCGAACTTCAGCCCAGCCGATAATACGATGTCCCCAATAGTTGTTGGAGAACGGCGGGGTTTCAGAATATTCGCGCGAAACAATTTCAAACTTGAAAACGCCTGAGTCGGCAGGCATCTTGCCTTCGCGAATGACTTCGCTACCAGGCAGGGGAGCAGCATCTCCGCGCTTGGCATATTGCTGATAGCTCACTTCAAGCTTGGTGGGATCCTTGAGCAGTTTGCCCTGCTCCTCAAATTTAGAGGTGTCAAGCGGGTTGTCTGCTGAGACAGTGAACATCTCAAAGGGCAAGCCGTCGTAGTCTTTTGAAAGACCAGCGAAGTATTCCTGCTGATCAGCGGGAAGTTTGTCGATATCAATGTTGATGTAGCGCTTCAAAAGCGAGCCCTGTGAGCCACCCACTTCTTCGACATACATCGGCTCAGGGTTGTGCTCTACGCCATTTTCGTCGCGATAACCAAAAGTAACAGTAACGTTTTTGCCGGTTGCGGTGTTGGGCAGCCACAGGTAGAGCTGACCATCATGTAGATAGGAGGGAGCGCCGTAGTTTTGCACCTGTTTGTCAATCTCAAGCTGCCACTTGGTGATGGGCACCGTTGAGTTTTCGTCCTCGTCAAATTCAGAGCTCAGGTCAATGGTGAGCATCTGTACTTTGTCCTCGTCGGGCAAATACTTGCGGTTAGCCTCAACCGGATCGTTGGGGTCTCCGCCGGCCACCCTGATTACATCGTCCTAGCTCTCAATGCCGGTGGTGTTAAAGGCGGTGTCGCCAATACCCTGAAACATTGGTTGCTTTTGGCCAGTCGTGCGGTTTTGTACGAACACCGAACCGCCCGTTACGATGGTGTAGCCCAAACGAGCGCCGATAGAATACAGCCACGGATTATTGATATTGGGGTCAGCTTCGGTAATCATCGTGCCGCCCGTGATGCGCACGAGGTGGTTTTTATTGGAGGCAGGGCCGTGTCCGCAGCTCTGTCCAAAAGCGTTGCCGTGACCGCCACTTTTAGCGAATACATAACCACCATTTAAGGTAATGTCACCTGCAACGGTGTGATAATGACGCGATCCGGGAGATTGCACGTTACCGGTCTGGAATTCAGCGGTAAAGGAGTCGAAGAAGCCATAGCCCTGGTCGTTTGCCTTGCCAGTAGGAATATCAATGGCGTCAGCTTTTGCCGTGCAGGACATATTGCCGCTTCCTTCGTAGTAGCCAAGGCCTGAACCAATGCCAGAACCACAATAGCCGGCCTGTGCAACTACTTTGCCGCCGTTGATGGTGATCGTGGTACCCGAACCACCTGCACCGCCGCCGATGCCTGCGCCATTTGAATAGCTCAAGTTGCCGCTTGAAGATGAGGTTGAGGTGATGTCGCCACCGTTAATGATGATGGTGCCACCATTTTCTTTCGGGCCGCCACCAATGCCAGCGGATTGCCCCCAGCCTTGCGCAATAAGCACGCCGCGGTTTGTGGAGTCCATGTTGGTAATAGGATCTCCCGCTTTTAAGGTCTGGCCACCAATGAGGGTGACGTCTTCGCCAATCATGCCATTTTTGGGCGTGACAATCTGATTGTTGGTATCAAGGTTGCGAATGGAGTCGTCAATGACCAGCACTGATCCCCAGCCGCAGCGAATGCCTGGCCAACCATCGTTATTGGCCGTGGTGTTTTTAAGTGTGTTGGTGGTGCCGTCAGCCAACGTCAGATGCAACATGGTTTTGTTCTTGATCTGGTTGGCATTGACAACCTTCACGCCATCTCTGTCTTCGTCAGAGTTGGTGATCATGTTGATGGGGGAGCTGGTCGCGCTTTCAATGGTCACGCCAGCCAGCGTTAAGTCTGCTTTAATGCCCGCATCAATTTGAATGGTCTGGGAGGTGGTTGTTTTGCCTTCCGCCATCTTGATGGTCATGGGCTTGTTTGACGTGATATGCAGCACGTTGTTTGTGATGACATAGTCACTGTAGACCGTTCCGCCTAAGAGGGCGAAATCCCCAACGTTTGTCCATTGCCCATCGGCGGGACCTACGATCTCTGCTTGGGGAGCTGCCGCCGATGAGGCGACTTCCTCCACGGGGACTGCCGCCGCGTTTTCTTGCTCGGTAGCAATGGCTGCAGTAGGTATCATCAACCCACTGGCCAAAACACCCGCAAGAACCACGCGGAGGAGCTTGTGCGTTGTGGCATGTTTCTTCATGGTTTGCACTCCTCATTTCCGCTGATCAGATGCATGAGGAAGCAAGGTTTGGTGTGACACCATTCGCCCCTAGACCCCCGTCACGCAATCGGCACCAAAACGTTACTAAACTGATGCTGAATTATACCCTGAATCGGGTTGAGAGCCAATGGTAAAAGTGCTGATTAGGGGCGAAAAAAGAGGCGACGCCATATTTGTGGCATCGCCTCTGGTAGCTGATCGCGCTTTATTTCGCGAACGCATGCTGATATCGGTGAGAAGCTACTACTTCTTGATAACCTGAACAGCGGGGTTGTGCGGGGTCTGCGGTTGTTGCAGCGTGCCGTCTTGTTCCATTGCGGCAATCTGCTCAGCCGTGTAGCCCAAGCCCTCAAGGATCTCAGCGTTGTTTTCGCCCAAGTCAGGAGCACGCTTGTAATCAGGCGTGAAGTTTGACATGGTAAACGGCAAGCCGATGGTCTTGAACTTACCACGTGCGCCGCCCTGGTCAATCTCGGGGATGGTGCCGTCAGAGAGCAGCTCAGGATCGTTTTCAATCTCGTACCAGTCGCACACCGGACCCACCGGAACGCCTGCAGCACCCAGCTTGTCGGTCAGCTCATACTTGTCGTAGAGCTTGGTGTACTCCTCAATCATCGGGTAGAGCTCCTGCTTGTGCAGCTGACGATTCTGCCACGGCGTGAACTTCGGATCGGTTGCCAGCTCAGGTTTGCCAATAGCATTGCAGAGTGCCTCAAAGCCCTTTTGAGAGTTCTGGATAACAATGTAGACGTATGCGTTGGGGTCAGTCTCCCAGCCCTTAGCCTTGTACGTCCAGCCGATAACCTGGCCACCCTCGGTGTTCTCAGCACGAGGAATTGCTTTGCCCCAGTTGAAGTCAGGATAGACCTCGTAGTGCGGCAGTGCGCCTAGGTTGTCAAGCATGATCTGGTCACGCAATTTAATGCGGCACAGGTTCAAAACAGCGTTGCGCATGGACTGATAGACATAGCAGCCTTCGCCGGTGTGTTGACGCTGCACCAAAGCAGACAGAATGCCGATGGTCAGATGCATACCGGTGTTAGAGTCACCCAAAGCAGCACCTGACTGAGTCGGAACGTTGAAGTCGCCTTCGTTCCAGCCAGTGGTAGAAGCAGCGCCGCCAGCAGATTGTGCAACCGGCTCAAATGCCTTTACGTGTGCGAAACGAGATCCCTGGTTGAAGCCCTTCAGCGATGCCATGATCAGTTTCGGATTGAGCTTGTGTACTTCTTCCCAGCCAAAGCCCATCTTCTCAACGTCGCCCGGTCCGATGTTTTCTACGAACACGTCTGCTTCTTGCAGAAGCTTGGTCATGATGGCTTTGCCCTCGTCGGTCTTGCAGTTAAGCGTTAATGATTTCTTGTTAGCGTTTAACTGTAGGTAGTACACACTCCATGAGTCTGCAATGTCAAGCAGTTCGCTACGAGTAGGGTCGCCACCGCCCGGACGCTCAATCTTGATAACCTCAGCGCCCATCCAGGCCAAAAGTTGCGTACATGAAGGACCGGATTGGACCTCGGTCCAGTCAATAACTTTAATGCCAGCCAAAGGAGCAGTTGATGTTGTTTCTGCGGCCATTGCGCACCTCCAAATAGTTGATTTCGTAACAATAACCGCTTCTTATCTTAGGGGAGGTGTTCTGCCAAGCATGGGGCATATGCATCTTGAAAACGCGATGTAAGCGCAAAGGTATCGTTTTGTTGATTTACTGAGTTGATTGCTTAGCGAATTCGCTCGTTGGCGTGCGCAATGAGTTGAGCAACCTGGTCTTGATGGCAAAGGATATACTCATCAAGCGCTACGGGAGGTGTGGGGTGCGGTGTGCACTCGTTGAGTGGCTTGACAAGCCAGGCAACATCTCGCCATGCGCCACAGGTAAATCCTGCAGTGCGCTGGGTGCCCATATGGCTAAACCCGCGCGAATCGTGAAGCTTTTCGCTTGCAGCATTTGGCAGTGTGACCAGCGCATATGCTGTCGTATAGCCCTGAAGGCGCAAAATCTCAAGCAGCGCGTCATAGAGAATGCCGCCCAGACCGCGCCCACATGCATCAGCATCAAGATAGATGGAAGTCTCGGCGTTCCACTGGTACGCTTCGCGTTCGTGTTGGGGGTGGGCATACGCGTAGCCAAGCAGGTGCCCGCCTTCGCCCTGTTCTATTACGAGCCAGGGAAATTGCCTGCGGGTTGCCTCAAAGCGCTGGCGAAAATCAGCAGGCGTCACTTCGCCCTCATCAAAGGTAATAGGCGTTGCTACATACGGTGCGTAAATGCGAGCAATCTCATCCATATCGGCAAGGGTGGCGAAGCGGATGAGCGGGCGTGAGTTGTTTGAGTGAGGGGTAGTCATGCGTGCAATCCTTGTAATAAAGCTAATGTGTCAGTAAGTGTAGCGTAAAGTTGTTAATTGAGGTGGTTTGTCCAATTAAGGGAGCTTCGTGTGTGGTAAATGCGCTATACTTTCGCCTTACATGCAAAGACGAAGACAGTACTTGTGCCAAAGCGTGTTTTACAGAGACGGATTTTATAAGCTGAAAGAATCCGAACACGTTAACAAGTAATTCCCTTCTGAGCAGCATCTCTGAACGCGGATGCGCGCCGCCCAAGCGCGGTGTGCAAGATGATTAGTAAAAGATGCCGGGTGCTTCCGTTAGAGAGCCAATGAAGTGGATGATGACATCATCAACCAAGGTGGTACCGCGAGAGTCTCTCCCGTCCTTGGAGTTGTACAGGTAATAATGCCTGCATCTCACAAGAGGGAGCGGCTCTTTTTTTGTGGGACGTGCAGGCCTGGGTAGTGCAGTTTTGTGCGCCGCGTGCGCGCAAAGTGCGAAAGAAGAAAGGCTAAAAGCATGGCACTGGCTGATGAGTTGTGCGCATTGCAGGCAGACACGCTTGCCGGCATTGAAGCGGCTGCCGACACCGCCGCGCTTGATCAGGTGCGCATTAGCGTGCTTGGCAAGTCGGGTTCGCTGACGGCGTATCTGCGCAATATGGGGCAGATCCCCAAAGAAGAGCGCGCTGAGGTGGGCAAGACCTTAAATACGGTTCGCCAAACTATTGAACAAGCACTTGAGACGCGCAAAAGTGCGCTGGCGGCAGCTGAGCTTGAGGCTGCCATTGACGCGGCTGCGGTGGACGTGACGCTGCCGGGTCGCTCGCAGCAGATGGGCACGCGCCACCTGATCAATCGCATTACCGATGAGATTTCTGAGGTCTTTTTGGGACTGGGCTATTCAGTTGCCACCGGTCCTGAGGTTGAGACCGACTACTACAACTTTGAGGCGCTCAATGCGCCGGCGGATCATCCGTCGCGCTCTATGCAAGACACGTTTTATGTGCATGACCTTTCGGGGGATGCGTCTGCGGTGCGCGGAGAGTCTGACGTGTTGTTGCGCACGCAAACCTCCGGTGTGCAGGTGCATGCCATGGAGGAGCAAGAGCCGCCCATTTATGTGATTGCGCCTGGTAAGGTGTATCGTCGCGACGTGGCCGACCCTTCGCACTTACCGCAGTTTACCCAGATTGAGGGCTTGGTGGTGGATAAGGGTATCACCTTTGGTGACCTGAAAGGCACGCTGGACTTTTTCTGCAAGCAGATGTTTGGCCCAGACCGCAAAACGCGTTTCCGCGCGCACTATTTCCCGTTTACGGAGCCCTCGGCTGAGGTGGACGTGAGCTGCGGCATTTGCCATGGCGAAGGATGTCGTTTCTGCAAAGGCACCGGCTGGCTTGAGATTTTGGGCTGCGGCATGGTGGACCCGAACGTGCTTCGCTATTCCGGTATTGACCCAGAGGTGTATTCGGGCTTCGCCTTTGGCGTTGGCGTTGAGCGCGTGGCATGCCTGAAATATAACGTACCCGACTTGCGTATGCTGCTTGAAGGCGACATGCGTTTCTTGCGACAGTTCTAAAGGAGACCATGTATGAAAGTATCACTGAACTGGCTCTCTGAATACGTTGACGTACCCGCCGACACCAAAGCATTCTGCGATAAGCTTGACCTGACTGGTACCGGTGTTGAGGGTGTGGAGACACTTGGCGAGGCCTTCGACAACATCGTGGTGGGCGAGGTGCTCTCCTGCGACGCGCACCCCGATAGCGATCATTTACACGTTTTGAGTGTTAATGTTGGCGAAGACGAGCCGCTCCAAATTGTATGTGGCGCGCCGAATGCGGCAGCCGACATCAAGGTTGTGGTGGCGAAGATCGGCGCGGTGCTGCCCGGGGATTTCGCCATCAAAAAGTCCAAGCTGCGTGGTGTGACCAGCTGCGGTATGTGCTGTTCAGAGCGCGAATTGGGACTGAGTGGCAACCATGAGGGCATCTGGATTTTGCCCGAAGATGCGCTCGTTGGCACCCCGCTTGCGCAGTATCTGTCAAACACCGATACCGTGCTTGATTTGGAGATCACGCCGAACCGCCCGGACTGCTTGAGTATGGTGGGTATGGCGCGCGAAGTGGGCGCTATGTATCAAACTGATTTTGCAAGTCCGCTTGCGGACATGGCGGCCCGCCTGGCTGAGGTAGAGCAGGGCGCAGACGTTGCTGATCTGGTTTCGGTTGACGTGGTGGATTTTGATCGGTGCCCGCGTTATACCGCGCGCGTGGTGGACAACGTCAAGATTGGCTCGAGTCCGGCGTGGCTGGCGGAGCGTGTCACGGCGGCAGGCGCTCGTTCTATCAATAACGTTGTGGACGTCACCAACTATATTATGTTTTTGTTCGGACAGCCCCTTCACGCGTTTGACTACGACAAACTTATGGAGTCAGATGGGCATGTTCGCATTGTCGTTCGTCCTGCTGAAGAGGGCGAAGCGTTCACGACCTTAGATGGCGAAGATCGCGTGCTGACTTCCGACATGACCGTGATTGCAACGCCTGAACGTGCGGTGGCACTGGCAGGTGTTATGGGCGGTCTTGAGACTGAGGTGACCGAAGAGACTACGTCGGTGCTGTTGGAGGCGGCGGCATTTAGTCGCGCGCATACCTCTCGTACCAGCCGAAACCTTGGTCTGATCAGCGAGTCTTCCATGCGTTACGAGCGCGGTGTGGATGATGTGCCCGTTGAGCTTATCAGCCAGGCGGCGTGCGCGCTGTTGGCTGAGGTGTCGGGCGGTACCGTGCGCCCTGGTGTTGTTGACGTTCACGATGCGCTGACAAGCCCCATTGATCTGGAGTTTCGTGTGGACCGCTTCTGCGCCATGATGGGTGCGGATATCCCGCAAGACTTTGTTGAGGATATTTTGGTGCGCCTTGGTTGTGAGGTTGCGCCTACTGATGATCCGCGTGTGCTTGCGGTCGTGGCGCCGACCTTCCGTCCTGACCTTGAGCGTGAGATTGACCTGTATGAGGAGGTCTTGCGTCTGTGGGGCATGGATCGGGTTGAAGCGACGCTGCCGGGTGGCCGTGGTCGCTTTGGCGTGCGCAGCGCTGCTGAGCATGCGCTTGAGAAGGTGAACGCTACGCTTCGCGCCAGTGGCTTGAATGAAACGATGACCTATTCGTTTGCAGAGCCGACCGAGCTTGACCGTCTGCGCATGTCAAAAGAGGGTTTGGGGCAAGCCGTTGAGCTCTTGAACCCGCTTAATGCTGAGCAGTCAGTGATGCGCCAAAGCATCATTCCCGGTCTTTTGCGCAGCGTTGCCTATAACCAAAGCCGCGGTGTCTCCAATATCCAGCTTTACGAATCGGGCAAGGTCTTCTTCGCCCACGAAGGTAAGAAAAAGCCGAAAGAGCGCATGCGGGTAGCGGGTGTTATGGCAGGCGCTATGACTGATGCGGGTTGGAATGTATCACCTGCTCAGTTTGATTTCTTCGACGGCAAAGGTGTGGTTGAGAATCTTGCGCGTGAGCTGGCGTTGCCGAAGGTGCGCTTTAAGGCGCTTGAGGCAGCTGAGGCGCCGCATCTGCAGCCTGGACGTGGTGCGCAAGTGCTGAGCGAAGGCACCGTGCTTGGTTGGGTTGGCGAGCTTCACCCCTTGGCAGTGCACGACTTCGACATCCAAGGTCCCGTTGTTGCCTTTGAGCTAGACTTAGATGCGTTGGAGAAGGCACTTCGCCCAGCTCGTGACTACAAAGATGTGCCCATCTTCCCGGCGGTTGCCATTGACCTGGCGCTGGTGGTGGATGAAGGCGTTACTCACGAGAAGCTCGTGCAATGCATGAGTAGTGCCGGTGGCAAGTTGCTTGATGACGTGCAGCTCTTTGACGTGTATCGTGACGAAGAGCGCGTCGGTAAGAACAAAAAGTCAATGGCGTATGCCCTGACGTATCGCGCGCCCGATCGCACGCTTACCAGTGAAGAAGTTGATAAGGCTCATGAGCGTCTTGTGAAAAAGGTGTGCGCAGCGGTAGGCGCCGAAGTGCGAGGCTAAGGGCTTTCGGGCATAATACGAAGAGAAACTACAACATAAGCGGCGGGGCATCCCGCCGCTTCGCTTGCGAAACGGGGAATTTTAGTGGCTTCAAACATTGCAATTGTCACTGATACAAATAGTGGCGTAATGGCTGATCGGGCACAAGCTTTGGGTATACATGTGGTACCGATGCCGTTTGTGGTTGATGGTCAGGAATGCTACGAAGGCGTCAACCTTGAGGCGGGACATTTTTATGACCGGCAAGCGCAAGGTGCAGTCATTGCCACGTCGCAGCCGTCCATCGCAAAGCTGCAGAGTCTGTGGGATGAGCTGCTGACCACCCACGATGAGATCGTTTATATCCCCATGTCAAGCGGCCTTTCGGGCTCATGTGATACCGCGCGCCATCTGGCCAGCAACTACAACGGCCGCGTTGAGGTGGCTGACTGCATGCGCATCTCGGTGACGCAGCGCGAGGCTGCACTAGATGCGCTTCGCTGGGCTGCAGCGGGTCTGAGTGCTGAGCAAATTCGTGAACGCTTAGAGGCGGATCGCCTAGAAGCAAGCATTTATATTATGGTTGATACCATGGAATACCTTCGCAAAGGAGGGCGCATCTCTCCTGCAGCAGGTGCTATTGGTTCGCTGCTGAAAATCAAGCCTGTGCTGCAAATTCAAGGTGACAAGCTGGATGCATTTAGCGTGGTGAAATCACTGAAAGCCGCAAAGCGCACTTTGCTGCAAGCGTTAGAAAAAGACATCCATGAGCGATTTGGCGGGGTGGAAAACGTGCATCTGTATGTGGCGCATACCAACCGTCATGCAGATGCGCAGGCGCTTGCGCAAGAGATGAAAGAGCGCTTCGCAAGTGATGACGTGTTTGTGGATCAACTGCCGCTCAGCATTGCTTGTCACACCGGAGCAGGTGCTTTAGGTGTAGGATGTGCACGGATTTTAGCGTAGTAACAGGAGTTTAGAATGTACGATGGATTGGGTCGCCCGGGTCGCAATGATGAGTGCTGGTGCGGAAGCGGCAAGAAGTATAAGAAGTGCCACCTTGACTTCGACGAAAAGCTGCAAGCCTTATACGATGAAGGCTATGAGGTTCCCCCGCGCGATTTGCTGAAAACTCCTGAAGACATTGAAGGCATTAAGCGCTCCGCCAAGATTAATATTGGCGTGCTTGATATGGTTTCTGAACGCATTGGCGAAGGCGTCAATACCTTAGAAATTGATCAGTGGATCTACGATTACACGGTTGAGCACGGTGGTATTCCGGCTGATCTTGATTACGAAGGTTTCCCGAATAGCGTTTGCACCTCCATCAACGAAGTAGTGTGTCATGGCATCCCCAGCCAGACTGATGTGCTTACATCAGGAGATATCGTAAACGTTGACTGCTCAACTATTTTGGATGGCTATTTTTCTGACTCTTCGCGCATGTTTTGCATTGGCGAAGTTTCCGAGGAGCGAAAGCGCCTGGTAGAAGAGACAAAAAAGGCGCTTGAAGCTGGTCTTGCCGCCATTAAGCCGTGGGGCTTTTTAGGGGATGTAGGAGCCGCGGTCAAAGCGTATGCAAACTCGTGTGGGTTTAGCGTTGTGCGCGAATTTGGTGGTCATGGCATTGGATTTGAGTTTCATGAGGATCCGTTTGTAAGCCACGTATCGCAGGCAGGAACGGGCATGATTTTAGTGCCTGGTCTGGTCTTTACAATTGAGCCGATGATCAATGCGGGTAAGCAAGAAATTGATATGTCTGATCCGAATGGCTGGACGGTGCGCACGAAGGACCGCTCAGACTCTGCCCAGTGGGAAGTGCAGCTGGTTATTACCGAGGACGGCTACGAGCTGCTTTCGTGGTAGCGTGCTTGAGTGTGCGTGGTTTGCGCGCAGCAAGAGATAGCAGTCTTACTGCCTGAGCATATCGGTCGGCTTTCTTACAATTTTCTTAAGATTGAAAATACCCAAACAAATGTTCGTGTTTTGAACTATACTTACGTCATCAACAAAAGCGCATGAACACGTATCGCGTTGTTCTTTTGTCATGACATCATAAGTAAGTTTACGTGAGCACATCGTTGTATAGGTATGGGTTTGTGCGCCTCCGTCTTTTCGTTTTGCGAAAGGAGCGTGGTTTGTATGACCGTGCCCACTCACGCGTATCCCTCTTTTTGTGTACCCTTTGACAACCTGGAACAATGTGCCATCACCCAGCAGGGAGGTAGCTTAGATGACCCAGGTGTAGGTGGTCAGGCATTACTACTCTTCGATGTGCTGCCGCTTGCGTGCCTCACTCCTGAAGAGGTAGCCCAGTTTGAGTTTTTAGCAACGAACTCGCCAACGCAAGCAGAAGCATTGGATGCTCTGGCTTCGGGCCAGGGGGTTTCTTGCATAGCAATGGTTGATGCAGCGCAATTGGCTTGCGTGCTTGAAGGTGTCCCTCATGAAGCCTTTGTTTGAAAAAGCGCGCACTGCCACACCAACGGAGTCTGCACCAACGCTGCTTGAGGCTATGCTTCTGTGCGAACAAGATGACTTGGTGGAAGCGCTTTGCAAGCTGTTGGTCTTGCAAGAAAACGTGTCCACGACAAAAGGTGTGCGCAAACAGCTTCGCGCTCATGTTCAAGAAGCGTGTATGAGCTTTGAACGGATGCGCGGCTTGGTTGGTGATAGTGGTGCTGTGCTGGTGATTCCTCGTGAGGTGTTTTATGCCTGTTCATCGGGTGCTATTGGTCGCTTTATCAAGGCGCAGGGTGTCACGGCAACATTGTTTGACATGAAGACCTATGCTCCTGCGGATACGGCAAAAGCCACCGCTCATCAGCTGTGTATCATGCCCTACAGTGCGGTTTCGCTTGCCTTGCTACCTTGGGTCTATGCGCTTTCGGCGCACGTGCATTTTCCACAGACGCTTTGCAAGGCGGAGCGCTATGAGCTGCTAGCCAGTGCGTTTTGGGAGTTAACCTATTTCGGGTGCGATGAGCAATCGGTAGAAGAAGGCCAAAAACGAGAACATGCCCGCAGAATCAAGCAGGGTATCATGACGCCGCTGATGGCAGAAGAGGTAAACGTGTTATGCGGAGATCAGATCCATCGAATCGAAGACGCTTTTTTGGACGCGCAAGCACTTGATCTTGCTGGCGCAACGTGGCAAAACCACTTGTACCAAGCTCACGTTGCGCAAAGTGTTATGAAGCTCAAAGGTGCAGCTCATGAGCGCTTTTTGGCAGAAGTGGATGAGCTTAAGCGTACCCACCAACAGCATCACTGATGCCTGCTGATATCTTGGCACAGGGCAGTGCCTAGAAAAAACTCCGGCATGAGCTGTGTGCCCATGCCGGAGTAAAGCCTTCGTCTCTTATAAGAGGTGAAACGAGTTAGCCTTCAACTGACTCAAGCGTGATCTCAAAATTGAGGTCTTCGCCAGCCAGCTTGTGATTCATGTCCAGTTCAACAACGCCATTTTCAGCGGAGCGAATGACAACAGGAATCGGACGACCGCCCGGTCCAAGCAGGTACAGCTGCTCGCCAACCGGAATGCTTTGTACTAAAGAGTCGTCATGCTCGCCATAGGCGTCTTTTGCGGGAATGTGAACCTTTTTGGTTTCGCCAACCGTCATATCTTCTACGGCTGCATCAAAGCCAGGGATCATCTGGCCTGCCATGCAGACAAACTCAATCGGCTCACCACGGTCAAGAGAGGAGTCAAATTTTGATCCGTCATCTAAGGTACCGGTGTAGTGCACCTTAACTTTTTTGCCTTTGTTACTCATTGTGTAGTCCTTTCGGCTTATTTATTAAACTCACTGGTTTCAGCGAGTGTTTTACGTTGTTGTACGAGCTTCGCAAGCGGCTCAAGGTAACCTTTTTCGTCCTCGGTTAAACCGGCTTGGGCAAGTGAAATGATTGTATCGCAAAGCTCAGGGGCTGGCGTGCCGTAGACGATAGCCTCATAACCTTTCTGCATGAGTGCATCTTTTGCTGCCACGAAGGCGTCTTTATCTACATCAGCAAACAGCGCCTCAAGAGCATCAAGGTTTGCGGGGGTATAGAACAGGCCCTTTATGAGTGCAGCATAGGCAATGACGTAGGGAATAGGCATGCTGTCTGCCGGGCGAATTTCAAGGTAGGTCTTAAGGCGCACGTCGGTAAAGAACATAGAGAGCGCATGCTCCACTTCGGCATGAGTCATAGTGCGCTCTGCATAGATTTCACCAAACGTACGGTCATCGTAGCACCACTGGTTTTGAGTGCAGGGTACCAAAATAGCAGGCGTATCCAAGACATACTCAGCGTATTTACGCAGGGTAAAGTCAGGGTCAAGTGCTCCTGCTACCAGTCCGCACCGATCAGGATCAACGTGTTCCCACATAGAAGTGCGCATCATATGATGCGTGCGCTTTTCGCCTTCGTAGATAGGGGTGTTATCGCATATGAGAGAAAGGAGGGGTACCAGTGCAAAAGCAATGCGTATTTTGCGTAAGCAATCCGCCACTGAAGTGTAGTCAATTGAGATCTGGGTTGAAGCAGATCCGCGCATCATACATGGGCCGTCGGTGTCACGCTCGCTCAGATACATGTTCATGAACTGGTAGCGACGCTTAGGAATTAACTCCAGGGTGCGCGCTTTAGCGGTAGGGTTGTAGCCAACTGGAACAATGCGTTTGTTGTAGGGAGCCAATATGGCATTAACATCGTCTTCAAATGCGGTGAAGCATGCATCTGCTTCTTTAAGTGAGGTAAACGGTCCAGCTGAGAGTTCAACTTGTGCAGCAGGTTCAATAGTGATGGCTTCGCCAGGGCGGCTCACACCTAAGATATCCCCGCGGTCATCTTGGGTAACGCGCGGATAGGCGCCGCTCAGTTGGTGGAGGAGCCACGCTACACCATGCTCATCTGAATAGCCCACCGGTGTCATATTGTTGTTCAAAACGATATGCTCAAGTTCAATGCCGAGTGCATGCGGAGCATGAACAGTTTTGATGCCGCTTTCAAAATATGAAACGATGGCATCAAGGTTGCTTTGACGAGCTGGTTGTGGCTTCGCAGGCTCGCCTTGTAGGTTAGTTGTTTTATCCATGTAACACGCTCTCTATCAGTGTTGTCACTTAAAATCCTACGTTAGTTTGTATACAATAGCTGCAGGATTGCCATGCTTGTCGGCAAAACGAAACCAATTCAAAACAAAACTTCTGTATTACGTTAAGGCGAAGCTTATATGAGTTTCACAATTACAAAAAGAACAGCACTTCTTCTGCTTTTAGATATCGTGGCAACCTACGGTGCATATTGGCTTGCTTCGCTTTTGACCGGCGTTGAAAACGAAGTTTTTATCAATAATGAGATCTATTTCATCATTGGTATTTTGGCGTTCATCAACATCTTTTTCCTGGCACTGTTTCGCCTGTACAACAACCTCTGGGAGTACGCCAGCATAGATGAGGCGCTGCAGGTTTTGTATGCGGTGGTGCTCTCAACGCTTGGTGGTGCTGTCTTTCTGTGGATCATTGGTACACGGCTTCCTATCAGGGTTTTTGTTGGTGCAGCGCTCTTGTTGGTCTTCTTTATGGGTGGCACCCGTTTGGTATTTCGTGTGGCGCGCCAAAAAGGCAGAGCACTGCGTGCTTCCAATAGGCAATCAGATCGCCCGCGTACATTGGTGGTAGGAGCTGGAGAGACCGGGTCGTTAGCCATTGCCCGCATGGAGTCAGCTGACCCGCTTATGCCTGGTATACCCATCATTGCAACTGATGACGATCCGTCCAAGCGCGGTCTTCGCATCCATGGCGTGAAGGTTGCAGGCACCACTGATGACATCGTGGATTTGGTAGACAAGTACGACATTCAGCAAATTGTTGTTGCTATTCCTTCATCCACACCTGAAGAGCGCAAGCGAATCTATGGGGTATGTACGCAAACCGATTGCAAGTTGCGCACACTTCCCAACGTTCGCGAGCTTTCCTTGGATGAAATTGGGGATGTGACCCTGCGCGATGTTGACGTGGCTGACCTTTTGGGTCGCGAAGAAATTGTGCTGAACACGCGTGCGGTCTCGGGCTATATTGCAGGAGAATGCGTGCTGGTTACGGGCGGCGGCGGTTCCATTGGTAGTGAACTTGCACGTCAGTTATGCAAGGTTGCCCCTGCTCGCATTGTCATCTTCGACATTTATGAAAACGACGCCTACATGCTGCGCAACGAGCTGCTCTCCGAATACGACGACATTGAGGTCGTTATTGAGATTGGCAGCGTGTGCGATGAGGCTCGCGTGAACGAGGTGTTTGCCAAGCATCGTCCTTCGGCGGTCTTTCACGCGGCGGCGCATAAGCACGTTCCGCTCATGGAAGCGTGTCCGCGTGAAGCGCTGCAAAACAACGTGTTTGGCACGCTGAATACCGTGCGCGCGGCTGATGCGTTTGGAGCAGAGCGCTTTATCTTCATCTCCACCGACAAAGCAGTCAATCCCACCAGCGTTATGGGTGCCACCAAGCGCATGGGTGAAATGGTTGTGCAGTACTACGCGCGCACGTCAAAGACCATTTTCTCGGCGGTGCGTTTTGGCAATGTCCTGGGTTCAAACGGCTCGGTTATTCCGCTCTTTCAGCGTCAAATTGCTGCGGGTGGTCCGGTGACGGTAACTCATCCTGACATTGAGCGCTTCTTTATGACCATTCCTGAAGCGTCGCGTCTGGTCATTCAGGCGGGTGGCATGGCGCACGGTGGCGAGATCTTCATTCTTGATATGGGCGAGCCAGTGAAGATTGTTGATCTGGCGCGTGGTCTTATCCAGTTGCAGGGACTCACCCCCGATGTGGACATTCCAATCGTGTTTACGGGTCTTCGCGAGGGTGAAAAAATGTATGAGGAACTATTGATGGAGGAGGAGAGTACGCTTCCGACTACCAACCAGTCCATCATGATCTCAACTGGCCAAGAAATCAGCTATGAGGAAGTGGCGAAAAAGCTGGATGAGCTGCGTGTGGCGTTGACGTTAACTGACGAAGAAGCTGTGCACTTGCTCGAGCAAGCTGTTCCGACCTACCACCACACCGCCAACAAGGACGCCTAAAGCGCACAAGAGCGTAAAAATCCAAAATGCAATAAGGTATGTTTGCCTATTCGCACAAGTGAATAATCTTGCATTACTTTTAACTTAAATTGTTATTTTATTCTTGTCAAAGACGCGTAATCTTTCTAAGATGGAAGGGCGCGAACTATAAGAGAATTTTTGTGCACTTGCACAAAAATGATATGAAAGCCTTCGCAAAGGTGTTGATTGAAGGCTTTGGAAGGGAAGCGCTATGTCTATGAAAGCAGCTATTGTTGGAGCAGCCGGATTTGCGGGCATTGAACTGACGCGCATTTTGCTGGCGCATCCATCTTTTGATCTTGCGGTCATCACCTCAAACGAACTTGCTGGCACCCCTTTGGCAACCGAATATCCCGGGTTTACGGGAGCCAGTGATCTGGTTTTTAGCGCTCACGATAACCCTGAATTAGACACCTGCGATGTGGTCTTTTTAGCGGTACCTCATACGGCAGCGTTAGCTATGGCACCCCGACATGTTGCTCGGGGTGCTTTGGTAGTGGATCTCTCTGCTGATTTTCGCCTGAAAGACCCAGCGGTGTATGAGCAGTGGTACAAAACGCCCCACACCGAACCTGAGCTGTTGGCTGAAGCGGCGTTTGGCTTGCCGGAGCTCTTTGGCGAAGGCTTGGCGCAAGCAGCCGAAAAACGCGCAACGGGCGAAGGCGTGCTGGTGGGCTGTGCGGGGTGCTATCCGACGGCTACCTCGCTTGCAGCGGCACCCGCTATTCGCTTAGGCCTGGTAGCTCCTGAAGTCCCCATTGTGGTGGATGCAATTTCAGGCGTGACCGGAGCAGGTAAAAAGTGCACACCGCGTACGCATTTTTGCTTCGCCGACGAAAACTTTGAAGCCTATGGCGTGGCAACGCATCGCCATACCCCTGAGATTGAACAGATCTTAGGTATTGATGGTCGCTTGGTGTTCACGCCCCATTTGGCGCCTGCCAACCGCGGGTTGCTCTCGACGGTGAACTTGCCGCTTGCGCAAGATGCATCCACCGACGTGGCTGAAATTATTGACGCATACCAAAAATTCTATGTTGTAAGTTCCTTTGTGACGGTGCTGGGCGAAGGCCAGATGCCCAAAACCACCTCAGTGGTGGGCACGAATCGCGCTCACATCGGACTTGCGGTTAACAAGCCAGCACGCATGCTGATTGCTATTGGAGCAATTGATAACTTAGGCAAAGGCGCCGCTAGTCAGGCAGTGCAGTGCGCCAATATCGTGTGCGGACTCCCAGAAACAGCCGGCTTAGAAGGCTTTGCATTGCCGGTGGTATAAACCTCTATCCGCCATAAGTATAAGGAGAGCGTCGTATGGCAGAGCAACAACAATCATGTGCACCAAAGCCCCTCAATTTGCAGGCATGCGCTACGCGCGATGATTGGCTTGTTCCGTGCGAAGGCGGCGTGACGGCAGCGCAAGGATTTCAGGCGGTTGGCGTACATGCTGGCTTCCGTGCCGATCCGAACCGCTTGGACATGGCGCTTGTAGTGGCTGATGAGCCGTGCGCGTGTGCGGCAACTTTTACCAAAAACGTTTTCTGCGCAGCGCCTATCACCGTTTCGCGCAGGCATCTTGATGAGGTGGGCTACGGCATTGCTCGTGGCATTGTCATCAACTCAGGCAACGCAAATGCGGCAACGGGGTCGGTTGGCTTGGAAACCGCAGAGCGTACCACCGAAATTGTTGGCGAGGCTATTGGTTGTCCACCCCGTGAGGTATTAGTTGCCTCAACAGGCGTTATCGGCCAGCACTTGGATGTTTCGCCCTATCTCAACACTATGCCCCAGGCGGTTGCAAGTTTAAGTCCGGAAGGTGGGAATAGTGCCGCTCGCGCCATCATGACCACCGACACTGTTTCCAAGGAAGCGGCTGTTCAGTTTTCCGGTGATGACCTGGGCTATCCGGGTGTTACCTTTACGGTTGGTGGCATGGCGAAGGGCTCAGGCATGATCATGCCCAACATGGCTACCATGATTTCGGTTATCACCACCGATGCGCCCATTTTGCCAGATGTGCTGCATGCGGCTTTGGTGGGAGCTGTGAACAAAAGCTTCAACAAAGTCACGGTGGATTCAGACACTTCAACTAATGACTGTTGCTTTGTCTTTGCAAGCGGGGCCGCAGCACCTGGTGCCGCCCATGCCTTTGCGCCCGAAACGCCGGCTTATGAGCGTTTCGTGGCTGCACTTGATGAAGTATGCCAAACGCTTGCGCGCAAAATGGCAGCTGACGGCGAAGGCGCAACGCGCCTGGTCACCGTAACAGTTGCCGGGGCTGCAAATGACGCGGACGCGGATTTGGCAGCGCGCGCTATTGCGAATTCGCCCCTAGTGAAAACTGCCATCTGTGGCCATGATGCCAACTGGGGCCGCATTGCAATGGCAATCGGCAAATGCGGTGCGCACTTTGCACAAGAAGACGCTGCAATTGACATCATGGGGCTTCCGGTATGTCGCGGCGGTCTTACGGTGGAATTCGACGAAGACGAAGCGCTCAGGCGCTTTGAAAACCCCGAGATTGCCATTGAGGTTGACTTGGGCGCGGGAGATGTGCAAACGACGGTTTGGACGTGCGATTTTACGCACGACTATATAACGATCAACGGAGATTATCGATCATGAAGTACGCAAAAGACACCCGTCCTAAAGGAGCTGCAAGCAAAGAGGCAACCGTTCTGGTTGAAGCGCTCCCGTGGATCAAAAATATTACCGGCAAAACGGTTGTCATCAAATATGGCGGCTCGGCTATGGTTGATGAGAAGCTGCGCGCCGATGTTATGAACGACATCGTGCTGCTTAAGCTGGTTGGCGTGAACCCGGTTATCGTCCATGGCGGCGGCAAAGCTATCACCGAAGCCATGGAGTGCATGGAGTTCCCGGTGGAATTTCGCGATGGCCAGCGCGTGACAACGCCTGAAGCCATGGATCTTGTTCGTACGGTACTCATGGGCAAGGTCAACCAAGAGCTGGTGGCAGCGCTCAATGAGCATGGCAACTTCGCCGTAGGCTTAAGCGGTGCTGATGGTGGCATTATTTGCGCCACGCAAAAAGATCCGCAGCTGGGTCGCGTGGGCAACGTAACGCGCATCAATCGACCGCTTTTGGATGATTTGGTGGAAAGTGACTACATCCCGGTTGTGGCTTCGGTTGCCCTGGGCGAAGACGGCGGCTTTTTCAACGTGAACGCCGACATGGTAGCAGGCCATATTGCAGCAGCCATCGGTGCCCATAAGGTCATCTTCTTGACTGACGTGGATGGTTTGTACGAAAACTTCGAAGACAAGGGAAGCCTGATCTCAAACCTGACGTTGTTTGAGGCGCAATACCTTGTGGAGAACAATATTGTCTCAACGGGCATGATTCCCAAGCTGCAAAGCTGCATTCAGGCGCTTGAAGCGGGTGTGTTCAGGGCTCATATCATCAACGGCACCACGCCGCATGCATTGTTACTGGAGCTTTTGACCTCAACTGGTGTTGGCACCACGATGCACCCAACCGATGAAGCGTGCAAATACGATGCGCATCCGCTTGGCAACTTCGCCGCTAAATTGATTGAAAACCGCCACTAAAACCACCTGTTCGCCCCATAAGAGAAGAGAGAAAGACCCATGAGTCTAGAACAGCAACAAGAACTTGAATCCACCTACGTGATGCATACCTTCGCCCGCAAGCCGGTTGAGCTGGTATCGGGGCAGGGTATGGAAGTGGTGGATGCCACTGGTAAGACCTATCTGGACTTTCTCTCAGGCATTGGGGTGATCAGTCTGGGTCACTGCAATCCAGTATTGGTTGAGGCGCTTCAGAAGCAAACGGCGAAGCTGTTGCATGTGAGCAATTATTATTATGTCGAAGGTCGAGGTGAGCTGGCGAAAACGCTGTCTGACCTGCTCAACGTCCGCGTAGCTGAAGACACGCAAACCCCGTGGGAGAGCTTCTTTGCGAATTCGGGTGCCGAGGCAAACGAATGCGCCATCAAGCTTGCACGCCTCTATGCCAAAACGCGCGTTTATGAGCGTGCGATTGCCGAAGGTGCAGATGAGGAGGCTGCGCGCGCGGCTATGCAGAGCGCGCCGCAAGTGATCGTGACGCTGGATAAGAGCTTCCATGGCCGCACGCTTGCAACGCTTGCCGCAACGGCGCAACCAGGTAAACAGGAGGCGTTTCAGCCGCTGCCAGCGGGCTTCATCTCAACTCCGGCAAACAACGTTGCAGCGCTGCGTGAGCTCTTTGAGACGCGTGGTGATGAGATCTGCGCGGTCATGGTTGAGTGTATTCAGGGCGAAAGCGGCGTGCATCCCTGTACTGCGCAGTTTCTGGCTGAGATTCGCCGCCTGACCCAAGAAAGAGACGCGCTCTTTATGTGTGACGAGGTGCAGTGTGGCATCTATCGCTGTGGCACCTATCCGTTTGGGTTCCAGCACTTTGAGGTGGTTCCTGACGTAGTCACTATGGCAAAAGGCATTGGTTCGGGCTTTCCGATGGGTGTTTGTGCTGCTCGCCAAGCGGTGGCGCGCGTGTTTGAACCGGGAGATCATGGCACCACCTTTGGTGGTAGCTGTCTTGCCATTACGGCGGGTCGTACCGTGCTTGACTATATTGCCACGCATGATCTGGCAACGCATGTGCATGATGTGGGTGTGTATATGCGCTCTCAATTGGCGCAGCTCCCAGGGGTTGTTGAGGTGCGCGGTTTGGGACTCATGATTGGAGCTGAGCTTGCTGATGGCATGAGCGCGCCCGATGTGGTTGCGGCTGGTCTGGACGCGGGCCTGTTGCTGAATGCACCTGGTCCTCGCACGTTGCGTTTCTTGCCGCCACTCATTTGTACAAAAGCAGATGTAGATGAGCTGGTTGCGCGCCTTAAAACCATTTTGTCTGCGGAGTAATACAGGTAGGGGGGGGGAGCACCTCTTTTTCGGTAAGGATAGAGGTGCTTCTCTGTCGTAAATTTCGCGTGAGAACGCGGAGGTTTTTGGAAGTTTGTAAGCGAAATACTCAGAAAATGCGCTACTATAGAAATGCATAAATTTGGAAATGATTAGTTTGATTTTGCATAATCCGTGAGAGCAAAATAATCGTTTCCGAATATTATAGACGACGCATCTTTCGCTGATCTGGGGAGAATCAAAGCATGAGGAAACGTCAACAACGCCATGATGTGATTCGCGATATCATTCGCGAACACAACGTTAAAACGCAGCGAGATTTAGCAACTCAATTGCAAAATGTGGGATATGAATGCACACAGGCAACGATATCGCGCGACATCATGGATATGGGGTTGGTGAAGTCTCGTGATGGATACTACGTGCTGCCCGAAGAAGTTCGCCTGCAGCGCATGGTTTCAGAACTGGTTGAAGAAGTGCACGTGGCAGGCAATTTGGTTGTCGTAAAGACGTTTTCTGGTGGAGCTGCGGGTGTGTCGGCTGCACTGGATAAGGCAA
This sequence comes from uncultured Eggerthellaceae bacterium, assembly GCA_910577495.1. Classification (GTDB taxonomy): domain Bacteria; phylum Actinomycetota; class Coriobacteriia; order Coriobacteriales; family Eggerthellaceae; genus Xiamenia. The sequence continues at coordinate 22,552 of CAJTML010000009.1, forward strand.
GCTTGCGCGGCGCTCTTGGTACGGTTGCCGGAGATAATACCATCATGATTGCTGCAACTGATGAGGAAGCAGCCGTTGAGGTTGAGCGCGCAATTGAGCGCCTTCGCCGTCGCTAATTTCGCCGACCATTTTTATTCCGCGCCTGGCATAAACGTCATAATCGCCATAAACCTGATGTCATTCTAGCGAATGTGTGCAGATGGCGTGTCTGCAAATGCCTGATGGTACAATACCAAAAGTTTTATTTGGAGGTGCCAGGTGGCTTCACGCTCAATTAAAAATAGACCCTCAGCCAAAAAGAAGCATCCCTTCGTTGGGGTGCTCAGTGTATTAACGGTTCTATTCATCTGCTTTGCTGCAGGTGTTTTTGGTATTTACTCAGTGGGAAGCGCATGGATCGGAGATTTGACTGATTACGACGTCACCGTCGTTGAGTCTTTGAATACCGCACAACCGTCTGAGGTGTATGCCTCTGATGGCACAACACTTCTGGCTCGTTTCCAGCTGGAAAACCGCGACCCGGTTCGTTTTGATGATATTAGCGAATACGTCAAAGAGGGTACCGTAGCAACCGAAGACGAGCGCTTCTATGAGCACGGCGGCTTTGACGTCATGGGTATTGCCCGCGCAATTGCGGTAACGGTAACCGGTTCTGGCCGCGAGGGTGCTTCCACCATCACGCAGCAGTTTGTTCGCAATACGATCCTCTCGGAAGAGATGAATGATATTTCGCTGCAACGTAAAGTGCGCGAGATTTATCTGTCGGTCAAGATCGAAGAGAACTACTCCAAAGACGCCATCTTGTTGATGTATCTCAACACCATCAACTACGGCTCGGGCGCGTATGGCATTCAGGCGGCATCGCAGCGCTACTTCTCAAAGAACGCCAAAGACCTCACCCTTGCTGAAGCGGCGGCGCTTGTTGGTATTCCGCAGTCACCCACCAACAACAATCCGCTGGATAACTATGATGCGTGTGTGGCTCGCCGCAACCTTGTTTTGGATCGCATGTACACCAATGGCTATATTTCGCAAGAGCAATGCAAGGAAGCGCAGGCAGAGGAGCTTGTTTTAAACCCCTCGCTGCCTGCAAACGACGGCATCTTGCAGTATCCCTATTTCGCCAGCTATGTGCGCGATGAGGTTATGGACTCGTACTCGCAGGTTGATCTGTTCTCAGGTGGTTTGACGATTATCACCACGCTGGATCTTGACATGCAAGAAGCGGCCGAAGAGGCCATCACGAAAAAGGAAGAGACGCTTGATCCGGCAATTTCGGGTGCGCTTGTGGCTATTGACCCGTCAAATGGCTACGTAAAAGCGTTGGTTGGCGGCAAGGATTACTACGAAAACCAGACGAATTTAGCAACGGGTCAAGGAACCAACGGCGGCCGTCCGTGCGGGTCGGCATTTAAGACGTTTACGCTGATCACCGCGCTGGAAGAGGGTGTTTCGCCCCAAACGCTTTTGGACTGTACTTCGCCTTCAATCATCCCGAACACCGACTACAACGAGAACAACGCGCTCAAAAACATCGACAACATCAACTATGGCACCCAGACCATGCAGGGCGCTTTCGCCGTGTCGGCAAACACCGGATTCGTGCGGCTGCAGATGGCGCTTGGTACGGAAAAAGTTATTGAGACGGCGAAGAAGCTTGGCATCACCTCGCCGTTGATGGCGAACCCGTCTTTGACGCTGGGACAAAGTAACGTGACCATGCTGGATATGGCTGACGCGTATGCCACCATCGGAAATGGTGGTACGCACTACGATCCGCAGCCTATCCTGGAGATCTATGACAGCAGCGGCAATCTTATTGTGGACAACTCGCGCCCAACAGGTGAGCGCGTGATTTCGGAAAAGATCGCTCATGCGGCCATTGAGGTTATGAAGACGGTTGTTACGCAAGGTACCGGTACTGAGGCGCGCCTGGCCAACGGACAAGAGGTGGCGGCAAAGACAGGTACGTCTTCTGACTACAAAGACATCACGTTTTGTGGTGTGACACCGCAGCTCTCGGTTGCCATCTGGTTTGGTGACCCGAGCAACGTCGAGGCACTTCCGGCGCACGTGAGTGCGGCTGACGTGTTCAAGAATTTCATGACAGAGGTCTTAAAGGGCGAAGAGAAGGTTGATTTCTTCGACGCAGATGATCCAACCTACAATCTAACCTATTCGAATTCCACCTATCATGTGGGCAACTACTACTCCTCTGGATACAACAGCGGTTCCAGCTCTTTGTACAACACCGCGCCGAGTACGACTGATCCTACAACCACGCCTGACGATTCGAAGTCAGACAGCGCAACGAATACAGACGGCACTACTGCTGGTGGCGACGAGGGTGCAAAGACAGACACCCAGGAGCCCACCGATCAGCCTCAGACACCTGATCCAGAACCTACCACACCGTCTACGCCGACGCCAACACCTACTCCAGAGCCCACTCCTTCGCCTACTCCTGATGCGGGTGGGGGAGACGCTGGTTCGCAGGCCGCACAAGCGGGTCAGACAGATTAGCCTTTGCAAGCCCGCCGTGTATCTCGTGCGAAGTTGACGTTTCGTAAATCACAACGCTACCAAATCAAGGTATGCTTACATGAGTCAAATGTAAGGAGTTTTATTTCATGAAGGTTCAACAGCTGAAAAAATGGGGCGTACTGGTGTGTGCGCTTGCGCTGGTTGGTGCTGTTTTGGCAGGGTGCGCGGGTGGAACCTCACCTGAAGCAGAGCAGCAGGCGAAAAATAGGCAGTTTATGGCGCAAATCAACCAAACGATGGTTGATTTGAACGAAAAGCTTGATGCGTTTAACGAAGCGGTCGCAACGGGTAGTGTGGTGAATATGCGCACGCAGGCTGATAACGCATTCCGCGTGCTTGATTCACTTGAGAATCTTGAGGCTCCTGAGGGGCTTGAAGATATCAAGCAGGATTATATTGATGGCGCAACTGAGCTTGAAGGCGCCCTGAATGCCTACATTGATCTGTACACTGAGATTGACAGCGCCACCGAAGAGGCTCCGTTTGATTGGTCAACCTACGATAGTCGCATGAGCGACATCAAGGCTTCCTACGATGACGGTATTGCCAAGCTGCAAGCGGGGGATGAGGCAGCAGCTGGTAAAGAGTAAGCGTATTCTCGGAGCGCTTTTGATGCGCCATCCGGAGAATGCTTAGCGAAACAATACGGCGAAACAATACGCCCGGTGACTCGTTGGTGAGGCACCGGGCGTTTCTGTTGCGTGCTGTCAGGGTTGCGCTTCGGCACCCATGAGCGGGTTGTGCGGTTAGATCTTAGGGCTTAGGTCCAAGTGAGATGACCAGCACCACCATGCCATTTTCGACACGTTGCGAGATGACGGTACCAGCAGGAACGGTGTCTGAGTATTCCTCATAGTAGCCAGCGTTGTAGTCGTTTAAGGCTTCAACTGCCTGGTCAAAGGTTTTGCCTACCACTGACGGAGCGCTGGAAGGATCGTCGGGGTTTGCAGGCGTATCTTCGCCCTCTGTATCCTCGTCATCCTTGTCTTCGTCGTCCTTATCCTCATCTTCTTCGTCTTCGTCGTCTTTATCTTTGTCCTTGTCTTTATCCTTGTCGTCATCCTCGGCGCCAAGCTTCTTCTTCTGCGCAGCGTTAAACGGATTGTTGTACGTCGGATCCTTGGTCTCCGGGAAATTCACAATCTCATGTCCCGCTACCGCTTGGCTCATGAAGTCTTGCCAGAGTGCGTTGCAGGTAATGGACGGATCGGTGGCAATATTGCCGGCCGGGTTGCCAATCCAGGTTGCACAGGTGAGGTAGGGGGTATAGCCCACCAACCAGTGATCGGTAAAGTCAGATGCGGTACCCGTCTTGCCAGCTACCGGCTGACCACCCGCGGGCGCAAAGCCGTATGCGGTGCCATTAGCGGTGTCGAAAACGGTGCGCAGTACCTTGGTTGTGGCGCCTGCAACGTCTTCCTCAAGCACGCGCGTGCTGGTATCGGGGGCTTCGTAGATGACGTTACCATCGCGGTCTTCAATGCGCGTTACCACAATAGCGTCGCGCTTGATGCCGTTTGATGCCAGTGTGGAGTAGGCGTGCGCCATCTCAAGGGGTGTGACGTCGGCAGAACCAAGTGTGGTGGAGGCCACGGTGTCGAACTCAGACTCTACACCCAGACGATGCGCCATCTCAGTGATTGCGCCGTCATCAAGCGCTTCAGACAAGCGCATAAAGCCGGTGTTTGACGAAAGCGCGGTGGCAACCTGAATGGTGCGAACGCCGTAGTTTGCGTTGTTGAAGTTTTCGATGCGCTGCTTTTCGCCATCAATATCAAGAGTCATTGGGGAGGAGCAATCAATGCGCGTTTTGGGAGAGATGCCCTCCTCAATAGCGGCAGCCAGCGTGAATGCCTTAAACGTAGAGCCAGCTTGGCGGCCTGATCCACCCGTGCCAGTTGCCAGGTTCACTTTGGAGGTTGTATAGTCGCGCCCGCCAACCATGGCTTGCACTTGGCCTGTTTCCACGTCAATGGCAACCAGTGCTGCTTCAAGCTCAGGCGCCATGCGGTCGCGCTGAGCAGCACAGGCAGCCTCTGCCTTTTCCTGGAGATCCACATCAAGCGAGGTATAGATAGTCAAACCGCCGCGGAACAAATCAGCATATGAGCACCCATAGGGGTTGTCTGGCTCAAGCAAGAGTTCGCGCACATAGCTGGTGAAGTACGGGTAGTTATAAATACCCTCATCAGGTGCGTCGGGTGCCGGGTTGAGTCCCAAGTCTTGCGCTTTGGCCTCGTTGCACTCCTCTTGCGTGATGTCGCCCGCGCTCAGCATGCGCTCCAAAACCACGTTTCGACGCTTGAGGCAGTCATCAGGGTAGAGTTTCGGATCCAGATAGGTCGGGGACTGCGGGATGCCAACCAAAGTTGCCGCTTGCGTCAGTGTTAAGTCTGCCGCAGATACCTGGAAGTAGTTTTGCGCCGCAGCTTCAATGCCATAGCAGCCATCACCATAATTAATCGTGTTGAGATACATCAGCAAGATTTCGTCTTTGGAGTATCGTTTCTCCATTTCAAGGGCAAGCTCAGCTTCGCGAATCTTGCGCTCCATAGTGATGTCGTTGGCCTCTTGGGTCAAAATGGTATTGCGAACCAACTGTTGGGTGATCGTGGAGGCGCCTTCCAAGTCTCCGCCGCGAATGTTGTTGATGAACGCACGACCAATACCAAACAGGTCAACACCGGTATGCTCGTAGAAACGAACGTCCTCGGTGTCAATCGTGGCCTCAATGGCATATTCACTTACTTGACTCAGCTCAATTGGGTCGCGCTTTTCCAGCTGGAACTCTGCCAGCATCGTGGTGCCGTCGGCGGCATACATGGTGGACTCTTTGGATGTGTTTGTGAAGTTGACATCCTCAATAGAGGGAAGATCGTCAGACCAGGTCCCGACAACTCGATATGCCCCCTGCACACCCCAATACACCACAAAGCATAGTGACGCTACTAGAATAAGGAGCGCCCATTGAACTGCATGAGTGCGCTTTTCGCGCTGTTTTCTCCGTATCTTCATAATTGCACTATACTACCATAGCGAACGATTAACTACGTACAACGTTGCAGGTTGTGAGCGCGTGAGCAGCTCAATTTATACGACCTATCCACAATATATAAGGTAAGGAACTAAACGCAATTTATGAACACTTCTGTCGAACTTCTTGCGCCGGCGGGTAACCTCACCTGTCTGCATGCGGCGGTGCGAGCCGGTGCCGATGCGGTTTACCTTGGCCTGGACGCATTTAACGCACGCAGAGGCGCAGACAACTTCACGCTTGAGACGCTGGGCGAGGCCTGCGATTATGCGCACCTGCGTGGCGTGAATGTCTATCTGACCATGAACACCATCATTATGCCCTCAGAGTTTGATCGCGCACTTGAGACGGCGCGTCAGGCGTATCGCTGTGGGGTGGACGCTTTCATCATCCAAGACATCGGGCTTGCCTCTGAGCTGGTGCGCACGCTGCCGGATGAGCGCGTGCATGCCTCAACCCAGATGAACATCCACTCAATCGATGGCGTTGAGGCGGCCGCGCAACTTGGGGTTAAGCGCATCACGCTGGCTCGTGAGCTTTCGCTGACTGAAATTGCCTACTTGGCTGACGTTGCAGCGCAGCTTGGCCTTGAAGTTGAGACCTTTATCCACGGTGCCATCTGTGTGTGTTACTCGGGTCAGTGCCTCATGTCCTCGCTCATTGGCGGCCGCTCGGCAAACCGTGGTATGTGCGCACAAGCATGCCGCTTGCCCTACGAGCTGCACAACAAAGCATTGCGAAAAAACCTGCCTTCGCCCGGCGAGCATCTGCTTTCACCCAAAGACCTCTGCGCGCTTGATAAGCTGGGGGACTTGGTGGACGCCGGCGTGGCGTCGCTCAAAATTGAAGGTCGCATGAAATCCCCCGAGTACGTCTTCGCTGTCACGAGCGTGTATCGCGAAGCGTTGGATGCGGCGCTGGCCAAGCGCGCCGTTGACGAGCAAACCTCCGAGGCACACAAGCTCCGCTTGGCTGAGGCCTTCTCGCGGGGCTTTACCACAGCATATATGGATAGCGAACGCGGCAACGATATCATGAGTTATGGCCGCCCCAACAACCGCGGTGTGTTTGTGGGGCGTGTTGAGCGCGCCGCTGATAAGTCGGTGACCATTGCCGCCGAGCAGCCGTTATGCGAAGGCGACGTGCTGGAATTTTGGACCAACAAAGGACATTTCGCCCAAACGCTTTCTAAGATTTCGCAGCACAAGGGCACCGCGTATACGTTTGCGGTGGACAAGCCCGTCAAAAAAGGTGACCGCGTGTTTCGCGTGCGAAGCGCCCAGGCTGCCTTTGAAGAGAGCGAATTTGAGCCGCGCGTGTCCGTTGATGGCCGCGTGGTGATGCGCTTGGGGCAACCCCTTGAAATCTCGTTTACCTTGGCAGATGGCGAAGCTGCGCGTGGTGCCACCGATGAAGTGTGCGTTGGCACGGCGGTAGGAGCGGTCGTTGAGCCTGCTCGTACCAAAGCGGTCAGTGAGGCTGATGTGGCATCGCATGTGGACAGGCTCGGCCAGACGCCCTTTACTATTAATACGCTTGCAATTGAGCTTGACGAAGGCGTCGGCGTGGGCTTTTCGCAGCTGCATCGCCTTCGCGCTGCCGCCCTTGATGAGTTGGCTGAGGCGGTTTTGGCCTCATATCACGCACGCACGTTGCCACGTGTTCAACCTGATGAGCCCATAAAAGACGCCCATCCTCACGGCATGCGCATTGTGGCGTGGGCCACCAACCCGGCGTGTGCTCGCGCCGCGAAACGCGCAGGAGCTGATGAGATCATCGTGCCGGTGCTCAATTACAAGCGTGGCGAAGCAGTGGTGGCAGGGCAGCGCAGCCAGACGGTTGAGCAGGCGGGATACCCCAATAAGATCACGCTTGCTATGCCGGCGGTGGCTCACGACCCAGTTGAGGGAACCCGTGAAGCGGCGCTTGATTGGGACGTTTGGCAGCATGCACGTGCAAACAAGCCGTTGTTTGTTGATAGTCTGGGTGCTCTTTCGCACGCACAAGAGGTGGGCGCGCTGCCTGAGGTAGGCGCGCATCTGCCGCTTGTGAATCCGTGTGCGCTCAAAGCCGCTGCCAGGCTTGGTGCTACGCGCGTGTGGCTTTCGCCCGAACTTACCTTGGGACAAATTGCTGATATCGCCCAGCATTCACCTGTTGAGCTGGGGCTGACCATTTTAGGTGCGCAAGAGCTCATGATCACTGAGCACTGCCTACTGATGAGTCAAGGCCCCTGTGATGAGAACTGTGACGAATGCCCACGCCGCAAAAGTCCGCACTATCTCAAGGATCGCAAAGACTTTGAGTTCCCGGTCATTACTGACGCGCTTGGTCGAAGCCATCTCTTTAATGGGGTAGAGCTAGACGTTGCGCATACGATGAGTGATCTGATGGCTGCTGGCATCTCGGCGGTTATGGTGGATACGACGCTCATGAATGTCGAACAAACCACTCAAGCAGTTGCCCGTGCGGTTCGCGCGCGCAGTGTTGCTCATGCAAGCGGCAACAACATTGCTAAAACACCGTCAACAACCAGCGGTCATTTATTCCGCGGGGTGTCGTAGGCATTCGCCTTATGTACACCTTTTCGCTATGATAGAATGCCCAGACGCACTTAACGAGGTAAAGAGGTCTTGATGTTATCTGCAGAAGAACAACTTCACATTATTGCTTCCGGCGCCGCACAAATCGTGCCTGAGGCGGCGTTGCTTGAGAAGCTCAAGCGCGGTATTCCGCTCAATATCAAACTCGGCGTTGACCCAACCGCGCCCGACATCCATTTAGGACATGCGGTTCCGCTGCGCAAACTTCGCCAGTTCCAGGACTTAGGTCATGAGGTAACGCTCATTATTGGCGATGGCACCGCACTTATCGG
>CAJTML010000009.1:31014-35220 GCA_910577495.1 uncultured Eggerthellaceae bacterium
GCCTGAGCAGATCAAGGTGAACGCGCAGACATACGTTGACCATGCATTCAAGGTGCTTGACCCGGCAAAAACCACGTTGCGCTATAACTCTGAGTGGCTCATGGAGCTTGACATGGAAGGTCTGCTCAAGCTCACGGCGAACTTCACCGTGGCGCGCATCCTTGAGCGTGATGACTTCCACAACCGCTATACCTCAGGCCAGTCCATCAGCTTGCACGAGTTTTTGTATCCGGTCATGCAAGCCTATGACTCAGTCGTCATTAAGGCCGACGTTGAGCTGGGCGGCACTGACCAGCTCTTCAACTTGCTTGCAGGCCGTGAACTTATGGAAAAGATGGGCATGGAGCCGCAGGTGTGCTTAACGCTGCCGCTGCTTGAGGGCACCGACGGCGAGAAAAAGATGTCGAAGAGCTACGGCAACTACATTGGCCTGACCGACGAGCCGGCAGATATGTTTGGCAAAGTTATGTCCATTCCCGACGAGCTGATGGTGAAATACTATCGCTTGGCGTCAACCGCAGATGTGACTGAAATTGACGAGATTGAAGCGGGACTTGCTGCAGACACGTTGCATCCCAACAAGGTCAAGCGTGCGCTGGCTCGCAATATCGTGGCCGCATACTATGACCAAGCAGCTGCTGAGCAGGCAGAAGAGGCATTCGACAAGGTCTTTAAGCAGCACGAGATCCCCGAGGACATCCCAACGTTTGAGGCCGATCTCACCCCCAACGAGGACGGACTTGTCTATCTGGCGAAGATTATGCATGACGCCAACCTGGCACAATCAGCAGGCGAGGCGCGTCGACTCATTGATGGTGGCGGCGTAAAAATCAATGGCGAAGCCGTTGCGCCGAAGTCCTACAACGTTGATCCGTCGCTGTTGCGCGACGCGGTGGTGCAAGTGGGCAAGCGTAAGTTCGTCAAACTGGTGTAGGCAGACTCGCTGCGCGGGTGCTTAGACGCTGCGCCGCAATGCACGTTTACATGATTGGGGCATCTTTTGAGGTGCCCCTTTTTGATGCCGGAGCAAGACATCTAGGCACCAATCAAAAAATATTTAAAATAGTTGCAAGGATTTGCACGACTCAATCGTTTTCTTTATAGAAGGGTTTTGAGCGCCCGCATGCCGCGCCTGGCTACTCAGCCCGGCGCCACGCGCCAAACGCGCGCTCAAAAGAAATCGCTCACACTTGAGCAGAGCACGGTATGAGAGGACATTTCATGAAAAAGGTAGCAGCTGTTGTAGCGATGAGTTTGTTGGTTGCAACATTGGCAATGCCGCTGCAGGCGTATGCGTATCCCATGCGATTTCACGTGCTGCATGCACCCTTGCGGGCATGCATGACGCAGGTCTTTAGCGCATGTGAGCAGTATTGTCCGCGCGCACAAGCTGGCGAATGCCCCGCTACGCAAGACTACGCCGCCTCTGATATGGCCCCTGTATATGGCGAATGCCTCATCCATGAAAACTGCCCGAATCCTGACCAATGCCCCGGTATTGAAGACTGTCCACGCTATAACGACAACGACGACACTAGCTACGGCTACGGTTATGGCAACGGCTACGGCTACGGTAACGGCAATGGCTACGGCAATGGCGCCGGCAATCAGAGCGGCAACCAGGGCGACGACTCCACGTACAACTACAACTACGGCTACGGCTACGGTCATGGCCATAACGCCCATGGTGGATGCGCAAACGGCACGCAGCGCCACGGATGCGGCCGCTGGTAAGGCTTGGCCGTAGGCAGTAGTAAGGTCTCTTCGCCCCATGCGCCCTCAGACCGACATAGAGCAAGCACTGACCCTCCATGGCGACGCCGTCTGGAGGGCTTGTGCGCTGCACGTACGCGTTACCGCCGATGCGCAAGATATCTATCAGGACACGTTCTTGCGCTATGCGCTTGCGGATGACCAGTCATTTACTGATGAGGAGCATCGCAAAGCATGGCTGTTGCGTGTTGCACTTAATAAATGCAAGGACTTCAACAAGGCCGCCGCACGAAAATGCGATCCGCTTGATGACCTTGCCGCAATCAAACCCACGCAGGATCTTTTGGTTAAACCCGGTTCAGTAGCCTTTGAGGTTATCGACGCGTTTTCGCGCATGACCGATCCGCCTAAGACACCCGCTTATTTGGCGCTGTGTGAAGGCTACACCGCTCCTGAAATATCCCAGATCGTGGACGCGCCCGTGAACACGGTATATTCGTGGATCTCGCGCGGGCGAGCACTCTTGAAGGAGGCGCTCTCATGACCACTCCCGATAATCTCGACCAGCGCGTTCGCGATTCGTTCGCTCAAATCAAGGTGCCCGATGAGCTCAATCAGGCAACCTTGGCTTTCATTCGTGAATATGGCGAAAAGCAGCCTGCCATAAAAGTGCAGACGCGACGCACGGCACGCCCTTGGCTTGCGCTTGCTGCATGCTTGCTGGTGATAGCAACATTGGTAGGGGGCTATAGCCTTTGGACGCGTCCGACCGCACTTCTTGATATAGATGTGAATCCGTCTATCTCGCTTGAGGTTAATTGCTTTAACTATGTTATTGCTGCCACGCCGCTCAATGATGACGCCCAAAGCGTGCTTGACCAAACGCCGGTGGTAGGCAAGTCGTGCGAAGCCGCGCTTGAGGCGCTTGCGCAGTCTCCAGCGCTTACTATTTATAGTGGTGGAGATGCTCTGGCTGAAATCAGTGTTGCTTCAGACAATGAGGCACAATCAAACCAGCTGTGCGATTTAGCGCAGGACACCTTCGCGCCACTGTTCGCTCAGGTTTCGCCCACCCATGTTACCTTTGATGAGATGCAAACGGCGCATGGTCACCGTATGGGGGCGGGGAAGTACCGCGCTGCATGCTTGCTCATGGAGCTTGACGGCACGGCTACGTTTGAATCGTGCGCCGAGATGAGCGTCTCTGAAATCCACTCCTGTATTAATGAGTGTCAACATGGCGAAGGCCACGGCCGCCATAATGGCCAGGGTCAGGGCCAGGGCCAGGGGCAGGGCCAAGGACACGGACGCCATCGACAGGCAAGCTAGCGTATCGCCGTGATGCGGGATGCCCTGGCAAGCCAATGGCAACATTGCGTGCGCCGGGGCGAGAGGATCCCGCTTTACTCGTAAAACAAGCAAGTTGTGTACGTCTTGTGAACACGAAAATAGTTCTTGCATACCCCTCTAGGTGCGCGTAATATATTTCCTCGCCCTTTGAGGAGATTCGTCTTCAAGGAAACCTTCAAAACCAGTTCAAAATCACTCAGAATTGCGTGAAGGATTTGTGGAGCGATCAGGGCATTTACCGCTGACGGGTAAAAACAAGAAACTTTGAATTTCTTAAAAAAAGTTCTTGACAGCCCCCAAGCATTCAAGTAAAGTATCTCCTTGCGCGTCACGCCACGGCGAGACGCACCAAGCCGAAAGGCGAAGGTAGTAAGAGCACCTTGAGAACCGAATACTGAGAAGAAAACAAACAGTGAAGCCAAGCTCGGATCCGTTGCAAACGGACCCTGATCAAGTAACTGCCCCCTGAAGGGTAAGGCTTGATCAATCAATACCATGATCAAATCATCTTGTGCAAACAAGATGTACTCTTCAACGGAGAGTTTGATCCTGGCTCAGGATGAACGCTGGCGGCGTGCTTAACACATGCAAGTCGAACGATTAAACCGGTTTCGGCCGGATATAGAGTGGCGAACGGGTGAGTAACACGTGACCAACCTGCCCCTTACTTCGGGATAACTCGGCGAAAGCCGTGCTAATACCGGATACTCCATCCTCTTCGCATGAAGAGGTTGGGAAAGCCTTTACGGTAAGGGATGGGGTCGCGGCCCATCAGGTAGTTGGCGGGGTAACGGCCCACCAAGCTTACGACGGGTAGCCGGGTTGAGAGACCGACCGGCCACATTGGGACTGAGATACGGCCCAGACTCCTACGGGAGGCAGCAGTGGGGAATTTTGCGCAATGGGGGAAACCCTGACGCAGCAACGCCGCGTGCGGGATGACGGCCTTCGGGTTGTAAACCGCTTTCAGTAGGGAAGAACATCGACGGTACCTACAGAAGAAGCCCCGGCTAACTACGTGCCAGCAGCCGCGGTAATACGTAGGGGGCAAGCGTTATCCTGATTTACTGGGTGTAAAGGGAGCGTAGACGGCCATTCATGCCAGATGTGAAAGCCCGGGGCTCAACCCCGGGACTGCATTTG
>CAJTML010000010.1 GCA_910577495.1 uncultured Eggerthellaceae bacterium
AACCGATGGCTTAATTACCGTCGAAGATATTGTGGAAGAAATTGTTGGCGAAATTGTTGATGAGACCGACAAAGAAAATCCCTACATCGAAACGTTGGGCGAAAACAGCTGGAAAATTGATGGTCGTTTTCCGGTTGAAGATGCAGAGCTTTTGGGGTGGCCGGTTGAAGAATCCCCTGATTATGAGACCATGGCCGGCTGGTTGATGAGCAACTTTGACTCGGTTCCTGAGGTAGGAGATACCTTCGAGTATGAGGGGTATATCTTCAAAATTTTGTCCATGCGCCGCCGTCGAATTTTGAGCATGAAGGTGGAGCGTTTGTAGTTTCCAGGCACAAAACCACCGTTAATCATCCGTTCACGGAGCGTTCGATAGGGTGGCGTTTGCAAAGCTATGCGCGCCACCTGCAGCTACTAAAAAGATGTGTTTGTCAAGCGAACAAAACGTGAAGCACCCTCCACATTTCTTTGCCTAAAAGCCGCCCTTTCGTTACAATAAGCACTAACATTTGACATATCAGCCCATCACGGCAGCAATCCCACTCAACAATTTACTGCGCTGTCAACCGCTTCGGCGGTATTGTGCTGTGCACTTTTTTGCCAACTGGAAAGGTTTGACCGTGGCGCACAAGCGTTACCAACAACAAAAGACCAACGTCGCAGCACGTGTTGCTATTGTCGGCGTTGCTGCGTGTGCGCTTGTTGCAAGCATCGGCATGGGCGTAGCTTCTGGTGTTGCTGGCGTGCCTGAAGGCGTAGATACCTTCGGCATTGCTGAACAACGCGCACTTACTTCTGAATCATCATCTCTGGCAACGTCGGCTTCTGATACCGCCGTTGTTGAAACCACTTCTTTGCAGTCCACCGCTCCTCGTGATATTTCTGCTGGCATTGCTGACATTGAAGCCGAGGAAGAGGCTGCACGTATTGCTGCTGAAGAAGCCGCTCGTGCAGAAGAGGAAGCTCGCATTGCTGCAGCTGAAGAAGCGCGTGCTGCACAAGCGGAAGTTGTCCAGCAAGAATCAGTGGCAGTTGCTGAGGACACCTCAAGCCTAAGCGAAGTTGATTGGTCGGTCGGCAAGGACGCGTTTGTTGCTGAGTGGACCGCACGCATTGATGCTTACTTGGCAGGCTCTGCTTTGGCTGGCCAGGGCGCAACCTTTGCCCTTGCTGCATGGGAAAACGGCGTTGACCCGCGCTTTTCGCCCGCAATTTCCAACACGGAAAGCTCTAAGGGTGGCAGCTGCTTCTTGCCGTACAACGCTTGGGGCTGGGGTGAGAGCAGCTGGTCAAGCTGGACGGATGCCATTAACGCTCACGTGGCTGGCTTAGGTGCAAACTACGGCTATTCGCTCACGCTTGAAAACGCTGCGAAGTACTGCCCGCCGCATGCAACCGACTGGTACAACAAGACGCTTGCGCAGATGCAGCTCATCTAAAGCAGCGCAGCTGGTACCGAAGCCGCGTGCTTCTCACCATCATAACAACATGACACATGAGGCTCATTGAGCCTCATTTTTATGGGCAAGCATCTATAATAGCTAAGCAAGGCACCAAGCACCAAGGAAAGGAGTGCCATGAGCAATGTTATTGTTGTTGGATGTGGTCGCGTTGGATCGCGTTTGGCAAACATGCTCTCGGACAATGGCAGCAACGTCTGTGTTATTGACAAGCGCGTTGAAGCGTTCGCCAATTTAGGGAGAAACTTCAACGGCTCCACGGTGCAAGGTGTTGGCTTCGACGAAGAAACCCTCATCAAGGCAGGCATCGAAGACTGCGATGTCGTTGCTGCGGTTACCCAATACGACAACACGAACCTGATGGTGGCTGAGGTGGCCAGCAGGCTTTTTGATGTGCCTCACGTTATTGCGCGTTTGTATAACCCCGACCACGAGCGCGCCTACATGCAGCTTGGTATTGATTACGTGTGCGGTACCTCGCTGGTGGCAGAGGACGTGTTTTCCAAAGTTGTCTCTGGTCATGGCGCACACATTGAGACCTTTGGCGAATTTGAGGTGCTGCGCTTTTCGCTCAATCTGTCCAGCACCGATAAACGCACGATTCGCGTGGGCGAACTTGAGCGCGATCACGACATTCGCATTATTGCGTTTGAGCGCGGAGATGGGTCTGCAAGTTCTATCCCGAACCGCGACTCAATTCTGTACAACGGGGATTCAGTGCTGGCGTGTGTTCGCCATGAGCTGATTGATTCGTTCTCGAAATACATCCAGGACTAGGAGTTTTGCGCGATGTATATTGTGATTGCTGGCGGCGGTAAAATTGGCGAATACCTGGCGGGCGTGTTGCTGCAAAGCGGAAACGCGGTTGCCATTATTGAGGAAGATCTGGACACGGCTGACCGTCTTTCGATGGTGCTTGAAGGTAGATACCTGGTTATCCATGGGGATGGCTGTGACTCGAAGTGCCAAGAGGATGCTGGCATTCGCCGTGCTGATGTATTTGTGGCTACCACCGGCCAGGATGACGACAACTTAGTATCGTGCGAAATTGCGCAGCGCGTATTTAATGTGCCGCGTTGTATTGCGCGCGTGAACAGCCCAAAGAACAATCGCATCTTCAAAGAGGTTGGCATTGAGTGCGTGTCGTCAACCACGTTGATTGCGAATTTGATTGAGGAAGAAACGCTGCTGGGATCCATGAGCGTTGCGGGTCTTATGACCCACGGTAACGTCATGTTGGCAGAGGTCGTTGTGCCAAAGATGCGCCATCATGATAACGAAGAGGGAATTGAGGTTGGCCAGATTGACATGCCCGAGGGCAGCATCATCGTGGCGGTGTCCACGCGTGATGACGTTGAGGTGGTCAGCTCTGATACGGCGCTCTATTCGGGGGACAAAGCCATTGTTGCTGCCGATTCGGACGTGCTTGACGAGGTGCGCGCTGTTTTTCGCGCTCTATAATGGATGGCACGCAATAGGTTTTGAGTTGAGGTTTGACAAAACGCGCAGATCAAGAGAAAGGACAAGGGCGTGATTGATCGATATACGCGACGTGCAATGGGGGACATTTGGGAACTTCAAAACAAGTTTTCCATCTGGAAAGAGATTGAAGTTCTTGCGTGCGAAGCACAGGCTGAGCTGGGAAAATCTGGCATCACCAAGGAAGAAGCTCAGTGGATTCGCGATCACGCA
The DNA here is from genome assembly GCA_910577495.1 of uncultured Eggerthellaceae bacterium. Classification (GTDB taxonomy): domain Bacteria; phylum Actinomycetota; class Coriobacteriia; order Coriobacteriales; family Eggerthellaceae; genus Xiamenia. Next base: position 3,153 of record CAJTML010000010.1, read on the forward strand.
GATTTCACGGTAGAGCGCATTGACGAGATTGAGAAAGTTACCAATCACGACGTCATTGCTTTTACCACCAACATGGCCGAATACATTGATGCAGACGTTCCTGAGGGGCAAGAGCCGCCCAGCCGTTGGGTGCACTACGGCATGACCTCTTCGGACTTGGGTGATACCGCACTCTCGTATCAGATCGTGCAGGCCATTGATATCATCTTGGAAGACATCAAGGCACTGGGAGAGACGTGCAAGCGTCGCGCCTTTGAGATGAAAGACGTCCTGTGCGTGGGTCGCACGCACGGCATTCACGCCGAGCCGATGACGTTTGGCATGAAGTTTGGCAGCTGGGCATGGGCACTCAAGCGTGCGCAGAAGCGCATGCTGGAGGCGCGCGAAGTGGCTGCTACGGGCGCTATTTCTGGTGCAGTTGGCACGTATTCAAGCATTGACCCGTTTGTGGAGCAGTATGTGTGCGAGCGTTTGGGCTTGACGCCTGACCCGCTCTCAACGCAGGTGTTGGCGCGTGACCGCCATGCGCAGGTCATGGCCGCGCTTGCGGTAACCGCTTCCACGCTGGAGTCCATTGCTATGCAGGTTCGCCTGCTGCAGCAGTCTGACGTGATTGAGGCTGAAGAGCCGTTCACGAAGGGCCAGAAGGGCTCGTCTGCCATGCCGCACAAGCGCAACCCCATTACCGCAGAACGCGTTTGTGGCCTGGCTCGCGTGGTCAAGGCGAACGCGCAGGTAGCCTTCGACGACGTGGCGCTGTGGTATGAGCGCGACATCTCGCACTCAGGCGCTGAGCGCGTGGCGTTGGCTGACAGCTTTATTGCGCTTGATTACATGTTTGGCAAGATGCAGTGGATGCTGGATGGCCTGCAGACCTACCCGGCCAAGATGGAGCACAACCTGTGGCGCACCAAGGGGCTCATTTTCTCGTCGAAGGTGCTGCTTGCCCTGGTGGACACCGGTATTAGCCGCGAAGACGCCTATGTGATCGTGCAGCGCAACGCCATGAAGGTCTGGGAAGACATCCAAAACGCCGTGGATGGTCCAAGCTATCGCGAGCGCTTGGAAGCCGATCCCGACGCACACCTCACCAAAGAGGTGCTGGATGAAATCTTCGATCCGTGGGATTTCTTAACCCGCGTTGATGTGGTGTTTGATCGCTTGGAGGGCTTGGAGTTCTAGGCAATCGGCGTCCACACACGAACCGTGCAGCAATGAATGGGGTCACCTTCAAGCGGCGTATCATCTACGTTGGCGAAGGTGACCACATTTGTATGGGTACCCGAAGTTGCCAGATAGTCGCCGTAGGTATCCGATCCACTTTCAACCTCAAAGGCAAAGTATTCGCCACTTTCAAGATTGACGCCACACACTGCGGTGGTGGACTTCACCATGAAGTATGGCCCACACCACGCAGGGGCTGCAGTTGGCGTGCGGTCAAAGCAAAACCACAGCTGATCTGAGTAGTTGCCATCAAGCACAGGGCTGGTAGGCACATAGGTGCCAATGCCAGAGATGCCGTCTCCGTAGTTGTACCAGGCATCAAACGAAAACGAGAACCCGGTTTCGCCATAAGCAGCCTCAAGGGGCTTCATGTTCAGCGGTAGCACGAGGGTGTCGCGCACATCGCCTGAACTGGCATCTAAGCACGTGAGCTGGTAGTACACGCCCGATGCTTCAGCGCGGGGCGAAATAACCACCGCGTCCGTTTGCGCGTAGATGGGCGTGGACATGCGCCCGTGTGAGGTGTAGACAACCTGCGAGTCTGCTTGTCCAAATGCCGCGCGCATAAGCAGCGAATCTTCCGTGCTTGCATTGCCCTCAGCAGTTGGCATGACCTGCCAAAACGCCCAGCCGCCAACCGCGGCAAGCGAGGGGGTTTCCCAGTCAATGGTGTCGCCTTCAGCAACGCAGTTGATATTGGTGAGCGACGGCGTCTCAGCGCCACCTTCTAAGGTTGCGGTGTAGACACGCCACATGTTGTCCATGATGTCGGCTTCAACCCAGATCACACCCGATGATGAGGCGCGTACGTCAAAGATGTCGAATCCCTCGCCATGGCCTTCGGCTTTTTCTAAAACCGTGGTAGTGGCTCCCGTTGCCAGCGAGAGGATGGCCACCTGCGTGAGCGGATTTGCCTGTTCGGTTGGGGTAAGGCACACGGCCAGTTCGTCACTATTTGACCAGACTAAAGAGCCGTAGGGCAGGGTGTAGCTGCCCGTGCACGTCATGAGCGTGGTGGCATCTTCAACCAGCGTGAGAGAGTCTGACGCGGTGACGTTGTCGACGGGAACTTCAAGCACCGTGATATCGTCGGCGGGTGCCTGTTCCTTTTTGGCCAGCGCTAATGCCGCGCCGGCGCCCACCGTGGCCAGTGCACCAACGCCAACTGCCCCATAGATGAAATGCCTGCGCGTAATGCCGCCTGATGGTTTGGTGGTAGCGTGTGTTTGAGCGCTGGAGCGAACATGCGCGGAGCGTTTGCGCGGGGTGGATTGAGTGGTCGTGTGCCGTGCGGTGTGCCTTGTGTGTGTGCTCTGAGTAGACGCGTGATGTGCACGCGTAGGTCGTTTCGTTGTCATGGTGGTTATTGTGTCATTTCCTGCACAGGTTTTGGAGGTGTGCACACAAATTGATACAATAACTGCAAACAAGACTGAGTTACTTTGAATTGCAACGTGTACACCGAACAAGGAGTTTCCTATGAGTAATGAAACACGACGCATCTTACTTGTTGAGGACGAAAAAGCCATTCGAGATGCGGTTACCGCCTATCTTGAGCGTGAAAACTATTGGGTTACGGCGGTAGGAGATGGCCAAGAGGCGCTTGAGGAATTCTCCAAGCACCACTTTGACCTGGTTATTCTTGACCTCATGTTGCCGCGTGTTCCCGGTGAGCGCGTCTGCCGCGCTATTCGCGACAACTCCGATGTGCCGATCATCATGCTGACGGCAAAAGGTGAAGTTGAAGATCGTATTATCGGCCTTGAGTTGGGCGCGGATGACTATCTGGTCAAGCCCTTTAGCCCGCGTGAGTTGGTTGCGCGTTCTCGCGCACTGCTTCGCCGTGTGCACTCTGATTCAGAGCCGCAGCGTGAAGTGCTTGAATTTGGCGAACTGACCATTGACGTGTCAGGCCACAAGGTGTTGGTTTCGGGCGAAGAAATTGATCTGACTGCATCAGAGTTTAAGCTGCTCACCACGCTGTCTCGCTATCCGGGTCGCGTGTATTCGCGCATGGAGTTGGTGGAAAAAGTGCTCGGGTATGATTTCGAAGGCTATGAGCGCACCATTGACTCGCACGTGAAGAACCTGCGTGCCAAGATTGGCGACAATCCGCGCAACCCCAAGTGGCTGCATACCGTTCATGGCGTCGGGTATCGTTTCGAAGATCCGACGAAGGCCGGCCAGTAAGCGCGCAGCAACGCGTTTTGCGGAAACGATCACTGTGACACAGTCATCTGAAACCGGAACAACATCTGCAGCTTCGTCAGAAGTTAGCGGATCACAAGAGATGCATCATGAGCCCACTGATGCCAAGCGTTTTCGCTGGCCGTGGGCTCGTTTGACGTATACCACGCGCGTGACGGCCACATTCGCTTTGATTGCCGCCATGACCGCGCTGGTTGCCCTTGGCGTGCTCTCGTTTGTATGGGAGCAGCATTTTCAGACCTACACCCAAGAGAACATGGCGTCATTGGCTGAGTCAACAGCAGCACGTATTGAGCGGGTGTATGAGGAGACGGGAAGTCTCTACAACCAAGACGTCATCCAGATTGCCCAGTACGCTGAGAGCATGTCGTCTGGTGTAGGCATTTTGGTGTCGGATAACCTGGATCACAAGGTGGTCTATGATTCGGCGGCCGTTAAGGTGAAAGACAGCTCTGCCAATGCGGGCAAAACGCTAGCGCCTCCCGCCAATGCTGACGGCATTGAGACGTGCCCGATTGTGGTTGACGGCATTGCGGTTGGCTCGGTGCGCGTGTGGGTCTATGGTTCTGAGGCGCTGCTGACGCGCTCTGACGAGGAGTTTCGTGATAACTCGTACCAGGCTATGATCTTCGCCGCTATGCTGGCCATCATCTTGGCATCGTGCATCGGCTTTTTGTTTGCCCGTGCACTGGTAAGCCCGATCAACCGCATGACCACTACAGCAAAAGCCATCAAAGAAGGCGACCTTTCTGCGCGCACGAACCTCCACGGTGACGACGAGATTGCGCGTTTGGGCGAAACCTTCGACGAAATGGCTGACTCGGTGGAAAAAGACCGAGACCTGGAGCGTCGCCTCACCACTGACGTGGCCCATGAGCTGCGCACGCCGCTCATGGCTATTCAATCTACGGTAGAGGCCATGGTGGATGGCGTGTTTGAGGCTGACGAGGAGCGCCTGGAGACGGTAAACTCCGAGGTGCAGCGCTTGAGCCGTTTGGTGGATGCTATTCTGAAGCTCTCGCGTTTGGAGAACAGGTCCACGCCCATCAAGATGGAAGTGGTGGATGTGGGGCAGCTGCTTGAGTCCATTGTGGCCACCCATGAAGCGTTTGTGGCCGACTCGGGGTTGACGCTTTCCTACGAGATGGAGCCAGGTGTGCGCGTGCGCGGAGACGCGGACATGATTCGCCAGGCTGCCGCAAATCTCATTTCCAATGCGGTGCGCTATACCCCTGAAGGCGGCAGTATTTTTGTGCGCGTGTATGCGGCTGACACGATGGCGGCCATTCAGGTGGCCGACACCGGCATTGGGCTTTCGCCCGAAGAAGCTAAGATGGTATTTTCGCGCTTCTGGAGAGCGGACGCGGGTCGTACGCGCGAAAGCGGCGGTTTGGGAATTGGCCTTTCTGTGGTAAAAGAGATTGTGGACAGGCATAACGGCTGGGTTGCGGTTGAAGGTGTGAAGAACCAAGGTGCGTGCTTCACCATCCATATCCCGCTCTACCAAGATGACGCCGCTAGAAACCTCAAACCACATAAATCGCGGGGGAAGTCGCGAAAAGACACGAAATAGTTGATAATAGCGAAAGCTATAAGGGAGTTACACAAGTGTCGCTTGCCGAAGCGCTCAGGCGGGTGTTCGGCGGGCGAAATAACTGGTCACACGGAGAAAGGGAAACGTATGTCTGGCATTGATATCAAGCCTGATGCACAAGGAAAAGTTCGCGATTTGTATGATCTGGGCGACTCGCTGTTGTTGGTAGCCACCGATCGTATTTCTGCTTTTGACTACATTCTTGAGGACGAGATTCCCTACAAAGGCCAGGTGCTCACGCAGATTTCTCGCTTCTGGTTTGAGCTTTTGGACGGCGTGGTGGAAAACCACCTCATCTCCTGTGATGTTGAGGACCTCCCTGAGCAGTTCGCGCCCTACGCAGATTACCTGGCGGGTCGTTTCATGTTGGTGAAGAAGGCCGATATGTTCCCGACCGAGTGTATCGTGCGTGGCTACTTGGCAGGCAGCGGCTTGAAAGAGTATGAAGCTGAAGGCACCGTGTGTGGCATTGATTTGCCCGAAGGCCTGGTCAACTCATCAAAGCTGCCCGAGCCCATCTTCACGCCTTCCACCAAAGCTGAGATTGGTGATCACGACGAGAACATCAGCTTTGAGCGCTGTGCTGAAATTATTGGCGAAGAAAACGCTGCCAAGCTTCGCGATCTGTCCATTCGCGTGTATGAAACCGCACGTGACCACGCGGAAAAGCAGGGCATTATTATTGCGGATACCAAGTTTGAGTTTGGCGTGTTAGATGGCGAAGTCATCTTGGCTGACGAGGTGCTCACGCCCGACTCTTCGCGTTTCTGGCCGGGAGACGAATATGAGCCTGGTCGTGACCAACCTTCCTTCGACAAGCAATTTGTGCGCGATTGGCTCAACGCCAACTGGGATCGCACGGGCAATCCGCCACGCTTGCCGCAAGAGATCATTGATAAAACCAGCGAAAAGTACATTCAGGCATACGAAAAGATTACCGGCAAACCGTTTGTGCCGGCACGCTAGAGGAGCATCATGAGTCAACGTAACCCCCTAAACGATCGCTACAATACCGACGAAAAGCTTGGTCAGACGCGCAAAAGTGCCGCGTCCATGAAGCCGAAAACAAAAGCTGCTTCCTCGGTTCGTTTAGAGCCTACGACCAAAACCAAGAAGGAAAAGAAGCAGGAGCGCAAAGCGCGCGAACGTGCCGAGCGCGCCAAGCAAGCCGAGCTTGATCGCAAGTATTACAACCCGCCCACAGCAGAATTCAAGCGCATGAAGCGTCTGTGGTGGGGTCTTTTGATTGCCGCGGTTGCCTTTACCGCGCTGTCGTGGCTCGTGCAAGGTCACGTGCCCGATCCTGTTGCCTTCGGCATGCTCATTACGGCGTACCTGTGCATCTTCGGTGCGCTCTATGTGGACATTCGCAAGGTTCGCAAACTTCGCCGTGAATACCAAGCGGAAATGGAGGCGAAGAAGAGCAAGGAGCTGCATGCTGCTCAAAAGCAGGCGCGCGCTGCTGCGAAGAAGAAGCAGGCTGATGCGCCCGTTGCCGCTGAAGTAAAAGAGACCGAGCCGGTTAACAAGCCGCGCGGTCTGTTTGGCAGCGGCTTTAGGCTTTCGAAGGCTGAAGAGGCTCGTGCGCAGAAGAAGGCGCAAAAAGAGGCGGCGAAAGCTGAAAAGGCAGCTGATGCCGATACGACCGACACGTCAAACTAGCAGCGAAGGGTAAGCGTCGCAAACTACCTGAAGGGGGATCAATGGTCTCACGCGTCTACGTTGAGAAGAAGCCGGGATTTGATGTTGAGGCTCGTGCACTTGCGCATGAGCTGCAGAGCATTTTGGGAATTGAGGGTTTGGAGTCAGTCCGACTGCTGAACCGCTACGACGCCGAAGGGATGAGCGAGGAGCTCTTTGCTCAGTGCGTGCCGACGGTCTTTAGTGAGCCGCAAAGTGATGAAGTGAGCTCTGAGCTGCCGGTAGCTGAGGGCGAGGTGGTCTTTGCCGTTGAGCCGCTGCCGGGTCAGTTTGATCAGCGCGCGGATTCAGCCAGCGAGTGCATTCAGCTTATCAGCCAAGGTGAGCGCCCTCTGATTCGCAATGCGCGCGTCTATATTTTGGGCGGAGAGCTCTCTGAGGCTGACATTGATGCCATCAAGCACTACGTTATCAACCCGATTGAGGCTCGCGAGGCTGCCCTTGACGTGCCTGAGACGCTCAAGCTTGAGCAGCCCAAACCTGAAATGGTTGAGTCAATCGAGGGCTTTTTGGATTTTACGCGCGAAGAACTTGAGGCGTTTTTGGCGGATCGCGGTTTGGCTATGGACTTGGCTGACCTGGAGTTTTGCCAGCAGTATTTCCGCGAAGAGGGCAGGGTGCCCACCATTACTGAGATCAAGATGATTGATACGTATTGGTCGGATCACTGCCGTCATACCACGTTTGGCACGGTGCTTGAAGATATTGAGATTGAAGATGCTGCGGTACAAGCGGCGTTTGATGGATATCTCAAGATGCGTCATGAACTGGGTCGCGATGAGAAGCCGCTCTGCCTGATGGACATGGGTACCATTGGTGCGCGCTGGTTGAAATCGCAGGGCATTTTAACGGGATTGGACGAGTCTGAAGAGATTAACGCCTGCACCGTAAAGGTTAAAGTTGATGTTAATGGTCAGGAAGAGGATTGGCTCTACCTGTTCAAGAACGAAACGCATAATCACCCCACCGAGATTGAGCCGTTTGGTGGCGCTGCCACGTGTGTAGGTGGCGCTATTCGCGACCCGCTTTCAGGGCGCAGCTATGTCTATCAGGCAATGCGCGTGACGGGTGCTGCTGATCCGACGGTGCCGGTTGAGGAAACCTTGGCGCATAAGCTGCCGCAGCGCAAGTTGGTAACGACGGCGGCTGCAGGGTATTCGTCATACGGCAACCAGATTGGCTTGGCAACTGGCCAGGTCAACGAGCTGTATCACCCTGGTTATGCGGCGAAGCGCATGGAGATTGGTGCAGTTGTAGGCGCTACTCCTGCAGATCACGTGCGTCGCGAAACGCCCGCGCCGGGTGACGTGATTGTGCTTTTGGGCGGTCGCACGGGTCGCGATGGCATTGGCGGCGCGACGGGTTCTTCGAAAGCGCATGACATGGACTCGCTTGAGAGTTGTGGCGCGGAAGTGCAGAAGGGTAACGCCCCGGTTGAGCGCAAGATTCAGCGTCTGTTTAGGCGCAAGGATGCTTGTCAGATGATCAAGCGCTGCAATGACTTTGGCGCTGGCGGCGTGTCGGTTGCGGTGGGTGAGCTGGCAGATGGCTTGTATATTGACCTGAATCGCGTTCCGAAAAAATACGAGGGCTTAGACGGCACTGAGCTGGCCATTTCTGAGTCGCAAGAACGTATGGCGGTGGCGCTTGCAGCAGATGATGTTGACGACTTCATTGCGCTTGCGCACGCAGAAAACCTTGAAGCTACCCCCATTGCCACGGTGACCGAAGAGCCGCGCGTCACGATGGTGTGGGATGGTCAGACGATCGTGGATGTCAGCCGTGACTTCTTGGCATCAAATGGTGCTCCCAAGCATCAGCAGGTGCGCGTTGTTGCTGGCGGCGACTATGACGTGACCTGGGGCGATGATTCGCAATCACTTGAATCGCGCATGCAGCAGGTCGTCACTGACCTAAACATTGCTTCCAACAAGGGTCTCTCTGAGCGCTTTGACTCCACTATCGGTGCGGCTACGGTGCTCATGCCGTTTGGTGGAAAAACTCAGCTTACGCCTTCGCAAGCCATGGTGGCCAAGCTTCCCGTGTTGGGCGAAACCACCACCTGCTCTGGCATGGCATGGGGCTTCAACCCGTATTTGAGCGAAGCGAACCAGTACGTGGGTGCATATTTGGCAGTGGTCGAAAGTGTCGCGCGCCTGGTGGCAACTGGTTTCGCGCGCAGTGATATGTATCTGACCTTCCAGGAATACTTCGAGCGTTTGCGCACGGATCCGACCCGTTGGGGCAAACCGATGGCGTCAGTGCTGGGTGCACTGCAAGCGCAGATCAACCTGCAGGTTGGCGCTATTGGCGGCAAGGACTCTATGTCGGGTTCGTTTGAGTCTTTGGATGTGCCGCCGACGCTCGTGTCGTTTGCAACGGCGGTGGGTTCGGTTGACTCAGTGGTGTCTCCTGAGTTTAAGGGTACGCATCACACGGTTATCCGCATTACGCCCAAGCCGTCTGAAGCTGATGCGCTTATTGCCGATGCGGCAGCGCAAAATGCTGCGATGGATTTGGTGACCTCGCTCATTGAGAGCGGCGCGGTTTTGGCATGTGCCACACCGGGCTATGGAGCAATGGCTGAGACGCTGTTTAAGATGTGCGTTGGCAACACGCTCGGCTTTGCGTGTGCTGATGACGTGGCTGTGGCTTCGCTCTTTGAGCCGGCTTATGGTAGCTTCGTGGTTGAGCTGGCCGAGGGTGCTCAGCTGCCTGAGGCGCCGGCGGGTGTTACGGTTGCGTCGCTGGGTGAGACTACGAAAGCCTATGAGTTTGTCTGCGCAGGTCAGACAGTTGATCTGACGGCGCTGCAAGAGCTGTGGGAAGGCTCCATTGAGTCGGTATTCCCGTATCGCACACCTGAGGAAGAGACGCTTGAGACTGTTGAAGCGCAGACGTTTGAGGGCGGCGTGCCGCTGACCTACAACGGCGTTATTGCTAAGCCGCGCGTCATTATTCCGGTCTTCCCGGGTACCAACTGCGAGTTCGACACCGCGCAAGCATTTGAGCGTGCGGGTGCGGTTGCTCAAACGCTCGTGATTAACAATCTGGAGCCTGCTGCGGTAGCCGAGAGCACGAAAGCGCTGGTTGAAGCAATCAAAAACTCGCAGATCATCATGCTGCCCGGCGGCTTCTCTGGTGGTGACGAGCCCGATGGCTCGGCGAAATTCATCACCGCATTCTTCCGTGCGCCCGAGGTGACCGAAGCGGTGCGCGATCTCTTGCAGAACCGCGACGGCCTCATGCTGGGCATCTGCAACGGTTTCCAGGCGCTCGTGAAGTTGGGTCTGGTGCCCTATGGCGACATTCGCCCGATGGACGATACCTGCCCCACGCTGACCTTTAACGAGATCGGTCGTCACCAGAGCAGGCTCGTGCATACGCGCGTTGCGTCGAACCTCTCTCCGTGGTTGGCACGCTGCCAGGTGGGCGACATCCATACGGTTGCAATTAGCCATGGCGAAGGTCGCTTTGTGGCATCGCCTGAGCTGCTGGCACAGATGGCTGCGAATGGCCAGATTGCCACGCAATATGTCGACGAAGCAGGCGTGCCGTCTATGGACTTGTCGGTGAACCCCAATGGCTCGGTTTGGGCAATTGAAGGCATCACCAGCCCCGATGGCCGCGTGTTTGGCAAGATGGGTCACTCTGAGCGCTCAGGATATGGTCTCTACAAAAACGTTCCGGGAGACTTGTATCAGCCGATCTTCGAAGCAGGTGTTGACTACTTCTCAGGCTAAAACGCTAATCCGTGATGGCGCGGGAATAAGGCGCCATGCTCAAACAGTCCTCGCAAAAAGCGCCCTTCGGGGCGCTTTTTCTGCGGAACTGCGCGTGGCATGTTCGCCTTACTGGGGCGACGGCAGCATCGTGTCTCTCGTGCGCTGCATTCGCCTCGTGTCGCGATCGATGTGTGTCGCAAAACGCTGCAAGCTCGATTTTCGTTGAAAAATTGGAGAATTCCGAAGACTTCTCAGACGGTCCTAAACCCCGTCAAAATTGCGGAAAACGAGTTTTTCATCGTACCTGATCAGAAGCTCGGATTCGCAAAAGGATGATCAAGGAACACCTCAGGTGACATCTCGGGTCTTCCAGTCTCTCCTAAATCATCGGAAATCTCTAAATTCTTATCGCCAGAGAGCCAATTTGCGTTTCGAAACAATTAAAGCGTTTCATGCCTAGCTCTTGAAGCTATGCGTGATGCGCCCGGCAAGCTCAGGACCAAGCCCCGCACCCGCGATGTTCGCCAGTGACCCCAGTGCATTGAGGAGCGTCGTGCGTGATTGGCTATCCAAATGCCGCGCAGCTGATGCAAGCAGTCCCACACTATGAGGCCCGGTGAAGAGCACCTCTTTGGCGTCGTGCGCGCCCGATGCCTCAATGGCCTCAAAGAGTGCGTTGACAATGGCCGCTGCTTCTTGCGGCGTGTATTGGCTCATCCACACATCGAAAACGGCAGCGTTGTAGAGCGCCCTATCTTGGAGGGTGTCCAAATACACAAAATCGTTCGCACCGTCGTCAACTTCCCAGGTGTAGGGGCTGTGCTGCATGATGCCCACGCCGTCACTTTCCACAACGTGATAGGGAACAGGCGTGTCCATAAGCATCCCCACGAATGACTCGCGCGGCACACTGCGATGCACGCGCCCCGCAAGCTTTTCCCAGAGCGATGGATCAACCGTGTCGGGTGTAAACCCTGGTGCATCGTGCAAAAAGACCCCCGCAATGCGATCCTGGATCTCGGGTGCGGCATTGAGTGCCGCATAGGCAGCCAAGTTGCCGCCCTTGGAGTGGCCGCCGACGTAGAGCTTTTCGGGTATTTCGTCAGCCACGGTTTCAAGGTAGCGAAGCGCCTGCAGCTGCGAGGGAACCACCTCGGAAAAGACCATGTTGCAGTTTTCTCGCCATCCAGTAAACGTGATGTCGGTTCCGCGAAAACCAAGGTAGGCGAACTTTCCGGGTTCAACGTACGTAACGGCGAAGAATTGCGTCTGTCGCTCTACGTTGAACAAATCAAGCGCATCTTGCACCACCATGTCGCGATAGCGCGGGCTTGCGGCCAACGCTAACATGAGTGCTTTTGCACTTTGGGGCTCAAGACCCGCAAAGAGTCGCGGATAGAGCTCGGCGCGAACGAAATCAATAAAATGCACAGGTTGGGAGGTGTGTGCCTCAATGTTTTTAACCAGCGTGTTAGCATTCGCAAACGTCAGGCGACTCTCTAGGGGAGGCACCAACAAATCCGATCGCACCATGCAAAACAATGAGAGCGCTACCGAGTCAAGCGGGGTGAACGGCAGCTCGTCAAAGGTTGCCAAGTTTTGATCTATGTAGTCCAAAAGCTTCACGGTAGCGCCTCAAACTTTACTTCTGATCAGCGGTTACACGCGCGCGGTTGTCGACGGGGGGGTTGCAAGCGCGACGTTGCCGACGGGTGGTTACTCGTCTTCGCCAGTTTCGTCATCCTCGGTCTTCTTGCGCTTCTTGTCGTACTCTTCCTGACTCATGACGTCCACCACGTTTACGACCAGCTCAGATACGCGCAAGCCCGTCATGGACTCCACGTCGGTAACTACAATACCTTTAATGTTGTCGAAGATATCAACGGCCGACTTGCCGTACTCTAAAATGACATCCAAATCAACGCTGACCGTGTTGTCGTCAAGCAAATCGGCGCTGACGCCTTTGGTCTCAGAGCTGCCGCCGAGACCTTCTTGGATGGTGGAGAACAAACCGCCCTTCATGGCCACAATGCCGTCGACCTTTTGCACTGCTTTCGCCGAAATTTTTTCCACCACGTTTTCGCTGATGGTGAGTTTGTAGACGGGCTCGTTTTTGGCGGTGGGCTCCTCGTCGACGCTCACGGCAACGGGCTCGGAGGCCTCGGCCGTTTGATCAGTGATTTTTGTCTCGGTGGTGTCGTGTTTGGTAGTCATAGGTGCCTCTCTATCTAAAGTTGCGTAAAATGCGCGCCAACAGGCGTTTTAGTTGGATGCTGCCATCTTGGTAGGTGCCAATAAGCACACCAATTGCGGCGAAGATGCTTAGCAAAAACGTTGGCCAAAAGCCAATGAGTAAGATGAGCAGCGCTATCAAAAATCCCAGCAAGCCATAGGCAATTGCATGTCCGTGCTTCTCAAGCGTCAAAATGATGGCATGGCGAAGGCTGGCAAGCGTGCCTGGTTCGTCTTGAACTGCGGTTTGTGGCGCGGCTTGCGTTGCACCTTGCTGTGCCGTGGCGCTGCTGGTTGCGGTGGTTTTGCTGGCTTCGCTGGTTGCAGAGACAGGTTTTGCCTTCGCGCTCATTTTGCCTCACCCGCCTCAGGGGTGTCGCCTGAACTGGCGGCTGTGCTGGGGTTGCCGGTCTCAACTGCAACAACGGCAACTTTTTCGCCCGATGCTGTTTGCGAAGGGTGCGCAGACCGTGAACCTGCAGGCATCGTTTGCTGCTCTAAGTGCTCAAGTGCGTCGTGTGTAAACGCAGGCGTTACTGCCTCTGCGTTGCCCGAAAACACCACTTTAACGTGGTTGACCGGAGCGCCGCTAAACGCTTGCAGCGCCGCGGTGATTTCGTCTTGCAGGGTTTCGCCCAAATGCGCCAGCTGGCTGTGGGAGCCGGGATCCACGCGAACCTCCACGTCAATGCGGGGGTTGCGCGGTTTCAGGATACGAATCTTGACGCGCTCAGCTGAAAGCCCCGAATGGGCGTCAACAACATGAGACACCGTAGAGGCAAGCGCCTCGCGCGTGATGGAAACGCTGCCCTGATCTCGGACGATGGTGAGGTTACGCCCAATGCCGGGGGTGAAAAGCGCCTGGCCAAGCAGATAAACAACGCCCAGTGCAACAATCTCGGGCAGCACTGCTTCAAGGGCGAAAAACCATGGCATGGCGGCGAAGAAACTATAGGTGGGCATGAGTGCGTCGAACGAGAACCACTGGATGGCAAGCATGCCAATGCCAATGACGGCGGCGATGCTGAAAACGATGAGACACAGTCGCTTGAACTTGCCCATAAAAATCCTCCTCTAGGTTCCGCGTGATACAGCGAGAATTGCTCCTGCGCGGTGCACATCGGTAGTTCATGATGCTTTGACTAAACAATACGGCTGTGCGGCGCCTGAAAAAACCCAGAGGAGGAAGTTGCGACAACACCTTAAACGTGCTGTTACGAACCTGACAGAATTTAGTTGGCGTAGATCTCTTTTTCTACGACGAGATCGTTTTTGATCTTGCCGACAAGCTTCTGCAGCGCATCGATACAGCGGGGGCGAATATCGGCGCCAATCAGCACATACATGATGGAATCGCCCACGTTGAGCACGCCTTCGTTGAGCCACACGCGCACGTAATACACGCCATCCCACGTAAGCGCTTCTTCAATGGCGGCCGCAACGCCGGCTTCGTCATAGGAAAACTCTACCTGGGCAACTTCGCCCAATCCTTCAACACCTTCGCGCACAAGTTGCTTCGGCGTGACGCGCACGACGCCATTATGCGTGAGATACATGCCGCACTGTGCGGCTGAGGGGTCAAGCTTTGCTTCTTTGAGCCACTGATCAATGGATGGTTCGGTTTTAGCCATGAGTGTCCTTTCTGCTGTAAGAGCGGGCATAATTATACTCGAATCCGTGTTCCGCCTGCCTAGCCAAACCGCGTGTTTTGCGAATAAGCGCGAAGTTAGCTGGGTTGGGGACTGCGCCCGCTGGTAAGATGTGACGCGATCAACTTTTGCGAAAACTTTGTTAGACAAGGAGGGGCTGCGGTGGCTTTACCTGCATCTGACTTATCGAAACAACCCGACAACCGCACAACTACTGAGTTGGGGGCAGTTTTGCCCATGACTGCTGAGGTGAAAGACGGGCATCTGTTTGTCGGCGGCGTGGACATGGTTGAGCTGGCGCATGAGCAAGGCACGGCGCTTTACGTCATGGATGAGGCGGATCTTCGCCATCGGATGGAAACGTATCTTGAGGCATTTCGCTCGCGTTACGAAAACTCTGATGTCATTTATGCATCCAAGGCATTTTTGAACAAGGAAGTCGTGCGTATTGCCCAGGCCGAGGGTCTGTGTCTGGATGTGTCAGGTGGTGGCGAACTTGCCTGCGCGCAGTCGGTCGGTTTTCCGGCAGAGCGCGTGTTTGTGCACGGCAACAATAAAACGCCGCAAGAGCTGCGCGAAGCCATCTCGGCGGGCGTTGGTCGCATTGTGGTGGACAGCCGCATTGAGCTTGCGCGCGTGTCAGAAATTGCGGGTGAGCTGGGCGTTGTGCAACCCATCTACATGCGCATTACCCCCGGTGTAGAGGCTGATACGCACGAGTACATTCGCACGGGTTGCGAGGATTCCAAGTTCGGCTTTACCATGCTCAATGACTTCGCCTTCAAATGTGTGGCCGATGTGCTGGCTGCACCGAACGTGCGTCTGGCGGGTCTGCACTGCCACATTGGCTCGCAGATTTTTGCGTTGCATTCATTCCGCGAGGCCGTGCAGGTCATGGTTGAGCTCATGGCTCGCATCCAAAAAGAGTACGACTACACCATTGAAGAGCTGGATATGGGCGGTGGCTTAGGTGTTGCTTATCTGGCTGAGCATACACCCTCGTCAATTGACGAGTTTGCGGCATGCACGGTGGATGCCGTGAAGGATTATTGTGGCGAATATGGTGTGCCGCTGCCGCGTCTGTTGGTGGAGCCGGGTCGTTCACTGGTGGCAAACGCGGGGCTTACGCTCTACACCGTGGGCATCTTAAAGACGCTGCCCAACGTTCGCAAATACGTGGCCATTGATGGTGGTATGTCGGATAACATTCGCACGGCGCTCTACCACGCAGACTACGAGCCCACTATTGCCAACAAGGCCGATCAGCCGCGTACCGAGATCGTGACGCTGTGCGGCAAGCATTGCGAAAGCGGAGATGCGGTGGTGGTGGATATGCCGTTGCAGCACCCTGACCTGGGAGACATCGTGGCGGTGTTTGGTACGGGCGCATACTGTCAAACCATGGCAAGCAACTACAACGGCCAGCCTCGACCGGCGGTTGTCTTTGTGAAGGACGGCCAGGCGCGCGTCACCACGCGCAGGGAAACTTATGAGGACATCTATCAGCGCGACCTGTAAGAGAAACACGCGTAAGGAGAAACGCATGACCATTAAACTTGGATTGGTAGGAACGGGCACCGTTGGCGGTGGCTGCATTGATATTTTGGCGAAGCATCGCGAGGATTTCGCCCGTCATTATGGCGTTGACGTGGAACTGGTGCGTGTGTGCTCACGCAATCCTGAACAGGCCGAAGCACACGGTGTGGCCGAGCTGTTTACCGACGACTACCAAGAGATTCTCTCAGATCCTGAGATTGATATCGTCATTGAGCTCATTGGCGGTACGACGGTGGCGCGCAACGTGGTGTTAGGCGCGCTTGCCGCTGGTAAAAACGTGGTGACTGCCAACAAGGCGCTCATGGCAACGCATGGTCAAGAGATCATGGAGGCGGCTGACGCTGTTGGCAAAGAAATTGCGTTTGAGGCAAGCGTGGGCGGCGGTATTCCGATCATCGACCCGCTCAAGCACTGCTTGATCTCTAACGAGATCTTAAGCGTGGTGGGCATTGTGAATGGCACCACCAACTACATGCTGACCAATATGGCAGAGCAGGGAAGCGAATACTCTGATGTGCTTCGCGAGGCGCAGGCGAAGGGTTTTGCTGAGGCTGATCCGACCGCTGACGTGGGCGGATTTGATGCGGCGGCAAAGATTGCCATTCTGGCGTCTATTGCATTTAACTCTCGCGTGACGCTGGATGAGGTCTTTACCGAGGGCATCACGCATATCTCTCCGGTGGACTTGGAAGCTGCGCGTGACATGGGCTATTGCGTGAAGCTTTTGGCTATTGCGCATCGCACGCCTGAGGGTATTGATGTGCGCGTGCATCCCACGATGCTGCCGCTGAGCCATCAGCTGGCAACGGTCAACGGTGTCATGAACGCCATTTATGTGGTAGGCGATGCAGTTGGCGAAACCATGTTCTTCGGCCCGGGTGCTGGTGCCGGTCCTGCCGCAAGTGCAGTTATGGGCGATGTGCTTGATATGGCGCGTCGCGTGCAAGCTGGTGTGGCGCCGCTGGTAGGCTGCACCTGCACCGACGAGTTGCCCATTGTTCCGATGGCTGACTTGAAGACGAAGTACTACATTCGCTTTACGGTTGCTGATAGGCCGGGTGTTTTGGCGGCAACGGCTGGTGTGTTCGCCAAGCATGATGTGTCGGTACGCTCGGTGATTCAGCGTGGCCAGAAGTCAGGCGGCATTGTGAACTTGGCATACGTGACGCATACCGCGCGCGAGTCCAACGTGCGCGCCGTGCTTGACGAGATCGCCCAGCTTGAAGACGTCTTGCGCGACGAACCCAGCGTCATCCGCGTCGAAGACTAATGTGACAAAGGGTCACATCTAATGTCACATTGCGGCGCCGTGCGCGGCATGCGCTTGCCGCGCGCGCTGTGCTGCCGCACCCGCCGTGGCCGCCGCGCTTGGCGCGCGCCCGCGACGTCCCCGCGCCGCACCCGCCGCGCTTGGCGCGCGCCCGCGACGCACCTGAGATAATCGGGCGATTCTGTCACCTGAGCGCTGTCTTCCTTAAACGGGTGTCACATACACGCACGCTCCCGTCGAAAGCAAAATGCGTATTGTGGTATAATAGTTATATTATTATAACTAGCTGCAACGCAAATGCTTTTGACAGGGAGCGTTTTTGTTGCCCTGACAAGGAGGTTTGCAATGCCGAATATGAAAGAGCGCATGGCTCAGTTTATGCAGGGGCGCCATGGCGTGGACGCGCTTTCCAACTTTTTGGTCATCCTGGGCGTCATCTTGATGTTCGTCTCGTTTATCCCAAACCTGGCTTTTTTGCAGTGGATCTCCATCGTGCTGTTGCTCATTGCCATCGTGCGCGCGTATTCGAAAAACACCGCCGCACGTGAGCGCGAAAACGCGGCGTTCGTACGCATCTTCGAAAAGCCCATGAGCGCGATTTCGCTGGCGAAAACCAAGCGCGAACATCCCGATACGGACTACTTCCGCTGCAAAGGATGCGGTCAGATTTTGTCGGTTCCCAAGGGCAAAGGCACCCTGCGCGTGGTGTGCCCGAAATGCAAAACCGAAGATACGCACAAGTCATAAGGCACGCAGATGTATGTGGACGAATTTGAGCGTGAGCTGGTCGTTTTAGCGTACGACATGAAAAACTTGCTGCGCGACAGCGTGGCGCCGGTGTGCCAGGAGCATGGGCTCACGCTGCAACAGCTGCACGTGCTGATTATGCTGCAGCAAAAACCTGGCGTAACGCTGTCGGATCTGTCGCTTCGCGCGGGCATTTTGCGAACGAACTTCTCGGCAATGTGTCGCAAGCTTGAAGAGGACGGCCTCGTTGAGCGTCGCCGCAATGAGCAGGACAGACGCGCCAGCGAGTTGTTCGTGACTGAACGCGGCCAAACGTTGCTTCGCGAGATTGAGTCCACGGTTCGCGCGCAACACGAGCGCGTGTTTTCCCAGGAGCCGCCCGAAACGTTCGCCACCATTTTGGCGGGTTTTCACGCGCTTGAAGGTCTGATTGCGAAGGCGCGCGCCTAAGACATGTTTGGCTACGTGACACCCCACCTAGATCAGCTTGAGGAGCTTGATCGGCAGCGCTACCAGGCGTTTTATTGTGGGCTGTGCCACGCAATTGGGGACGAGCAAAGCCAGCTTGCGCGATTTGGGCTGACCTACGACATGACGTTTCTGGCGATGCTGTTGGGCTCGCTCTATGAAGATGGCGAAGTGGACGGCGAAAAGCGGTGTCTGCCGCATATGATGCATGCGCGCGCCACGGTGCAGACGCCGGCGGTTGCGTATGCGGCGGCCATGACGGTGGCGCTCATTTATCACAAATGCTTGGATGAGTGGAAAGATGAGCGCGCGCTCGGCAAGCGCGCGTATGCGGTGGCGTTGTCGCGGCGCTATCGGGCGGTGCGTGCGGCGTATCCGCGGCAGTGTGAGGCGCTTGAGCAGGCGCTTTCGCGCATCGACGACATTGAGCGCGCAGCTGTGGCGGGCACGGCGGGTGCGGCGGATACGCTGGCCGCGCCAGACGCTGGGGACGCGGGCGCGCCGGCCGCTGGAGCGGACACGCCGGCCGCCGTCGATGCGGCCGCGGCGCCCGACGCAGCGGCCACTGAGTTTGGCCGGGCGCTCGGCGAGATCTTCGCCTGGAAAGACGACTTTTGGGTCGACGAGCTTCGCGCGTTCGGCATGAAACTTGGACGGCTTGTGTACATGATGGATGCTTTGCTTGATATGGACAAAGATACCGCGTCGGGCAACTATAATCCTTTTGTAGTGCATGAAATATCCGAGCAAGATGCCTACGAAGATGTGGTGATGCTGGCCAGTGAGGCAGCATTCGCCTTCGAAAAACTTCCCCTTGAGCGCGATGTGCACATATTACAGAGTGTGGTATATGCGGGCGTGTGGCACGACTACAACGCCCAGGTGATAAAAGCGAAGGAGCAGCATGGTGATGAAAGATCCCTATGAGGTTTTGGGGGTAAGTCGCAATGCCTCGCTTGATGAAGTCAAGAAGGCCTACCGCAAGAAAGCGCGCGAGAACCATCCTGACTTAAACCCCAACGATCCTGCCGCCGAAGAGCGGATGAACCAGATCAACGAAGCGTACGACCGAATCATCAACCCGGACAAGTATGCTGCGCAAGACAGGCGCCAAGCCGCTCAACAACAGGCGCGCCAAGCGCAGGCGGGGTACTCCCAGGGCGGGTATTCGCAGTCAGGTTCGGATCCGCGTGGGCACGATAACCCCTTCGCGTATGGCTACAAGGGCGATGGCTACCAAGATCCCAATCAGCAAGGGCCGTACGGCTGGACCACCATCAACTTCGACGACTTGTTCGGATTCGGTGGCGTGGGTGGCGCTCCGCGCGGCATGAAAAAACCGACGCCTGCGCCCGATGACGTGCCGCTTGTTCGCCAGGCTATTGAGCACATAAACGCAGGTCAGTACAAGCTTGCCATTGACGAGCTGAACGCGGTGACCAGTGATGGCCGCAATGCGCGCTGGTATTTTGTGAGCGCATGGGCGCATCATTTGGCGGGCAACTCCATGATGGCGCTTGAGCAGATCAGGCGCGCGGCGCGCATGGATCCCGACAATCAAGAGTATATGCAGATGCTGGAATACATTCGCTATGGCGGGCAGGCGTATCAGGAGGCGGGCGAAGCTCGCGGCTTTAATATGGGCGTGATTGATCCGATGCGCCTGTGCTGTATTTGTTGTTGTGCGCAATATGGGTGCATGTTCTTGCCCCGTCTGTGCGTTGGCTTTTAGGCGGTAACGTGAGCTGGGCAGCAAGGCTCAGCTCTTATGAAAGGAGCAGCTATGGCTGCAACAATCGGTATTGATCTGGGCACCACCAACAGTTGCGTGGCGACGGTGGAGGGCGGTCGCCCGACAGTAATTGCGAATGCTGAAGGGGAGCGAACAACCCCGTCGGTACTGGCGTTTTCCAAGGACGGAGAGCGTTTGGTGGGCGCGGTTGCGCAGCGCCAGGCGGCGGTTAACCCGGAGCGCACGATTGCCTCGGTGAAGCGTCACATGGGAAGTGACTGGCGCGCCACCATTGATGGGAAGCGCTATACCGCCCAGGAGCTCTCGGCCATGATCGTGCGAAAGCTTCGCCGTGATGCTGAGGCATTTTTGGGACAAGAGGTCACGCAGGCCGTCATTACGGTGCCGGCGTACTTCGACGATGCGCAGCGTCAGGCAACCAAAGATGCTGGTAGGATTGCCGGTTTGGACGTCATGCGTATCATCAACGAGCCCACGGCAGCCGCGCTTGCCTATGGCTTGGACAACGGGGATCCGCAAAAAGTCATGGTGTATGACTTGGGCGGTGGCACCTTCGACGTATCTATTATCGAAATTGGCGGCGACGTCATTGAGGTGCTGGCCACCTCAGGCGATAACCACCTGGGCGGCGATGATTTTGACGAGCGACTCACCAAACATCTGGTGGATGAGTTTAAGCGTCAAACGGGCGAAGATATCACGCGCAATCTGGCGGCCATGCAGCGCGTGCGCGAAGCCGCTGAGCAGGCGAAAAAGGAGTTGTCTTCAGTTGAGTCTACGACGGTGAACCTGCCGTTTTTGGCACAAAATGCATCAGGTCCGCTGCACTTTGAAACCACGATTACGCGTGCGACCTTCGACACACTGACTCAGGACTTGGTTGAGCGCACCACCCACCCGGTGGAGTCCGCCTTAAACGACGCGGGCATTGCGGCATCCGAGCTGGGTTGCGTGCTGTTGGTTGGCGGATCGACGCGCATTCCCGCAGTTCAGAAGCACGTGCGTGCGCTGACCGGTAAAGAGCCGGCGTCATCTATCAACCCGGATGAGTGCGTTGCGTGCGGCGCGGCTATGCAGGCGGCAACGCTTGCCGAGGCCAGCACGGGCATTGTGCGTGCGGACAGTTTGCTGCTTTTGGACGTGACGCCGCTGAGTCTGTCCATTGAGACGGTTGGGGGCGTGGCCACGCGCATTGTCGAGCGCAACACGACGCTGCCGGTGCATTATTCGCAAATCTTCTCAACGGCCACGTCGTATCAGACCAGCGTTGACGTGAAAGTCTTGCAGGGTGAGCGCCCCATGGCAAAGGACAACAAGCTGGTGGGAACGTTTCGTTTGAAGGGCATCAAGCGCGCGCGAGCTGGGGTTCCGCAAATTGAGGTGACCTTCGACATTGATGCAAACGGCATCTTAACCGTGTCGGCGAAGGACCTGGATACCGGTAAAGAGCAGTCCATCACCATTGATGACTCCAAGCGCATGTCGGATGCAGAAATTGAGCAGGCCATGCGCGAGGCTGACGAATACGCAGCTCAGGACGGTGCGCGCAGGGATTTGCTGACGCTTCGCTATGACGCGCAGCGTATGGCTTCGGCCGCGCAGGCTGCCGTGTCTAAGCTGGGCAAAGAGCTGGATAAGGACGAGAAGAAGACCATTCGCAAAAACTATGCGGAAGTGCAGCGTCTGCTGGATAAGCGTCTTGATAAGATCAAAGATGCCGATGTCGAAAAGCTGCGCGCGGCCTATGAAGAGCTGGCGAAATCAAGCGAGCACGCGCGTGAGCAGGCCGGCATTGATGTGGATGCTGATAACAACTAGGCAGGGGAGCCGCGCGTGAAGTTCTCTATTATTGTCGCTGCGTATAACGTTGAGGACTATATTGACGAGTGCTTGGAGGCGCTGAAGCGACAGACGTATACCGATTTTGAGGTGCTGGTCATTGATGATGCGTCCACTGATCAGACGCGGGCGCGCATTGAGGCGTGCATTGCGGGAGATGAGCGTTTTACGTTGCTTGAGCAGCCCGCCAACTCAGGGTTGTCGGCGGTGCGCAATGTGGGGCTTTCGCATGCGCGTGGCGAATACGTCTTGTTCCTGGATTCGGATGACTACTATGTTGATGATGCGCTTGAGCGTTTGGCCGCGCGCTTAGATGCTGACCAGCTTGACCTGCTCTTTTTCGGGGCGGAGACGTTTTATGAGAATGCGCGCTTGCGCCGCGAGCGCTTTGAAGATCAGGCCACGCGCGAGGACATCACTGAGGTGTTGGCGGGGCCTGAGTTTTACGTGCGCTTTGAGGAGACGGAGTCGTTTCGCCCGTCGGCGTGCCTGTTTGCGGTGCGCAGATCTTTGATTGAAGCGGCGGGGCTTCGCTTTTTGGAGGGCATCATCCATGAGGATTTGCTCTTTCTGCTGCAGATGATCGTGCTGCCTGAGCGCGTGAGTTTTTTGAACGAGCCGCTCTACATGCGTCGTATGCGCGAGGGCTCCATCATGACGCAGCACTACAGTATGCGCAATGTGGATGGGTTGTTTCGCGTGGCGCAGACGCTGCGCGCATGGCTCTATGAGCAGGAGGGTTGCTACTCGCAGGAGTTTTGCGATGCGTTTGGTGCTCGGGTTTTCGACACCTATCATGTGGCGGCGCGCTATTTGTTTGATATTGATGAGGCGGACGTGGACGCGTATCGCGATTCGCTTTCGTTTGCAGATCGGCTGGACTTCGATATGTTCATCAAAGACGTGTTCGAGCGTATTCGCGATGTGTATGACGAGATCACCGGCTCGCGCACGTACCGACTGGGACGCGTGTTTATGGCAGGTCCGAGCTGGTTGAAGTCGCGCTTGGTTTCGCCGGATAAGTGGTAGGGCGAAGGGGTCAGGCGCAGGTCGCGCGCCTTGGGCGAGGGCGCCAGGCTCGGGCAGTCCTGAGCTCGCACGAACGTGCCAAAGGGCACGTTCGGCTCGTGCGGAATCTCGCGTGGCACCCCCGCCCAAGCCACCAACGCCTGAGGCGTCCCTCGTAGCCAGCGTTTTGGACGCTCAGGTACGGTTTTGTGCAGATGATGTTTTGCTGGGCGTCTGTGGCTAAGTTTGACCTGGGGTTTTGCGGCACCGCGCCTGTGATTCGTTGGCTACACCGGTCCCGAAACCCCTCAGGTTGCACAAAACCACCCCTATTTGACCGCAAACGCACGCGCCGCGCGCATTCGACGTCATCTGCATCTGACGCACGCGCCGCGTGCATTCGTCTCCGCAGACGTTCTTCGCATCCAAAGCGTAGAGCGAAACGCTGCAAGCGTGTTTTTCGCTGGAAAATTAGAGAATTCCGAAGATCTCAAAATCCGAAAAGTAGTTAAGCGAGGGTCTGAAAAACCGAAGCTGTATAGTGCCTGCTCAGAGCCTTGGTTTCATCGAACTCATAACTTGATGATCGGGAAGAGCTTTTCGGTGGGGACAAACAGAGCTCAAATCTTCGGAATTCGCCAAATTATTATTGCCAGAAGGCCTTTTTGCGTTTTGAGATAACTGCGAAGGTCTGGCAAACGCGCTTTACCACTCGCTCGGGATGTTTTGGCGCATGCGACGTTTGATCTGCACCTTTTCCAAGAAGTTCGCCTGTGACCAGGGCTTGAACGCGCCATAGGGGAGTGCGTTGAGCGCGCCGAGTGGACCGGCGTCTGGGTCAAGCGTGCGCGTGTCGGCGCTGGCGGCGGCAGCCGTTGTGGCAGCGGCAACGCTGCTTGCTGCGGCGCGTGAAGCTTCGTCGTCCAGAAGTGATGCGTAGCGCGCCATGGAGCGTGGGTACTCGGTGAAATATGCGGGTTCGTGCTGGTCAAGCTCAAGTAGATCAAGTTCGCACGCATACAGCATACCAATGAGCTTTGACTGCGCGTCGCCTGCGCCAAGGGTCTCGATGTTCCAGAGCGTCCAGTCGAATGCCCAGTTGAGAAACGGTTTTTGCAGTGCGTTCCACAGGGTGGCGGGTTGGGTGGCGGCGGCGCGGCTGCTGCTGGCGCCAGTGCGGGTGGCGGCCGATGACTCGGCGGGAGTCGCGGCGGGTTGCGCCAGCAAAAACGCCTTCATGCGGCGAAGCGCCTCGTAAAACGCCAGCGGCTCGGTAGTGCGCGAGTTGGAAACCGACCCCGTGCGCTCAATGCGATGATCGATGAGCACCTCATCCACCACTGCAATGCGATCCGCCAATACCAGTGCTTCGTAGGTGAAGAGCATGTCTTCGCTATTGGTGAGATCCTCGGGAAATGCCAGGTCATGCTGGCGAATAAACTCAGTGCGATAGAGCTTATCCCATGGCCAGCCCATGAAAGCGGCGAAGAGGTTACCCGGAATGGTCTGCCAATTCACCCATGGCTGTTGGCTAAGGTCGGGAAGCTGACTTTTCTTGAGCGACCACGGCGCAGCAATGCGCATGCGCGCCTCATGGGAAAGCGCGGGATCGTGGACAAACTGCACCATATCGCACACAGCAATATCGGCATCAGTGCTGGTGAGCGCCGTGCGAAGGCGCTGAAGCAACTCGGGGTGAAAGATGTCATCGCCATCCAAAAGCATGAAGAGCGGTGCCTCAACCAGCGCAAGTCCGCGGTTGCGCGCTCCAGCGGCACCAAGACCGGGGGTGGAGAGCATCTCAAAGCGTGCGTCGCGCGCCACAAATTCGCTGGCAACTTCAGCGGTTTGGTCGGTCGAGCTATCCTCAATGACCAGCACGCGGAAGTTTTCGTACGTTTGAGCCGCCAGCGATGCCAGGCATTCGCCCAAACAATCCTGCACGTTATACGCGGTGACAATCACGTCAATTTGTTGGTGCACGGTCATCCTTTCGCTTGCGGGCTTGCGGGTTAGCTGGCTCGCGGGGTTGCGGGCTTGCGGGCTTGCGGGTTGGCGGTTGCTGCCCCGGCGACGCCCTGCTGGCTGCGGCTTTTCTGGTTTGCCCTGTGGTTAGTATAGCGTGTGACTCTGGCCGTTTTGGCGAAAAGCGTTTTGATGTAGGCGATCATTCGCTATCATGGAAGCACTGACGAGAAAGGTGGCCACATGGAGCGCTATAAGCAAGAATTTATTGAGTTCATGGTTGAAAGTGACGTTCTGAAGTTTGGTGATTTCACGCTGAAAAGTGGCAGGAAGTCGCCCTTTTTTATGAACGCGGGTGCGTATGTGACGGGTGAGCAGCTCCATAAGCTGGGGCTTTATTACGCACAAGCCATCAACGAGGCGTTCGGTCTGGATTTCGACGTGGTGTTTGGTCCGGCGTACAAGGGCATTCCGCTGGCGGTCATCACGGCCATGGCGCTTCAGGAGCTCTACGGCAAAGAGGTTCGCTACTGCGCCAACCGCAAAGAGGTGAAGGACCACGGCGCTGATGCGGGCAACATGTTGGGCGCGCAGTTGCACGATGGTGATCGCGTCGTGATGGTTGAGGACGTGACCACGTCGGGCAAGTCAATTGATGAGACGTATCCGCTTCTTCGCGCGGCTGCCGATGTGGATGTGGTTGGTCTGGTGGTTTCGCTCAATCGCATGGAGGTTGGCAAGGGCGGCCAGGTCACGGCGCAGCAAGAGGTGCAAGAAAAGTACGGCTTCCCGGTGACGTCCATCGTGTCCATGGCCGAAGTCGTCGAATACCTGCATAATCGCGAAGTGGCAGGTCGCGTGGTCATTGATGATGCCACATTGGATGCCATCAACGCCTACTACGAGCAATACGGCGTGAAGGAATAACTATCGTGCGGGCGAATGAAGTGGGCGTGGGCGAAACTGGCGTCGGCGAAATGAGCGCTGGCGAAGGCGCTGCGGGCGAAATCGGCGCCGTAACACCTGGTCAGATCGGCGTCATTTTCGATTGCGACGGCACGCTCATTGACTCCATGGGCGTGTGGCGTGAGGTGGAAGATGACCTGGCGGCGCGCGCGGGTGTGACGCTCAGCGTGGCTGACATTGACGAAATTGCCGCAAGCTCCATTCCTGAAGTGGGCAGCATTTTCTTTGAGCGATTTGGCTTGGGCGAATCGGCCGAAGACGTGGTGGATATGATTTATGCCGCCATGATGGCGTTTTATACCACGCGCGCCTTCGCACTGCCTGGTGCGCTTGAGCTGGTGCGCGGGCTGGTTGATCGTGGGGTGCAGGTTTCGGTTGCCTCGTCTACGCCTAAGCCGCTGTTGGAGGCAGCGCTTGCGCACTGCGGGTTTACGCCGTATCTGCGCGCCATTGTGTCGGTGGATGATGTGGGGCAGTCCAAGCGTTCAGCTGCCGTGTATGACCGCGCGCGTGAGCTCATGGGTACATCGCTGGCGAACACGTGGGGTGTGGAAGACGCTGCCTATGCGTTGGCAACGCTTCGGCACGCGGAGTATCGCACGCTGGGTGTCTACGATGACGACCTGGCGGGAACGTATGAGGAGTTGGCGCAGCTGGCGGATCACGCGGTGCACTCGCTTGAGGATGTCAGCGCCGATGAACTGATTGCGTGGACACAGCGTCGCGGTGCGTAATTGGGTAAAACTGGCAAGGTAAGGTTGCCAATAATATAAAAATTGGCAGTGTAACTTTGCCAATATCTTAAAAACTGGCAAGGTAACCTTGCCAGTTTCGCTCTTACGCAGCTTTTCGCGCAGCCTTGCGCTTCTGTATAGCATCAACTGAGGTTGCAACCGCTGCATCTCCCGTGACGTTTACCACCGTGCGCATCATGTCCAGAATGCGGTCGACACCAGCCACCAGCGCTACGCCCTCAACAGGAAGCCCAACCGAGGTGAGCACCATAGCAAGCATGATCATGCCGCTGCCTGGAACGCCCGCGGTGCCAATAGAGGCCAACACCGAGGTCATCACGATGGTGAGCTGCTGGCCAAGGCTTAAGTCAATGCCGAACACCTGCGCGATAAAGATTGCGCAAACTCCCTGATAAATGGCGGTGCCGTCCATGTTGATCGTGGCGCCCAGCGGCAGCACAAACGATGTCACTTCTTTGGAAACGCCAAGCTTTTCGGTGCACTCCATGTTGATAGGTAGCGTACCCATTGACGAAGCCGAAGCAAATGCGAAGCCCATAACCGGCATTTCGCCCTTCAAAAACTTGAGTGGATTCATACGGGCAAACAGCTTAATGATGCCCGAATATACAAACGCAATCTGACATGCCATGGCAATGTAGGCCACCACTATCAGCCAGAGAAGCGGGCGCAACACGTCAATGCCGTTGTTCGCAATCACGGGGCAGATCAGGCCAAACACACCAAACGGCGCCACTAAAATGATGCCGCGCATGATGGCAATGCACACATCCGAAAGCGAGTTGCACACCGCAATAACCGGCTTGGCCTTCTCACCTGCGGCAATCATACCAAAGCCAAACACCACTGCAATTACAATCACTTGCAGCATGGTGGCATCAGCCATGGGCTGCACAAAGTTGCTCGGGAACATATTGACCAGCGTGTCAATGAGCGTCGGCGGCGTGGTGGCTTCGTAGGAAATCTCGTCGGTGGGCATCGTGTAGCCAGCGCCTACATTCAAAATATTGGCGAAGACCAGCCCCAACGTCACAGCGCAAGCGGTGGTGCCGAGGTAAAACAACACCGTCTTGCCACCGATGGCGCCGACTTTTTTGACGTCGTCAAGTGAGACCACGCCCGCAATAATGGAGAAGAGCACGAGCGGTACGACAATCATCTTGATGAGGTTCAAAAAGATGGTACCGAAAGGCTTGATGTAGGTATCGGCAATTTCGGGGGAGCCTTGCAGCGCAATGCCAGCTAGGATGCCCAAAATGAGCGCGATGAAAATCCAGGTAGTCAGCGACAGTCGCTTGAACCACGGCTTGGTGGGCTTGGTTGGCTTGGTAGGCTCGGTGGATGTATCGGCGTGCTCGCTTGTGTGCAGGTCGGTTTGCTCGTTGGCGTGCTCGTTTGACAATGCGGTTTCGCTCATTGCTGGCCTTTCGCGGAGGTATGTTGTAAGGATAGCTTTCCTATTATAGGACGCTTGTAGGTCAGCGCGCAAAAAGACACCTCGCGGTAACGCGGCGGCTCATGTTGGGTGAGCGTGTCGCGTACCGGAGGTGTCTTGGAGGGCTAAAGTGTCACCCGTTACTTCGCCAGCTGTTCGCCAAGGACATAACCCAAGGTCAGGCAGCGGCCATGGCTGATGCCGGGGCATACCATGGGGTAGTCGTTGGAGAAGAAGTTGCCCGCAGCATTGCCGACGGCATACAAGCCCTGGATGGCTTCGCCCTCAGCGGAGCAGACGTTCATGGCGCTGTCCACGTTCAAACCGGATGCACATGAGAGCAGCGCGGCGGTCACCTGCGAGGCGTAGAACGGTGCCTTCGCAATGGGGAAGAGGTTGGCGGCGTCTTTGCCGAAGTCCTCGTCAGCGCCCTTTTCGGCTAGCTCATTGTAGCGCGCAACCGCATCGGCCAAGTTGTCGGCAGGAACGCCCATGGCGGCTGCCAGCTCTTCGATGGTGTTGCCGGTCACTGACGCGCCCGTCTCCAGGCACATCTCCATTTGCTCATCGGGCGTGTAGCCAAGCGTCGGGTCGAAAGGACCAGACGTGCTTCCACTGTATTGCGAAAGTTGCGTCATTTTGTCCAGCTCAGAGGCGAAATCGGCATCCATGACCGTCCAGACCACGTGTCCCGGTGCCGTCATGTAGGCGTTGGTGATACCCGGCAGCGGAGCATCTTCGTTGCAGAAGCGCTTGCCGTCTTTGTTGACGCGCATGAATGCGTACGTGCCACACGCGCCGCCACCCATGATGGGGTGAATCATAGCCGCCGCAGAACCCTTCTGCATGCTGCCGCCCACCCAGTAAGCCATGTTCACGTGGTCGCCGGTGTTGGCACCTGCGGGGTTGTACACACTTGCAGCCGTCTCTTTGAGCATGGGAGCCCACTTCTCAACCATGTCAGGATTGCCGGCGAAGTCACCCGTTGCCAACACAACGCCCTTCGGCGCATTGAACTGCACGTATCCGTCTGCACCCTTGCAAACAACGCCCACAACAGCGCCTGCGTTGTCGGTGATGAGCTGCTCGGCGGGCATGGTATAGAAGATTTCGCCACCAGCTTTCGTGCCACGCTCAAGCATGGCTTCTACCATTGTTTGGTTGCACACGCCGTTGCCCAGCTCAGCTGCGCCAAAATTGTGAGTCACCGGGTAGGTGCGATACCAGCAGCCATCGCCGTCGGTGTTTGACGTGTCGGCTTGATACATCTCAACGGTGTAGCCCATGCCGCGCATCATATCAGTCAGATCGTCGAAGACGCGACCCGACTCATCTGCCCAGGTCTTGATGAGGTCGCCATTGACCTTATAGCCAGAGCTCACGACTAGGTCGTTGACTACTTTCGCCTTGTCAATCGTGATGCCGGCTTCCTGCTGAACCTTGGTGCCGATAGCCGCGCAGTCCATGCCGCGGGCGTTAGATGACTCGGTCTTTTCCACGAGCGCCGCCTTGAGGCCACTTTCGCACGCACGCATAAAGGTAGCTGAACCCGCGATGCCCGCGCCGACGATCACCACGTCGAAATCATGCGTGGCTGTAATTTGGTCAGCAGCAATGGGCTCGGGTGCCTTCTCCCAGCTGGCTCCCGCCGAGGTGCTGCTCGGTTGTGCGGCGGTGGTGCTTCCTGTTGTGGAGAGCTGCTCGGTGTCAGCAGGTGCGTTTGCCGCGCAGCCTCCCGCAACGGCCGCCATGCCCAGGCCGGCGCCTCCTACCAGCGCGCCTTTTAAAAACGTACGACGATTCATAGCAGTTTGATCTAACATTTCTCCTCCTTTTGCTTGTCGTAAGCTGGCTTAACTGTACGGCTTGACCAGGGGGTGCAGCTACACATAGGGCGTGTGAACCTCTCACATAAAGCGGGTGAAAATACCCATACGCAGGTATTTTGCGGGGCGAAATTCGTATAATTGATGCAAACACAGACGACGTGAGATGAGACAACATAAGCACAGACGATACAAACGCAGACGCGCTGTGGGGGAGGGACTGTGGTTATCGATACAAGCGTCATGCGACGCGTTCCACATTATTGTTATGGCTTCTTAATCTTTTTGGTGGTGAACGTCTATCTGCTCTGGGGTGTTGCGCTGCCAACGTCGCACACGCTCTCGGTGGCCGACTACGACGCCATCATTTTGCCGTTTCGGCTGGGCGCATCTTCAATGATGGCGGTGGTGCCCATGCTTATGTTCGCCCTTGAAGTAAGCGTGGCGAAGTCTCGCGCGCACCTGCAACGCGCGCTGCTTCCTTGTGCGGCGTTTGCCTCGGTAATCGGGCTGCTCTGCTTTGTTGGGGCTACCATCAGCCCCTATAGTGCGCTTTTGTACGGGCTTTCTGGGGTGCTGGTAGGCATTGGCAACGCGTGCTGCTTTTTGCTGTGGGGTGTGGTGCTTGCGCGCATGAGCGCCGAAGGGTGCACGTTTTTGCTCCTGCTATCAGGTGTGGGCTCAGGTGTTTTCAATCTCATTTTGTTCTCGGTGCCCAGCACGCTTGCGTATCCGATTGTGGCCATCTTGCTGGTCATGAGCTTGCTTGGCCTGCAGATGAGCCTCAACAAGCTTCCAGAGACAGTCGCCCCTGCACCTGAGCGCTCTCGTCGTGCGCGCGTGAAAGATCTTGTAGTGAGCCTCGGGCAGCCGCTTTTATGCGTGTGTGCGCTCGGACTTG
The DNA here is from genome assembly GCA_910577495.1 of uncultured Eggerthellaceae bacterium. Lineage (GTDB taxonomy): Bacteria > Actinomycetota > Coriobacteriia > Coriobacteriales > Eggerthellaceae > Xiamenia. Next base: position 33,976 of record CAJTML010000010.1, read on the forward strand.
CATTTAACGCCTTTCGCGAAATTGCCTTTGCGCAGGTGGGTGGAACGGCGCTCGTGAATACCATTTCTATGCTCGGACTGATTGTGGGCACTGGGGCGGTACTGGGTGTGCTCGTACTGTTTAAGGTAAAGGTGCCTGAAGTGAGTGGCATCTATCCGCTGGCCACGCTGGTGGTGGCTGCGTGCATGATTCCGTTTCCGTTTATGCCAGCAGAGTTCTGCCTTCCGTTT
>CAJTML010000011.1 GCA_910577495.1 uncultured Eggerthellaceae bacterium
TATGATCGTATAGCCGGCCGCTTTCGCCAACTTGTATTACAAAACCGTAATGTGCGCGTTATGGCACGTTAAGTGGCGTCGGTCATACTCATGGCAGACCTAATGTGGAGAGAAAGGTTTTGGCATGGACATTTTGACAGTCAGCCACCTCAGCAAAATTTACGGCAAAGGAGACACCGCCACGCGCGCGCTTGACGACGTCTCGTTTACCGTGGCTGAAGGCGAATTCGTGGCTATCGTGGGCTCGTCGGGCTCGGGCAAATCAACGCTGTTGCACCTGATGGGAGGCGTGGATCGGCCAACGTCGGGCAAGGTGTTGCTCAACGGGCAAGACGTGTATGCCCGCAGCGATGAGGCGTTGGCGGTCTTTCGCCGTCGCGAGGTCGGGCTGGTCTATCAGTTCTACAACCTCGTGCCGGTGCTCAACGTGGTAGAGAATATGACGCTACCAGTGGCGCTTGATGGACGTGCCATCAATCAGGATCGCTTGGGTGGCCTGCTTGATAAGCTGGGACTTCGCGGCAAAGAGAGCCATTTGCCCAGCCAGCTTTCGGGCGGCCAGCAGCAACGCGTGGCCATCGGGCGCGCGCTCATGAACGCGCCGGCAGTGGTGCTGGCCGACGAGCCAACCGGCAACCTGGACACGCACAACTCGCGCGACATCATGAAGCTGCTGCAGGAATCCAACCGCGACTTCGGCCAGACGCTCATCGTTATCACGCATGACGAAGCCATCGCGCGGGCGGCGGATCGCATCATTGCCATTGAGGACGGACGAATCGTTCGCGACGAAAGGATCCGCTGATGAGCGCTATGGCCAATTTTACGTGGCGCTCGCTTGGGGCAAACCGCGTGCGAACTGCGGTAACCATTGCCGGCGTTGCGCTTGCGGCCGCGCTTTTGACTGCGGTCTTGGGCACCTACACGTCCCTCAACCACTTCCTCTACCAAAGCGAAGAGATTCTTTCGGGCACGTGGATGGCGTGTGCTGAACTTGAGGACGCCGACGCGTCAGCCGCCGAGCTTGAGGCGGCAAAAACCGCTGATAACGTGGTGAATTTCGCCACCGTACAAGAGGTGGGCTTCGCCGCGTTAAGCGACAAGCAGCAAGACTATCTGGGGGATTTGGCGCCAATTGTGTCGGTGCAGGGGGATATTTCTGCGCTCTGCGCCGTTGAGCCGAGCGAGGGTGAAATGCCCACGCAACCTGGCGAAATTCTACTTTTTGAAACCTGGAAAACCCGCGAAGGTGTCAACATCGGCGACACGCTTACCTTTGATGTGGGCCAGCGAGAACTCACGATGCCTGAGGGCGAAGAGGACGTGACGGTGTCTGAGGAGTCGGTGGAGCTGCCGCGCGCATATGAGGTTGAGGTAGATGCAGATGGCGAAGTGGTTGAGTCAACCACGTATCAACCGGGGATGCTCTTGCACGTCCACGATGCCTACAATGCCTCAGCTGATGGCGGCGTGTATGATGAGCGTCTGATCAACACCGAAACGCGCACCTATACGGTCGTGGGTTTTTATGATCGCTCGCCCTACGCTGTTTCGTCTGCGGTTGGGCAATCGTGTCTGACGGTGGACGATCCGGTGGCGCCGGTGCCCGTAAACGTGTATCTGTCGTATTCAGGCATGACCAGCCAAGACCAGGTAAAATCCACCACGCTTGATCTCTTTCCAGATGCGGGTGTGACGCTGCACACGGCGCTTTTGCGCTACATGGGCGTGAGCGGCCATGGCGGCATTTGGCAAACGTTCTTTGGCCTGGTGGCAATTTTGGCCATTATCATCGTGGTGGCGTGCGTGTCGCTTATCTACAACGCCTTCGCCATCTCGGTGGCTGAGCGCACCGGCCAGTTCGGCTTGCTCTCATCCATCGGTGCCTCAAAGCGACAACTGCGCAGGTCAATCCTTATGGAAGCTGGTTTTGTGACACTGGTGGGCGTGCCGCTGGGCCTGCTGGTTGGCATCGGCGGCTGCGCGGTGACCTTCGCCATCTTAGGCCCTGGCATCTCCAGCAGCGTCATGGGTCCGATCTCGGTGGAGTTCGGCTTGCATCTGGAGGCGTGGGCGCTCATCTTTGCGGCGCTGCTCACGATGGTTGCCGTGCTGGCGTCGGCGTTTTTGCCGGCGGTGCGCATGAGCCGCGTGAGTGCCATTGATGCCATTCGCCAGGCGCAGACCGGGCGTGTGAGCAGGGGCGGTATTGCGGACGCGCGTGCCAGCGCGAAACCCGGTAAGGCGTGGAAGCGCAAAGGTGTTGCGGGGCGCGTCTTTGGCATGAGCGGACAGCTGGCGCGCATCAATCATAAGTGTTCGGCGTCGAAGGGGCGCGCGGCTTCCATCTCGCTCGGGCTTGCGGTGGTGCTCATTATGACGGCAGGCTCGCTCAACGTGTGGCTCAGCTCGCTCGTGAGCGCTGCTAGCGGAAGTGACATGAGTGACTTCTCCGTCTCGGCGAACTTTGAAGACCGTCAAGTTGACGCGCAACTGATGGATGACTACGCCCAGGCTTACGAGAGCTTGTTGAGCGTGCCTGGTACGATCGGTTTGGGATGGAATGCGCGGACGGCGCTGCCTATACTTTTGCCTGATCAGATGGTTGGCGCCAGTTTGACTGATGGCTCCATTGCCAATACGGCGGGCACCTTGAGCGAAGGAGTGACCGCCACCATTGCTGAGGTGGTGTTTGTGGACGATGCGTCGTTTGACGCTTATGCGACAAGCCTTGGCCTTGACCCGGCGCAGTTCGACGGCGCCACGCAAAGCGACGCGAAAGCCATCGCGCTTGCGCAAAGCTATGGCAACAACGGCCAGGTCTATCAGTTGCTGACGATTCTCAATTCGCCGGGCACGGTGCAGCTGGCAGTCAGCGCGCAAGCAGATGGCGAAACCGCAGACGACGTGGCACTCTATAGCCTGGCTGATAGGGAGTATCTTGTTGAGGCCGGCGTGCCAATGGAGGCATTGGCCAGTGTGGATGGCGCCACGGGTGGCGCCGATGGCGACGCAACCAGCGCGGATGACGCGGCTGGCAGCACGACCAGCGCCGACCCCAGTGCGGTCATGCTCGGCGCGTACTATTTTGACGATGAGGACAACCTGGTTTATTTGGACCCCGAGCAAACGACCTACACCTTCGCCAATATTGACGTGGTGGCGCTGGCCGATACGCCGCCTGATTCATACGGCCAGGGCTCGGGCGTGGTGCTTTTGCTGCCCGCTTCAGTTGCTGGCGCACTTGACCTAGGCGACAAAAATCCGTATTTCCGCGCGGCGTTTGACCAGGCTCCCGATACCGATCTCACCTCCGAGGAGATTGCCGAGGCGTTAGAAGACCAGATGGAGTCGGCGTTTGATCCGCTGACGCAGCAAAGCAACCCGCTGTTCGTTTCGGTGAGCAACCTGGCGGCAGAGCTGGAAAGTGTGACCTTGCTTGCGCTGATCATCAACGTATTCTGCCTGCTCTTCGCCATTATTTTGGCACTCATTGCGCTGGCGAATGTGTTCAATACCATCACCAACGGCCTCATCCTGCGCCGCCGTGAATTCGCCATCATGAAGTCGGTGGGGCTTTCCCCGCGGCAGTTCCGCCGCATGATAGCCAGCGAGTGTTTGGGCTATAGCTTGCGCGGCCTTATCCCTGGCGTGCTGATTTCGGTCGTGGTGTCGGGGTTGCTGTTTGCGGCGGTCTCGCAATCTTTGAGCGGAATGACGTTTAGCGTTCCGTGGCTATACGTTTTGCTTGCGGTTGGTATGGTGAGCGTGGCTATGGCACTGTCGGTGGCGTATGGTATGCACAGATGCAAAGCCGACAACATTGTTGAGGCGCTCAGAAGCGAGGCGCGCTAGGCATGAAATAGCAGCCCACATACCACGCGCACCCGCAAAAGGTGCAGCTCAGACGAAGGAGGAAACATGAAAGCCCGCATTGTGCTGTGTTGTTTCCTCCTGTTGTTTGTGAATCAGGGGCTCACCGCCACGTCCTTTAACGTGTTCCAGACCTATATTGTGACGGTGCCGGGCGTGGGCGACGTTGGTGGCTCGGTCGTGCTGACGGTGCGCACGTTTGTGTCGCTGGTGGCCATCTTTTTCGTCGGCGGATTTTATAAGCGGGTGTCGTTGCGTGCGGGCGCAACACTGGCAATGCTGTTTACCGCGGCGGGATTTTTCATCTATGGGATGGCGAATGACCTGGTCATGTTCTGCCTAGGCAGCGTTTTTACCGGCATCGGCTACGGGTTTGGCGGCATGGTGGCCATGACGATGATCATCGGGAATTGGTTCCGCGGTCACATCGGCACAATGGTGGGCATTGCGGGCATGGGCACCGGGGTGGCGTCGATGGTGATGCCGGTGGTTGCGGCGGCGGTTATTGAGGCAACGTCGCTTTCAACAGCGTTTATGCTGGAGGGCGCGTTGGCGCTGGTGTTCGCGGGTGTGGTGGTGGCGCTGCTGCGCTCAAAGCCCGAAGACGTGGGGATGAGCGTGCAGGAAGAGCGTGATGCGTACGCGGACAGGCGCGGTCGCAAGGTGGTCATGGGTACGACCACCATTGGCACGCACGACAAGCGCCTGATGGTGGCCTGCATTTTCATGGTGGGCGCCATCTGTATTGTCGGCAACAGCTACTTCTCGGTTTTGCTTACCTCATCAGGCGTTGCGTTGGGCACGGCAGCAGCGCTTACGGCCGTTATGGGGCTGGCGCTGACGGTGTCGAAATTCGCCACCGGTTGGGTGTTTGACCTGATAGGAACCAAGCGCGGATCCATCATCTTTTTCGCCATCTATTTTGTGGGACTGGTGCTGTGCTTCTTGGTGAGCGTGGGCGGCGCGGTGGACGCGTTTTTCGCCGCGGTCTTTTTGGGCGCGGGCATTGCGGTTGGCAACACCGGTGTGTCCATCTGGGCGCTGGAGTTGTCGTCGCCCTCGCAGCGTCTCAAACTGGTGCGCGATTTCCAGGTGGCGTTTGCGTTTGGCGGATTCGCATTCACCATGCTACCTGGTGTTTTGGCGAATTTCAGCGGCAGCTATGGCATCACTTATCTCATTTTTGCGGTGGCGTCGGTGGCGTGTCTGGCGCTTGTGTTGCGCGTGTACAAGGATCGCGGGCGGGCATAAGCGGGCGCCCGCGCGACATTTTCGGGCAACTTCGCTCATAAACCCCTCTGTTCAGGCTGCCAACTTGGCGAATACTTTCGTATAATAAAGAGACGTGGCGAATCAGCCGTGCGAAAGCATATGGCGGCTGATCGCGTACGGGAAAGAGGAACCAATACGTAGGTGCATGAAGCTTCGGGGGTCGTCTCATGTATCAAGATCATATTCAGATTACAACCAGCGGACTTACGCCGGAGTTGCAGGCATGCGTGCGTGCGTGCCAGGCGCTGCCGGGGTGCTCGCACACGGTGCTTGAGGCTGAGGAGGTTGCGGCTGGTGCTGCCGACGCGGTCGAAGCCGACGCAGCTGCCGCGGCCAGTTTCGCACCCTTTGCCGAGGCCGACCTCGTGATTGCGACGTGTGACGGCGCTAACGCCTGCGATCAGGTGTGCCAACTTCTTTCGCAAGCGGGCGAAAAGACGCAGGTCATCGTGCTGGTTGAGGCGCAAGCAGCAACCGAGGTGGCCGCACTTGGAGACCCGCGTATCTTCGACATTGCAACCTTGCCGGTGACTCCCGAGCTCTTGGCATTTCGCGTGGGGCGCTGGCAGCAAGCGCGCAAGCAAGCCGATGATCTGTTTGAGGCGCGTCAGTTTTGGGATGCAACCATCAACTCAATTCCGTGTCTGGTCTGGTATAAGACCGACGACGGCATCCACGAGATTGTCAACGATGCGTTTTGCGCGACGGTCAACAAGCCCAAGGATGTGGTGCAAGGCAAGGGGCACGCGTTCATCTGGGACGTTGAGCAGGACGACCCGGCGTGCATTGAGTCTGAGCGCATCGTGATGACCACGCAGCAGACGTGCGTTGCCGAAGAGCAGGTGCAAACCGGCGATGGCGAGCGGCTGCTGACCACCTATAAGTCACCGCTGTACAACCTGGATGGCTCGGTCATGGGCACGGTAGGCGTGGCCATCGACATCACACAAGAGCGCGAGTACGAAAACTCGCTTGTTGAGAAAAACCGCAGCTTAGAGTCCATTTTTAGGACCATGGACGGCGGTGTTATCGCGCACACCTTAGACGGCAAGCAGATTCTGAGCATCAACGAGGCCGCGCTTTCAATTCTGGGATGTGGCTCGCTGGAAGAACTGATGGAGAGCGGCTTTGACATGGTGGCGCCTTCGCTGTTCGAAGAGGACAAAGAGGCGCTGCGCTCGTGCATTCGCCAGCTAAAAAACCCTGGTGATAGCGCAAGTATGGAGTATCGACTTCGCCGTGACGACGGGTCGGTGACCCACGTGATGGGCAACGTCAAGCTTATGGAGCAAGACGGCGAGCTGTTCTACCAGCGCTTCTTGATTGACGTGACGGAGCAGAAGCTGCGCGAAGAGGAGAAAGAGCGTCATCAGCGCGACCTCATTCATGCGCTCAGCCGAGACTATCAGCTGGTTTGCGCGTTTGACCTGGACACGGGCGAGGGCGAGACGCTGCGTATTTCGCAGGAGGGCGAAGGTGTTGCGCTCTCGGAAATTTTCCCTGACCGCGTTGACCTTGAGAACTGCGTGCACACCTACATTGACCAGCGCGTTTGCGATAAAGACCGCGAGATGCTCACCCAGGCGCTCTCGCGCGAGAACATCTCCGCCGAGATGGAAACCAAGAAGCGTTTCGACACAACTTATCGCACCGATTGCGACGGCGAGCTGGAGTATCGCCAGGCCACCGTCGTACGCGTGCGTGATTGGAACACCGACCATCACGTGGTGTTAGGTCTTCGCAACGTGGACAGTCAGATTCGCGAAGAGATGAAAAAAGCAACGCTGCTTGAGGAGGCGCTCATCCGCGCCAACAAGGCAAGCGAGGCAAAAAGCGCGTTCTTGACCAACATGAGCCACGACATTCGCACGCCGATGAACGCCATCATGGGCTTTACGACGCTGGCCAGCAACCACATCAACGAGACCGAGCGTGTGCATGATTATTTGTCGAAAATCCGCACGTCAAGCGCCCATTTGCTGAGTCTCATCAACGACATTTTGGATATGAGTCGCATTGAGAGCGGCAAGGCGTCGCTGGACGAGAAGCCATGCAATATTGCTGAGGTCTTCGACAACTTAGCGGTCATCTTGCAATCCGAGGTGACGCGCAAGGGGCTGACGCTTTCGGTGGACACGTCGCGGATTACGCATCCGGAAGTGGTGTGCGACTGCCTGAAGGTCAACCAGATTATGCTCAATTTGTTGGGCAATTCCATTAAGTTCACGGACGCGGGCGGCTATGTGGGCGTGCGTGTGGATGAGCTGCCAGACGCTCCGACGGATCACGCGCGCTTTAAAGTGGTGGTCACCGACACGGGCATCGGCATGAGCGAGGGCTTTTTGGAGCACATCTTCGACCCCTTTGAGCGCGAGCGCACCTCTACCATCAGCGGCATTCAAGGCACCGGCCTTGGTATGGCTATCACCAAAAACTTGGTGGACATGATGAATGGCACTATTGAGGTGAAGAGTACGCTGGGCGAAGGCTCTGAGTTTACGCTCGTGTTTACGCTGCGTCGCACGTCCAAGGAAAACCTGGTCAGCGTGGAGGAACCCAAGCGTGCGTTTGAGCGCGCGTCCGAGCGCATGAAGGGCTCGCGCGTGTTGCTGGTTGACGACAACATGCTTAATCGCGAGATTGCCATCACCATTTTGGAAGACGCTGGCTTCGAAGTTGAGTTCGCCACCAACGGCCAAGAGGCGGTTGACATGGTTCGCGAGGCCGCGCCGGGCTGGTATAAGTTGGTGCTGATGGATATCCAGATGCCGGTCATGAATGGCTATGAGGCCACCCGCGCCATCCGTGATTACGAGCTGGATGCGCAGGCACGCGGCATTGAGCGCATGCCCATTTTGGCCATCACGGCGGATGCGTTCGACACCGATCGCAACAAAGCGCTGGCCTGCGGCATGGACGGGCACGTGCCCAAGCCTATTGAGGTGGATGTGTTGTTCGCCACCTTAGACGAGCTGCTTGAGGGTCAGCTGGCCGAGTAGCCCGGCTGGCGCCGCGCCAATGCTACAACCAGGTCAAAGCGGCGTTTCATTTTCATGACGAATGCGCTGAGTAATCAACTGAGCGTATTTCCTGGCGTAAAGTAAAGGCGTCGAAATGACACTGAGAAACGCATCGTCAGGAGGCTATCATGAACCGCGAAGAAGAAAAGCGTGAACGCATTCATGAAGATAAAAAACGTCATCATGCAGAAGACGAGATTCGCCATGAGTGGAAAGCGGAGCAAAACCGCGAGTATCACGAGATAAAATCCGAAAAGGCTCCGATTGAGGAGCGTATTGCAAACGAAGAGCGCTCCGAGCGTCGCCAGGAGCACGAGATTGCAAATGACCTGGTAGAAGAGGTAAACGAGACCTTGCCAGGTGGCGAAGAATAATATCGCTTATGCCACCTGCGTGGCTAGACGCATAGGCAACGGGCCACGTAGGTGGCACTCTTTGCAGGCAAAGAGCCGCGCAGAGCAAAGCGTATTATAGTTGAGGGCTTGCGATGTAGGTCGCAAGCCCTTTTTGCGTAGTGGTGGTGCGCGGCGCGCTGGCTGCGAGCCCTAATTGCCGCCAGCACCTGCGTCTCCCGCATCAGCGCCGCCGCGCCCCCGAGAGCTGCGCCCCTTGGGTCGCACTCCCGCATCCCCGAGAGCCGCGTTTTGGTCAATCAGCCAGGGTTTTGTGCAACGACGCGCCTTTTGGGGTGCTTCCAGTGCCGATCAGAGCCGAAAACATCGATAAAACCCCAGGTCAGTCTTCGCCAGCCGTTTGCGTTGCGAACCCGCCTGCACAAAACGGGGTCTGATTGACCACAACTGCACGCAGAGTCCGGATGCGGATTTACGTGAGAGTACTTTGCGAGAACTTTGCGAAGTATCTGCAAACAGTTTGGACGGGAAGCCTTTCCAGACAGCCTCTTCGGGTCATCTCTATCTAGAAAGGCACTCCAGACTCTTATGAAAGATCGCCCAGGTCAAGTTCCCAGTCTTCTTCGATAAGCAGACCTTTGCGTTTCGCCTTCTTGATCGCATTGGCGAAGACATCCTGCATACGAGACGCAACGCGCTTATAGCCATATCGAGCAGCCGCAGCACGAATGAGGTTTTCTTTGGAAAGCGGACCTTGCTCTTTGATGGTGCAGATCAGCAGGGCAAACAACTCTTCGTCGCAAATGTCGCTGCAGGCGGGAAGCGCGACACCTTCGGCAGGGATTCTGCAGGTAGTGTACTGCTTGGGCTCTGCATCTTTTTGCCAGATGAATATTTCATCGCCACGTTTTACTTCCTTGTGGGACACGCTCTTGAGGATCTGATTGTTGCGCTCTTGAATGCGTTTGCCGCTTTGCTTGATGCCAAAGCTTTCGCGAATGCGATTGCAAAGCTGCGTTTTTTCAAGCGGCGTATCGTTTTCAATAAGAAGGGCGAAGCGCTCGGCGATTTCGTCGGTGTGTGTTGTTTGGTACTCATCCGACGTAAGCACGGGACCTTCGGGTAGCGCAGTGGGTCGGAATTCTCCCAGCACAAAGTCGTCTTTTGCGGGCAGCACGCGAGAGGGCTGATCGGCTGCGGGCTCGGCTGCGGGCTCGGCAGGTGCTGGTTCGGGCTCGGCAGGTGTGGGCTCGGCTGCGGGTTCGGGCTCGGCCGGTGCGGCTGCGGGTTCGGGCTCGGCAGGTGCGGGCTCGGGCTCGGCTGCGGGATCGGCTGCGGGCTCGGCCAGCGCAGGTGTGGGCTCGGGTGCGGCCGCGGGCTCGGCCGCGGCTGCGGCAGCGGCCGGCGCAGGTGCGGCAACCTCAACCTTCGGCGCCGCCTCCACCTGCGGCAGCTGCGTGGCACCAGTGCTGGCAGCCTCGTCATCCGCAATGCGCGTCAGGGCATCGACGAGCTCATCCACAATCCGCTCGGGGTTGCTCCACCAGTCCACTGACCAAACCTTAAAAATGTTCCAACCAAGTTGCCTGAGCATCTGCTCGCGCGCGACCTCTCTGTCACGCGTGGTTTTTGCCGTGTTGTACGATTCGCCATCAAGCAAAATGCCTGCTAGGTAGTGTGTACTGTCGGCATGAGATTTGATGGCAATGTCAACCTTGTATGCCGAGCTGCCCACATTGCGAACCGGGCTAAATCCCTTGTCGCTGAGCATTTGGCACAAATCGGCAGCAATATAGTCCTCGGAGCGACGGATAGTCGTATTGTTGCCCAAGAACTTGCCATGTTTGGCGAACGACAGGAAGTTTTTCAGCGCGCGGACGCCCTTCGACGCAGTTTTGTTGGTGTCAATGTTGTCGGGCTCCAGTGTGGCAAAGACCATCATCTCAACGCGCGAGCGCGTCACCGCAACATTCAAGCGACGCCAGCCGCCTTCGTTATTGATCGGTCCGAAGCGCATGGCCATTTTGCCGTTTTCGCCCGGTGCATAGGTAACCGAGAACAGCACCACGTCGCGCTCATCGCCTTGTACGTTTTCCAAGTTCTTGACGAAAAGCGGCTCTGCCCCCGAAAGCGCCCACGCCTCAAATTTGGGATTCTTGGCATACTCTTCTTCCAGCAAGTCCTCAATGAAGTTTTGCTGCTTGACGTTGAACGTGATGACGCCAATGCTTGGAGGCTGACCATTGCTCTGTTCAAAGCGTCGCTTCAGCTCTTCGACAATCGCCTTCGCTTCAAACGAATTCAGGCCGCTGCCTTCGTAATAACCATCAACGTGCACAAGCGATACTTTGGATTGTGCGTCGTCGGCAGACGGGAAAGTGCACATTTTGCTTTCGTAGAACTGCACGTTGCTGAACGAAATGAGGCTTTCATGGCGGCTTCGATAATGCCACTGCAGATAGGTGCTTGGCATGTTGATGGCCAGGCAATCCTCCAGAATTGATTCCAGGTCGGTCGTGTCGGAGAACTCTTCGTCACTGGTTTGACTCTGGAAAAACGCGGTCGGCGGCATTTGCTTGGGGTCACCTACAATGATGGCATTTTTCGCGCGGGTGAGCGCACCGATTGCCTTGCAAGTTTGCAACTGCGATGCTTCGTCGAAAATGACCAGGTCAAACGGCGGGTTATCGAAATCCAGATACTGCGCCACTGAAAGGGGGCTCATGAGCATGCACGGCGCCAGGTTTTGAACCAGGGTCGGAATGTCGTGAAGCAGTTGGCGAATGGAGACGCCGCGACCTTTGCTCCTGATAGCGCGCTGCAAGACAGATGCTTCAGCGCCATCGCGCGAAACGATGGTGAGGTTGGGAATGCGGCTGATCAGGCGCAACTGCAGTTCTTGCTTCGACAGCTTGAGGAGCTCTTTGTCGGCCTCGGCGTATTGGCGAACTTCCTCTTCGAAGACTTTGCCCGAGAACGAAGCAATGGCGCTGTGTTTTTCCAGTGAGAGTGCGCACATGAGCTGATAGACCGACCGCCTAAACGCATCGGCTAAAATGGCGGGACTGACGCCTTGCATTAGCGCGTTGACAACCCCTGCCAGTCCGCGTGCCTCAATCTTTTGCGCTTGTGTGCGCCAGCGCATCCAGTCTTGCAGGAGGTCAACGTGCTGTTCAAGCGCATGAACTGTTGCCAGAATTTGCTCAGTCCATGATTGGGTTTCGTCAATGGTGATAGGTCCAACCAAATCGCACAGCGCGCGAACTTTCTCAGTGAGCTGCAGGCGCGCTTCGCTATAGCTTTTGCACGTTTGAACCAGGTCGCTGCGCTGCGCAAGCTCAATGCGCAGCGTGCGCGCTTCGTCAGATTGCCCGTTGTTTAGCTGCTCGCGTGCTGCATTGAGCGCGATTGCGATGTGATCCCAGTCAAGATTGCCGAATTGCTGCATCTCGCTGACGTAGGGCATGATGTCAGCTAAGAAGCTTTCAAACGGCGCTTTAACCGACTGGAAATTGCGAAGCGTGGCTATTGCTTGCGGTACCTGCGCCTCCGAAAACGGAGCGACCGAATATGACGCCAGGCGGTTGACCACATCGGCAATGGCGCGCTTGCGTTTGAACACCATGGTGGCGCGTGCATCGTTCCAGTCTTTCTCAATCGTGTCGGGATTGAGCTCGAAAAACTGCGATGTCCAGGTAGTTTGCTGCGCAATGACGAATGCGTCCAGCTGCTGTTTTTGATTGAGCACGTAGTCAAGCTTGCTCACCAGTCCGGCAAGATCTTGCTCTTTGAGCCACGAAATCGGGAGCGCTGATTCTTGCATTGCTTGCTTTACCACGCCATCAAGCCATACCCAATCGTGCTCGGTGCAAGGTGCGCTTTTGCCCAGCGTGGTGGCAAGCGTTGCCCCAGCGGGAATGCACGCGGTAATCGCAGCGGTGATCTCGGGCAGCAGATGGGGGAGTTGCAGCTTGAGGCTATGCGAGAACTGCGGTTCCTTGAGCATGGCCAGTGGATGAGTGCTGGGATCTCCGATGTCTTTCGTGGCTGCGGCCAGCAGTTCGACATTGCGAAGGTCTTCTTCAAATTCAGCAAGTCCGCGAAGATGGGTGACGTAATCGGGATGAATGCTGATTGCAGGAACGTCGAAGGCGCGATATTTTTCGTAGCGCGAAATCTGCTCGCGCAAGGTGAGGTTGGCTTCATTGGTTTCGTAGAGCGCATTGGCATAGGTATCCAGTTTTGCTTTAAGCTGCAAAATGGAAGCCAGCTTTTGGTCATATGACGAGGTAAACGCATGCGTTTTGAGCTCGGAAGCTTGCTCCAGCTGATCAAGGATGTGAGACTTCGTCGTTTTGTTGGAGTGCATCTCCAGGCAAAGCTTGCCAATGCCAAGCGCCTCAAGACGGCTCTGCACCACGTTGAGCGCGGCCGCTTTTTCGGACACGAACAAAACGCGTAGCCCCTGGTAGAGCGCGTTCGCAATCAAACCAGTGATGACTTGCGACTTACCCGTGCCGGGAGGGCCGTGCAGCACAAAACTCTTGCCAGCCGCGGCCTCCTTGATGGCGAACAACTGCGACGCATCGGCTTGCACGGTCACCAAGGCGCCGTCGCGTTCGATGTTGTCGGGTAGCTCCATGGGCTCGGCTTCCCAGGTCAGATGCCCGTTGATGAGGCTGTCCACCACTTTGCTGCGCGACAGTTCGCCCACATGCTGATGGATGTCTTGCCACATAAAAAACGAGCTGAACGAAAACGTGCCCAGACAAGCAATCTCAAGCACTTCCCAGCCGGCCTGTTCGCGGATCTTGTGCTTGAAGGTGTTGAACACCGTGCGCGTGTCGACGCCGTGCTCATCGGTGGGGAGCGGATCCAAACCTCCAATATCAATGCCGAAATCACGGCGAAGCATTTCCAGTAAACTCACGTTGAGCTGCGGGTCTTCGTCACGCGTGACCACCGAAAAGCCTTTCTTCGCCGACTTTCTGATGATGTCGACCGGAATCAAAATGAGCGGTGCGTAGCGGAATTTTCCGTCTTTGATCCACTTCAGCGCGCCCAGTGTCACGAAGAGCGTATTGACGCCCGTTTCGTCGAGGGTGGTGTGTGCGCTTCGGTACAGCGCGGTCACCGAGCGAGAGAGCTCAGTGGGAGTGGCGAAAGAGCGCAGGCGTTTTGAGGCGAATTCGCTGTGCAAAAACTCGGCGTATTCGCTGATTGCTGACGCCAGCTCAAAGGAGATATCAACGGCGCCCCATTCGCTTGGCTTTTCCATCAAGGCAAGTGCGGTGCCCATAGCAAGGGCGTCTTCCAGGTCGTCCAGATTGGGGGCAGCAAGCGGAATGAGTTTGCCGCCGATACGCATGTTGATCAGGTTATTTCTGAGCGACAAGTCCAGCAAATTGCGCTCCCACATCTCCACGCGGGTCAAGTTGCCTTCGCTGGTTTGGTCAATGTAGGCCTTTGAAACCGTGCGCTCGGTAGGCAGAACGGCCTCCGCGTTGCTGGTGGTTTGTGGCGCTTGAAGCTCCCATCCGTTGGCGCCCAGCACGCGCACGGGCATCGGCGTGAGGCCGCCTCGGTGAGCGCGCTTGATGTCTACGCATACGTCGAACACCAGCTGATTGAGCATGTGCTTTTGTGCTGTGGAACAAGCCTGATCAAAAGTATCATTCGAGTGGTTGCAAAGCATCGTGCACTCAGTCACGAAGAGCTTGTCCACGCCACGTGCGAACCCTTTGGTAATTTGCGAAGGATCGTCGGTGATGATCTCGGGGAAAGTCGTGTCTTCAAGCCATGCGCCAGCAAACGCGTGACCTTGAATGAATACGATAAACGGGTTGAGTCCTGCCTGCTCCAAGCACGACGCGTACAGCACCGACAGGTCTATGCAGGTTCCGATATGTTGCGTGAGCACGTCGCCTGCAAAGCGGACACGCTGTCCAATATGGGCGAAACTTGCGGGCGGCTCGGCATAGACAATGGCCTGTTCGCGAATGGCATGAAAGATTGCACCCGCAATTTTTCGCGCACGCTCCGGGTCTCCCGATTGATAGGCATCAAGTGCTGAGTTTTGCGTCCAGTCGTTGAGGATGTCGGAGGCTCGCACCAGGATGCTTGCGATAGCTGGATGGTTTGGCGTCACAAAGCACGCAATAGTTTGCGGCGCGAAGGCAGCCCACTGATCAAACGGATAGATATCAATATCGAACGACTCGGAGAAAATGTTTGCTTCCTCGTGCGAGATTTGGATGCGAACCGTTTCTTCGTAGATTTCGTTTGCGTTGATGAGCATGGCGTCGGCAAGACGCAAAGGCGGCTCGAAGGCAATTTCTTCATCAGGATCAAGCGCCTCAAGATGAAGCTCATAAGGCTCAACGGTACCTGAGTCGGATGTAATCTTCAGGTAGAGGCTTTTGATAACGTCTTCGGACGCGTTTTTGATGGTGATGGTGCTGATAATAGGAAGCCCGATTTTGTCGAGGACATAGCATTCAAATGGTGCACGTTCGACAGAGATTTCCAGCAAGGGTTCAGCCATGGTGTGATCCTTCTCCAGTGAGATCATAAGACCTCCTCATTATACATATTTTTATCAGCAGATATGTGTAACGAAGGAGCGGATGCACACCATGGCGTCGTGCGGGGGGGGGATGCGCTGGCTGCGAGCCCTAATTGCCGTCAGCTCCTGCGTCTCCCGCATCAGCGCTCCCGCGCCCCCGAGAGCCGCGCCCCCGAGAGCCGCGCCCCCGAGAGCTGCACCCCCGAGAGCCGCGCCCCTGGGTCGCGTTTTGGTCAATCAACCAGGGTTTTGTGCAATGACGCGCCTTTTAGAGCGCTTCCGACGCCGATCAGAGCTGAAAACACCGATAAAACCCCAGGTCAGTCTTCGCCAGCTGTTTGCGTTGCGAACCTGCCTGCACAAAACGGGGTTTGATTGACCACAACTTCGCAAGGAAGGGGGTGCCCTCTGGGCGCGCACCCGAGCGGCGGTGCACCCGGGCGGCGGCGCACCCGAGCCGCAGCGCTCCCTCGCGAACACCCTCAGTCGTTAGTCCTCTTTCGAGAAGCCTTTCATGAGCATCGCCACAATGCCACAGAGCAAACCGCCGATCGGCCAGGGCAGCCAAAAGAGCGCAATCGGACCGGAGGTGTAATCAGTGCCAGCGCCTTGCATGGTGGGGATGAACAGCAGGCACAGCGCAATCACCGTTGCGATCAACATAATGCAGCCGCAGATGGAGCCAATCTTTTTGTTCGTCTTGATCTGCGCCAGCAGCTGCTCTTTTTGCGCCGGCGGGATAGGCGCGCTTGCAATTTCGTGCGCCTCCAAAACTTCAGCAGCGGTTTGGTTGTATACCTCGATGTTCGTGCGCCCCAACATGAGCGACCCGTGGATGATAAACCGAGCGCCGATGGCAATAAGCGCAAGCAAAACAGGAAGTCCCACCAGGTCTTCCAGCGCGGTGCCACCCAGCGCAGTAATGACGCAAATTCCGGCGAATATGCAGAGAATGCCACCGATGAGCTCAGCTGTGAACGTTTTGCGCGTCTGGTCAACATCGGCCTGTGTGTAGAAATTCTCCAGGTAGGGGTGCGCTTTGATAAATGCAGATCGGCTCATGCTGATGGGAATAATGAGCGCCAGGCCTGCTGCGATACCGACGAAAAGACACAGCAGCGCAAAGCTGGTGGCGATGTTTTCGTTGAGGTAAGCCGGATGAGTCCCCGCTTCTCCCAGTGAAAACAAAAGCGTCATAATGGCAACGCCCAAACCCATCGTCATCACGCCATTTGAAATGCGCATGGCGAAGGCGCGCATCAGGTCATCGTAGCCAAAAAGATCTTGGCTCCAGCGAGCCGATGCGCCAGAGTCGCTTGCAGTTTGCGGCCGATCAGTTAGGTCTCCCTGCACCAAATCATCAAGCGTGCAATTGAAAATATCGCACATCTTAATGAGCTTATCCATCTCAGGGCTGCTTTTGTCGGATTCCCACTTCGCCACCGACTGACGCGAGACTCCCAAAAGCATTGCTAGCTGCTCTTGGGTCATATTGTGAGCACCGCGCAGGTGCAAAAGATTGTCACGAAAACTCATGGTGTACCTTTCTGGTTTGTGCATGTGATTAGTGTAGTCGACTGCAGCCAGATTACGGCACACATCTGTTGCACACCACCAACTTGCGCGTGCTTTATGGCGAAATTTCGCGCGCCTGTTGGTTGCTTTCCCCAGGTCAACGCTCCGAAGATTGTCACGGAGGAAAAAGAGGTGGCGAAGAGTGGCGCAAGAGTTGGTGTAAACGTTGGCGACGGGTTGAAAGTGCCGCGCTAGTTGTCGGGGTCGCCATCAGCTATAAGCCAGCGCTGGACTTCGTCGCCAAGCACCACCTGGCCATTGTCCCAGCGAGTGGCATCGCAATAGATTTGCGTCTCGGGGTAGTAGGTGAGCTGCACGTAATTACCGAGGTCGTTAATTTTTGCGGCGCTGTCCGAATCGTTTTCGGGAACCAAAAGCACAATGCGCTCATCATCAGGCGTGATAAAAGTCAGCGTCACGTGCGATTGCGTGAAGGCGCGATATCGCCCAGTCGGCGTGTAGTAAGAGACGTCAACCAGCGCTGCGTGTGCAGTTTTGGGGCCAGAAATGAGGTCGTGCACCGACGCCGGAATCCCCATGGAAAGCGAAACAGTGAGCGCCAAGATGCTGATGAAGAGCATAAACAGGCTCAAGAAAAAGCCCGATGCAAGGTCGTGTTTGAGCGGATGTTTCTTGCGAAATTTTCGAAATCCCACAAAGCCTGCAATGCACAGCGCCCATGTCAGGACGACAACAAACAAGGTGCCCGCGTGTGCGTTGTCCAATGCCGCAACGCCTCCCATGCAAAGCACGAAAATCGTGCCATACACCAAGACGCTGAGCAGGACATTCGCTATCTGAAGACAGGTTTGTTTGAGCTCCTCTTTGCGCTTGGCTGGCGATAGCGCCACAAATGCACGTCGTGCATCCAGCAAGATCCAGGCACCAATCAGCAGAAGCCCTATGGCGAAAATGGCGAAGCCCAGACTCTCGACAAAGTTGGAGATGAGTCCGGCAAGTCCGACTCCGGTGCCCCATTCGCCATACATAATGCAGGCGAAGCTGCCCAGGATGCACACGCCTCCCGTGGCGACCAAAACTTTATCGGTTGTTGAAGCAAAACGCGCCATAACCCTCTCTCTTCCTCCAGGTCATTATAGCCATTCGGAGAAAGAAAGAGGGAATTGGAGGGGTACGATCAGCGCGATTGGTGGCCGTTCGGGCTAGGCAGCAGCCACGGGCTATTCGTTGGGCGAAAGGGCTGGCATGTCGTAGAAGTCTTCGTCATGCGTGAGCGCGACAAGCATTTTAAGACAATGCTCGGCAAGGTCATTTTGCTCGTTTGCGGTGGCTAGCTTGTAGAAGATAATCCATGCATCTACGACCTCTTCGGCAGGACCGATGGGAAGCTCGTGGTTGCTCACTACAAAGACGGCCTGATCCATGTCCATGTTGGTGTAATCTTCGCCATACTGCATCTTGATATAGAGAATCTCGGACATGGCCAGCTGCGAGGGCTCATAGGCAAGGCTCACCATAAACTCAGCTGCGGCCAGCTCAAGCTCTCCGCGCTCAATGGCGCAAAAGCCCTTCGCGCGATACCAGCGTGCCAAATCAGTGGGGGTAGCCAGAAACGGATAAGCCTTGTCGTGCCAGATTTCTGCCTGGTCAAAGTCCTTTTTCACCTTGTAGTTTTCAGCAATTTCGAAATACGAACCACAGTCGGTCGGATTCCATTTGATGGCACGTTCAAGCCATGTGATGGCCTCGTCGTGGCGATGATCTTCGTACAGGATGCCGCCAAGGAGGGCGAAGGTACGCGTGAATGGAAGCATTGCGGGACGAATCGTTTTTTCCGGTTGCAAGATCAGTTCAAGCAGCAACTGCTGAAAAGAGTCGTCGTAATTGAAATAGCAGTTCACGCTGTCGTCAGCAAACAGACCACTCTCGGCATCTTCTTGTAACTTGTGCGCGTAAGGCTCTAGGATCTCCAGCGCTTTTTTAATGTTGCCCGATTTGGCTTGAAAGGTTGCTTCGTCAAGAACGCTGGTACCAGCAGCCATGTTGTTGTCGAGATACTGGAAGATTTCATCGCGCACGTCAGGCGGCAACACGTCGCACAGCAG
The DNA here is from genome assembly GCA_910577495.1 of uncultured Eggerthellaceae bacterium. Lineage (GTDB taxonomy): Bacteria > Actinomycetota > Coriobacteriia > Coriobacteriales > Eggerthellaceae > Xiamenia. Next base: position 18,725 of record CAJTML010000011.1, read on the forward strand.
CCGACCCACGGCGCGCAAAATTTCTTGTGCAAGGGGATGGTCTTTGTATTGCTCGGAAGTTTCAACAAGGTAGGCGTAATCATGCTCAGGATCTCCGGTTAGCTCCGAAGTGATGGAGGACATAATTTCGTCGAAGGTGCTATCGCTCATGGGTTGCTCCTGTTCGGGGATGGGTGCGGGGTGAATACAAGGAGGGTATGCACGTTTGATAGTGTAGTTCGCAGATGGCGAAGACACTGTCCCAACTATGTCCCATGCTTGGGGTGCGTGGTGTGTGATGTATTCCTTGACTATGGTGTTGTCGATTTGATGCAGTTCGGTTTGCTTGTATGTTTGAAGATGTAGCTGATCGAACAAGACAACAAGTGGTCAACCAGGTGCGGGATATCAAGTGCTTCGGTTGCTCAAGCATTAAGAACACTTGATATACCCGCACCTACAGAAGAAGACGTCAAAAAGCTCGGATACAGGCTTAAGGTGTTATAGGTAGCGTACTGTCGAGCTTTTAAGAGAAACAATAAGTTAAGATTGGGGAGGTAATTCTACAGCCAGGTTATGACTCTCTATACACCAACAATCGATACACGATCCGTTTCTCTCTCGCGTCTAATACCAACTCAAGGGAATCAGAGGTACTGTCAACGCTGTATAATCTCCATTAAGGATATAAGATGCCTTCAGAATGTGTTTAATAGACAGGATAGGAGTGGGTTTTGGATGAGCGCGTAAAAAATGAAACTAGTTCGGTACAAAGTACAATCTATCAGATTGCAATAGGTATCTTTATCTTTGTGCTTGTTGAGCTATACACTATTAAAGAATCAAGTGATATTGTTTTTTTTAAAGATGCTTCGGCTGATTTTATAATCAGCGTAGTAACAAGTGGTTTGGTTTTTTACATAATTTTAGAATTGACTAAGTGTGCTTATTCGAAATGGTGGATTCGTAAACATCCCGATCTTTATTTGTCCGGTGATTGGCTACACATACATGGGAAGAATAGCGATTTAAGTTATTTGCGTATTGGAGTAGTGCGTATTAAGCAAAATTATTATGATTTAGAAGTGCATGCAGAAAACTATTCTCCCAAATTTGGACAGGACGGAATTTTTAGACCAAAGAACCGTCAATACACTCGATGGAAGTATTTGATTAGCGAAATAAATGAATCGGGAGATGTGATAGGCGTTTATCGTGCATCTAGAAAATACACAGAATGGCGGACAAACGAAGGGATTCATCAGCTTAGTGTTATCGAGTTTGATGAGGATATGAGGTTTCCAACTGTAATTGCAGGTGAATATGCCGATGTGCATCCTTCAGATTCAGAGGGATACTTAAGGTTATACCGTGTTTCGATAGGGTCAGGTAGAAAAAAACTATTGCCTTACCTAGATGAAAACGAATATCCAGAAGTTTGGAAAACGGAAGTTTTGGCGATTATGGAAGACGCAAAATTAGCGCAACAACAAGAAATAAATGGTGGTGATACCAAATGAAAGAATTTATCCAAGATGTAGCACGCAAAGGTGGTGCTGTCATATTATCTGCTAGTGAGCACGACGTTAAGTCCTTGGAAAAAACTGATGCTCGCAATATTGTTACGGCTTATGACGAGGCTGTACAAGATATGGTGTTTCAAAAATATTCAGACGAAATCCCTGGCATCGCCTTACTTGGTGAAGAGGCTGGTTTAGGCTCTGTCCCCAACGAAGGATCATTTGTTATTGTTGACCCTATTGATGGTACTTCGAATTTTGTGCGCAATGTCAAACGTAGTGCAGTCTCTATTGCTTTTGGTGTGGATGGCGTTGTCACTCACGGATGTGTTTTCGACCCCTATCTGAATGAAATGTTTTATGCAGAGAAAGGTCAAGGTTCTTATCTGAATGGAGTTCGTATCGAACGCAATAACGACATAGATCTAGCTTCTAGTCTTGTTTGTTTTGGAACATGCCCATATGATGTGTATATGTCGAAAGAAGTATTTGCTCTTGCGGAAAGAGTTTTTAGGAGTTCTCTTGACTTGCGTCGAACAGGATGCGCTTCGCTAGAAATGTGTTATGTCGCAGCGAATAGATACGATCTTTTTTTTGAGTCAATCTTATATCCCTGGGACTATGCTGCTTCGAATTTGATTGTTGAAGAAGCGGGAGGTTCTGCTTTTTCTTTCAATAGGGAGCCTGTTAGTCTTCAAGATCGTAGCTCAGTGGTCATGGGCAGTTCAAAAGCAGTTGCCGATTTTTTATCTATTGCAGACGAGATGAACCTTGTTGGGTAGGAAACTGCCGTGAAGACAGATTTAATTATTCTGGATACAGACCCAGGATCTGATGATGCAATTGCAATTCTGGCTGCTCTTGCATCCAAAACTCAAGCTGATTATGCCTTTGTGTCAACATATGGCAATGGACCTATTGGGATTACGGAAAATAACCTCAAGAATATTCTCAATCATGCTAAATTCGACGGTAAAATTTTTCACGGAGCCGATACGGCGCTTAATGGCACACAGCCTAATTACGATTGCTATCATGGGTCGGATTGTCTTGGGGGCGTAAGCGCTGACCTCGATAATGAATTAAAAGAAGAAAGCGATATCTCGGTTGCTGACATAATTGAGATACGGACGCTTATTAAACAGTATGAAAATATTACCTATATAACACTTGGAGCTCTTAGTAATTTAGCGAGATTGATTATAGAAGAAGAATCAGTATTTCTTAAAAAGAATGTACAGTTGCTTGTGATGGGGGGCGGAATCAGGCACACTAATGCTCCGCATAATTCCGAATATAATTTTTACTGTGATCCAGAAGCATTGAAAATTGTTTTGGATAGCAACATTCCAATTAAGTTATTCCCTTTTGATTTATCAGTAGACTATCCAATTTTAGATGCTGATGTTGAACTTCTTGCTCAGAAGCTGGATGACAGCATACTGAGTAGTCTTTTGTTTGCTTTATTGGCCTCGGCAAACAAAAATGGTCGAGATCACGCTGACATACCGGATGTTTTCCCTGTTCTTTATCGCATGGGTTATGAAGAGGCCTTTGTTTTTAGAAATATGACATTGGCAGCTGATGAATATGGCGCGTTAAAGCACGACTCTTGCGGTGTCGAAATTGCGGTTGCGGTTGGGGTCGATGATCAAGATTTTCTGCGCCACTGTCTTGAGGATATTTTTCTTTAACAATAGGGTTAAATGGTTGACTGGCTAACAAACATATAGGTGAACCCTTAATTCAAAGTAGAGCGAATCGTAAATCTGCTCAAAGCAAAGTTCTCTTTGTTGATGCAATCGATCTTGAAAACATGAGATTGGAATTTGAATACCTTTGTACGATGGTACTGCAAATGCTGAGGTTGTGTGTAAGAATGATATTTGAACAGTGTTTAGGTGTGTGGGTGAACACATTAGTTAGATAATCGCAGTATCAAGGAATACGGAGATTCCTCAAAAATGAGCATTGGCGATAATTAATTAACAGTGTGTAGGTCTTCTCTTTCGATAGATGTAAGAGTGTTGCGCAGATGGTTATTATCAGGGATCACAACAAAGGGATGTTGCACGAGATGCCAAGGAGCAAGCTTGGACTTGGGTTTATGTAGGAAATATCTTAGATCGCATCAAGCTGATTCAAAGTATATATACTGATTTTGCCTGCTAATGAGCCAATGCGGCTCATACACAACGTCGGCCAAGCCGTTGCCATCAAAATAGACAACACCTGTAAATGTTGAGTTGGGAGATATTCTTGTTAACTCGAAGCTCCTGTCGGCGATGTTGCCATTGTCATCCTTGATCCACAGTTTATGATCGACTCTCTCGCCGTCGGTGTTATCTGCATTCCAATTCGACGCCTTCACCGTGACTGTATGGTCTGTTAGATTGCGCATAGACACGGTTACTTTTACTGTCGGTGTTTGATCTGCGTGATCGTAAGGTCCATCTTCTACGGAATCTACGGTTACCGCAAGATTATCGGTGGCGTCAACCCATTCACCCAGCTTTGCATGGATCGGCTCGGCCTTTTCGGCCTCCTTGATCGCCAATTCGATGTTATCTGCCGTCTCCCTTGCCTTATCGATGCCTTCAGTAATTAGGCTCTCGGAGTTATTTTGCGTTGATTCGGATCCTTCGCCATAGGGGGCCTCTAAGCTACTCTCGTTATCTGTGTCTTGAACTGCTTGGTTTGGCTGGCACCCAGTACATCCGCCCAGAAAGCAACTAGCCAGCAATATAAGTACAAAGACCGAGACGAATTTAATCTTGTAACGCCTCATTTCTTGCACCTCTTTTTCTACTAGACAGGTGTTGTATCCTTGATGAGGATCAATTCACTATGTTACCGCTCTGTACCTGCGTTAGTAAGTGCATTCCGCAGAGAAATAAGGTGTCTCATGCCTCAAGTTATTACTAAAGATTTTTTGAAAAACCAATTTGATGAATGCGCATGTCCTACAGAGGCTGTGCGATTTCGCTTGCCTCGCGCGCTTTCCAGCTTATCCGATAACGTCGAGGTGCCGCTCCTTTCTCCTGGTAGTAAATTTGCGATCGTGTTGCGGGGAGAGGATCCTGCTGGCTTAACGTTGCTTGTTCGGCTTGCGACGTCTTGCGCCGAGGAAGGTGCGCGTGTTCTTTTCGTATCCCATCTGCTTGACATAGAAGAATTTGCAAATCTGGCTCTCAAATCGTTGTCAAAGAGAGGCGAGGGTTGTCTGCCTACGCGCCTTATGCTCAACAGGCTAGCTTCGCTGGGTCTGATTTTCGAGGAAGCGAACCGCCTTCGACAGCTTGATGAGGATGCCCTTAGAAAGTTGATCGAAGATTCTGAGTGTGACCTGATATTGGTTGACAAGATTGTGGGATCGGAGGGTTTATCCCTCTTTCGTGTTGCCGATACCTTGCAGCTCCCCGTTGTTTATTGCTGGGAATCCGTTTATCGCGATCAATGTGTGTACATCAATGGCGAAATCGGAAGTCCAACCCATTTTCTTCTGATGGACAGATCACTTGATGAGGAAGAAGCTGAAGAGGACGATCGTCCCGATATTGGGATGCGGGAGTGTCGTCTGGTGAGTTGCCATGATGGCGAAAAAGACCTTGAACTTCCTTTTAAGGGAACCTTTACGCTTGTGTTTCTAGAGGATGAGGGCAGGATATCCGACTGTATTGATGAGTATGGAGGCCATATGCTTTGCTCAAAAGTTGAATGCGTTGTGATTGATGGCTTTAAACGTGCGATAAAAGAACCTCCTTATTACGAGCGCAAGTTGAAGCTCTTGTACGAAGTTGGCTAAACGCAGAACTGTATTCTGCCTGAGTCAAAACTCTTACGATACAAAATGATAGAGATTGCTTGGGTCAACTCTAAAGCTCTAAGACTGCAGAAAGGTCAATATTGGCAAAAGCTGCTTCAAGAGTGTTTGTGTCGTACAATTCGTACCGGTAATATGCTGATGCGATGCTGCCGTTGGCGTCTGCAGCAGGCGAAAGTCCCACATGAGTTAGCATCTGAGCAGGCAGTTGTAATCGACCATCAGGACAATCCGCAATTATTCTGTTATCCAACCCTTCGCATAGTTTTTCAAAGCTTTGGGCATCTTCATTCTTTAGATCGGATGCTCGCCTGAGAAGCTGGGCGAAATTATCTATGGGCTCGATGGCAATTATTAGATCGTTGGATGGGGTGTAGCACACGAAGGTGTCTGGGGCTGCATTCCACTCAAGCGGAAGATTGAAAGAACCGCAAGAGATCTTGATGTCAAGGTGGCCACTTTCGCGACAAGGCTTAATTGGTTCGGTGCGCCGACTAGCTGGATCTTGGGAGTCGAAGCACCTGAGGATTCTTAGGTTATTAGAATCGGCTACGGAAGTTTTTCGGCATATGTTTTTGCTAACAGTCTTCCCGTATGCTTCAAGGAGATTGATGGCGCAAAAAGCAAGCGTAGCGACACGGTCAAGCCATATCGGATAAAGATAAACTGATTCTGGTATTGTGAGATTGTCGATGCATTGGGTTTTTGGTTTGGAATCGTCCATGGAGGCGTCGCGAACGAATTTCGATATCGGTTCAGCGTACATTGATAGCGAATCTGCAGCTAACCTGCACTCTGTGAAGAATGCGGATAGTGAATCCACGTCAAGGCTGGCAACATTGTAATCAGCTTTTGGCGCTTCTAGGAGAAGATTGTCCAATTCGACAATCTGATTTTGAAGCTCGATGACTAATGAACAGAGGAGATCCACCATCGGACGATGGTGGTTAAGGAATTCAGGGTCTAGATGCAGTTCTGTCCCTGGCATGTCATGAAGCAGGGCGTTAGCCACCGCAGTGACGGTGCTATCATCGGAAAAGAGTGCAGTCTGGAGTCCTGGTGTGTGTGACATGTGCAAAATCTTCTCCTCTCGAACGTCTGCAGATGTTCATCTTAAGACTTTGTTCAGTATAGAAGATAATGGATATCATTCTGGATAAGGGGGCAAGGTATGGGCAATTCGGCAGAAGTTGATTTGGTGTCTCTGCTAAAAGAGGACGATGCGCTTCAGGCAGATCTTCTTGTGTCTGCGTTGAGACTAGCGATTGGCGTGGACGGGTTGCCTCCAGCAGTTGAAGATGAAAGCATGATGCAAGACATTCTTCTGCTTGCGCTAGACGAAGTTAGTGATTCGATTAGTGCTGTTGTCGACACCTGCTCGGAAATCGTTGAATTCAGCCACAAATCTACGTTAGATCTAGAAGAGGCCAAGAGGTTGCAGAGGTCTTTTGCGTCTCAACTACAATATCTTTCTGAGTTGCATTGCGCTCTCTGCGAGTATCGAAAAATCAACGCAAGGAGCCTAAACGAACTCAACTGTGGTACGTCGTTGCTGAGCATCATGTCTTCGTCTCGTCATCAAAGCTTTATGCAGAATGTGCGGTTCTGGCTTCGTGAGGTTGAATATGCGGCTTGTCAGCTAGAGCAAGAACTATTGGACTGTGCCCAAGACGTAGGAATGGCATATTTGACCAACCTGCCGATGATTAGAGAAGATGAAATATCAATTAACTCTGAAGAGATAGGCGAGTATCTGCGTGGATATGCCGAAAATAGCGTTCCAGTTTTTGCTATGACGCTCGACGATTTCAATGAGTTTGTCCAGGAGTTTTTCCTTGCTTTCTCAGGCGGATTTGATCCGGCGACTCGAAGCCATGTGATGTATAGGACGAAACTGAAGGCTGCGGTAATCGAGTTTGGGAGGATTGGATGCGAGGATTCGGCAGATTGCGTTCTCTTGAACCCCGTAATTGCAAAGCAGTTGTTCAAGTCATGCAACAGCGCTGAGTGGCGTTGGTTGGTTGATGCTCCAGGTCTTTCTTCGGAGATGGTTGACGAAATCGCTGCATTTGCGGAGCGTGCTGGGTGGAAAGAGTTTTGAGTCGCTCGTTGCAATCTTTATCCTAGTCGTATCGCCGCGGGCAGTGAAACATCCAAGTAAAACGACATCCGCGTACAAAACTAAAAGGACTACGAATATGAGCTATAGCGATGAAGAAGAGCATGATGCTGCTTCAAGGGAACATGATTTAGTTGTAACTGTTTTGCCGATTAAGGAGTGCCTTGCACTTCTTGCAGAAAAAAGGATCAACGAACCGATTATATTGCTTTCTTCTTATCCAGAACCAGTTATGCCGCCAGGTTCCGACTATCTGTTCATTGCTGCTGATGATGTTACGAATCCGCTAAGACGAGGTTCCTTCAAATTGCAGCAAGCTCAAGCAATTGCACGTTTCGTTGAATCTCATAATGCTGCGAGCCGCTTATTCGTTTGCTGTGATGGAGGAGTAAGTCGTTCTGCGGCGGTGGCAGCAGCTATCATGTATGCATCAACAGGCAATGATGAAGCGTTCTGGTTAAACTCGAGCTTCAGACCCAATCCGCTGGTTTACTCCTTAACAAGAGAAGCGCTTGGATTTCCTTGCGAAGAAAACTCGCTGCAAGTAAAAATCGCGCGTAACGAAGATGCGTTAAAACGCAAAATCGAAAGCAGGCGGCAGCGCTCATCAAATACTGACAATACAAACATTTAAGGAATGGCGAAATGATCCGTGAGGAGGTTCTAATGGCAGTTTTTGGTGCGTTCAGAGCGCGCTAGAAAACGCTGCCACCGAGATTGCCCGAACAAATGCCCGTTTACACAAAATTCAGTGGAAAACCGTGTGTTATTACACATTATTCGGTCGAAAAACGTGTAAAACTACACGAAATTCGGCCGAAAAACGTGTAAACTGAGATTCGCACACATGTCGATGCTGCGGGTGTTGCAGAGGCAGGACGTTGCAGAAGCAGCGTGTTGCAGAGACAGAACATTGCGGAGGCAACAAGTAAACGGAGGCGCTGATGGAGCGAGACATTCTCAAAGCATTGGAAGCTTGGAAGACCAGCGAAAATCGCAAACCACTCGTGTTGAGGGGTGCTCGCCAGGTGGGCAAAACGTGGTGCCTCAAAGAATTCGGTCGCCGCTCGTTTGAAACGTGCGCATATCTTCGCCTTGAAGATAACGCGGCTGCGGCAGCGCTCTTCGAGGGGTCGCTTGATCCGCAGCGTCTCATCCTCGGTATTGCCGCGCTTACCAATACTGAGATTCAGCCAGAAAAAACGCTTATTGTGCTTGATGAGGTGCAGGCAGTGCCTCGTGCGCTGACCGCATTGAAGTACTTTTGCGAAGATGCTCCAGAGTACTGTATTGCGGTGGCAGGCTCGCTTTTAGGGGTTGCCATGCATGCGGGGGTGTCGTTTCCCGTTGGCAAGGTGGACTTTCTTGATTTGTACCCCATGAGTTTTACCGAGTTTTTGGAGGCAACGGGCGAAGAAGCGGCGGTGCAGTTTATTCGCCAGCATAATACTGACATGATCAGCGTATTTGCTGAGCAGCTCACTGACGCTCTGCGACGCTATTACTATGTTGGTGGCATGCCTGAAGCGGTGGAGTCATTTCGTCTTCGAGGTGATTTTGCAGCGGTTCGTTCAATTCAAAAAAGCATCCTGGCTGGTTATGAGGGTGATTTTTCCAAGCATATTTCAGGTGCCCTGAGTGAGCGATGTCGACTGGTGTGGGACTCGCTTCCGCATCAGCTGGCGAAGGAAAACAAGCGGTTTGTGTACGGTGCGGTTCGCGAAGGTGCGCGTGCGCGAGAGTTTGAGGAAGCCATTCAGGTGCTGGTTGATAGTGGTCTGGTGCTCAAAGTGCCGCGCATTTCGAAGCCGGGTTTGCCGCTTGCAGCCTACAGCGATCCGCAAGCATTCAAGCTGTACCTGCTTGATGTGGGGTTGTTGGGGGCGCTGACTGGACTTGATAGCTCCACGATTTTGGAAGGAAGTAGCCTGTTTACCGAGTTCAAAGGCGTCATGGCTGAGCAGTATGTCTGCCAGCAGCTCGTGTCGGAGTGCGAGCTTGTTCCATATTACTGGAGCGCAGAAAAATCATCGGGCGAAGTTGACTTTGTCGTGCAGCTACAAACTAACGTGCTTCCCATTGAGGTGAAAGCAGAAACGAATCTCAAGGCGAAAAGCCTGCGGTCGTTTTGCGAACGATACGGCATTGATACAGCGGTACGACTCTCGCTGGCGGGACTGCAAGATCAAGGATGGGTTCGCAATATCCCGCTTTATGCCGTGCCGTTGATTGAGCCTTCGCCAGCTCAACCTCCTGCATTGCACACGGCCTGATCAGTGGGCGAAATTTTCGCAATTTGCCTTTAACGCGTTCGTAAAGAGGCGTATCATGGTAACGATACGGTAACACCCAATGAACGAAGCTCTAACAAGAAACGGGGTGCTTAGCATGTTGCGAACGACTCATGCCATGTCACGCAAGATTTTTTCCGTTTGCCTGTCTTTGGTACTGGCGCTCTCTTTGGCGTTTGGTGCAACGCTGACCCAAACTGCCTTCACTCCCGACGCAAAAGCTTATGCAGCAACAGGTCCACAGCCTGGTCAGCCGGCGTATTACAATGCGCGTTGGGCAGAGTGCGAAGCCAAGGTGGGCTGGGCGGACACCGGCCTTCCGGAGTGGAATGGCACGGCAGTGCAGCCGACCCAGGGAAGCGGTACGGTTGCTGATCCTTATCTGGTCACTACTGCCGAACAGTTCCGCTGGTGTCTTGCTAACCAGAAGAGCTGCCAGCTGCAAAACGACCTTGACCTGGGCGGTCGCAGCGGCAAGAACTGGACGGGCATTTCGGCACGTTCTGCATGGACGATCGATGGCAACGGCCACACGGTATACAACCTGTTCTCGCAGACGACGCACCACACTGGTTTGATTGGCGACAGCGCACATGCTGATTTCGTACTCAAAAATCTCACGGTATCCAATGCGCGCGTCAACTCAACTTCCACGTACGGTGCGCCACTGATCGCGCAGTTCGCCGGCGGCCAGGTGCTTGATTGCGGTGTGAAAAACGCGCTGGTGTGGCAGAGCAACGCAACTGCTGGTGCGTGGGCGGTTATGGCTGGTTGCGTTTCATTTGGCGGACAGGGCAATGGTGGCCTCAACCTGGCAATCTCCAAAAAAATCGTTCGCAACACCTACACCGATAACGTCCATGTCTTTGGCGGCGCGTGCAGCGCAGGCTTTATTGAGGCCGCGCAAGCCGACACGCTGCTTGAAAACTGCTATGCCGTTAATGGCACACTCATCGTTCCTGCAGGTCACTCGGGTGGTTTCGGCTCGTGTGACACCGGTCCGGTGACCTATCGCAACTGCTTTACCAATATTGATGTTTACGGCAACACCCGCACGGGTGTGTTCCAGGGCGTGGTGCACGGCGGCACGCACAGCTTCGAAAACTGCTATGCCTCAGGCAAGATTGAAGGCACAGACGTTATCGGCGGCTTCATTGGTGCAGACGAGAACGCCGCATCAACCACCTTCACGAACTGCTATTCAACCTCCATGGTTGGCATGTCAAGCGGTGGCAAAAACATGGGTGGTTTTGCGGGGCTTGGCGCTAAGCTGACCTTCACGAATTGCTATGCGGCGGGCGAAGTTGGCACGCTGCGCTCAGCTGAAGATGGCACGCCGCTTGATGCAAGCGGTAACAAGCTGACCGGCCAAAACGTTACGGGCTTCGCGGGCGACAATGGTGGTGCGGCCACGAACTGCTACTACGACAAGCAAACGACCGGCATGTGCGAATACGGTGCTGTTGCGGGTCGCGTGACGGGGCTTCTGACCAGCCAGCTTATTGCGGGCGATGGTTTCGCCAACATCAAAGACGCGGACGGCAATCCGGTGTGGGTATTCTCCGACGGTGGTTACCCGGAGCTGGCGGCATTCGCCAACTCTGATGACGCCGTGACGCGCGCAAGCTCGGTGGCATCGGCGGGCACCGTGCACCTCTATGCGGCGCCTGACGGCTCGGACTACGACACGGTTCGCCATATTCGCTACGTATTCCCGCTGACCAATAACGCAAATTCAGGCAAGTCAGATTACTCCATTGCCTGGGAAAATTATGTTGGCGAAGACCCGGCCAATCCGCTTTATCCCAACGTAAGCCCCATTTTGGAGGGCGATATTCCCATCGTTACGCTGGCAGACGTGGGTAAATCCGACAACGTGTCGTCGGTAGCGCCTGGTGTTGGCTGGCTGCAGATTAACGCGACCGAGGCTGGATCGGGCGCGGTTGGCATGCGTCGTCTGCGCTTGGTGCCCACGACCGCTATTGCTATGGCGTCGTTTGGTGCAACTGGTTTGGACAACGCGGACGTGGTGACGTCGCTGCCAAGCGTGAACTTGGATGGCATGAAAGTGCCCTCTGACCAGTCAATTTTGTACGATCATCGCGACACCATCAACTTCGTCACTACTACCTCCACGGCGCTGAACAGCTTCCTTTTGGACGACACCACCGCCAGCAAAGAGGACAAACTTGAGAAGTACAAGATTTCCTCGGTTGGATTCCCTGAGGATGCCACGTCAAGTATTGATGCTGAGGGCAAGCTGAACTACGACCTCGGCCCCACCATGAGCGACGATGAACTGCACGTGACGCTCTACAAACAAAATGACGAAGGTGCATTCGAAGAAATCCCGTGGACGCCTGAACTGGAGAAACTCTTCAGCGGTGACCGCACGGCAACCAAAGAAGACCGCGGGGTGTACCAGTTGGGGTATGAGTGGACCAACGCGGACGGCACGGTGCTGAAGGCGCAGGGCTCAAAGACGGTCAACATCGCCGAGCCGGCGTATGTGGTGTATCACTGGAACGACGGTGTCCACACTGATGATGATGAGGCTTCCGAGAACGCCGAGGTCTACAAGGTTGATCCGGGTTGCTATTTGGTCGGCACGTCGCTGGGTACCAACCTCGTCCCCGTGCCGGAGCGCCATGGCTATACGGTGCGTTACTGGGCGCAAGACCCTGAGGGCGAATTCGCCGCCGACGGAACGCTGTCCAACGAGATGACGGCCTCAACGCAGTTGCACGCCGGTCGCAATGATGTGTACGCGGTGTGGGTGCCCAACAAGCACTCGGTTGAGATTCGTGATGACAACGGAAATGTGATTGCAACGGATCCGGATGTTGACTTCGACACGAATGTTTCTGAGGTGCTGGACACGCTTGGCGTTGATGAGAAGCTGAGCGATCCCGATACCGTCGTGGGCTGGACGACCAAGCCGGGCGGCAGCGTGGTGGATGTGGATGACGAAACCACCATGCCCGATGAGAATGTCGTGCTTTATCCGGTGCGCAAGGCGTCGCCGCAGATGAGCAAGACGGTGGTTAACCAAACGCATGCGACGGGCGAAAACAACGTGGGTGACCTGCTGAGCTACACCATCACGGCGACCAACGCAGGACCGGCGAACTCCGCATGGCAAAACGCCATGATTGCGGACCGTCTGCCGGCGGGAATTAGCTACGTGGCGGGCTCGCTGAAGCTGGTTTCGCCTGATGGCAAGACCACCGCGGTGAGCGACGTTGCCTACGACGAAGCAACGCACGCGATTTCGTATCAGCTGCCGACCATCACGGGTGGTCAGACGTATCAGCTGGTGTTTACGGGCAAGATCAACAGCTTGGCTGTGGATGTTTCAGATGACGAAGAGGGCGTGGCTAACCGCGACATCGGCAACCTTGCAACTGGCTCTGGCCAGGGCTCGGACGGCAAAAACATTGAGCCG
>CAJTML010000012.1:0-5185 GCA_910577495.1 uncultured Eggerthellaceae bacterium
CGCTATCCCGGTTGACCTCCGCGGTGCTTATGCATTCGGTGGCGGCCTGCACTGCTCAACCGCTGACGTTTATCGTGAGGGCGAGTGCCTCGACTACTTCCCGAACCGCGTACCTGACACGACGCTGGTACGTCCGGAGATGTGGAACGACTAGTCTTTTAGCTGCATAGCTAACACGCTTGAAACTACGTAGGTTTCTAGCTTATTGAAAGGGGGATCTGGTTGCACAACAAGCCAGATCCCCCTTTTGCTTAACACAACCCGCATTCCTGATGCATGTTTTCAAAGCTGAGGTTGAAAGCTGCTGAACTTGGGAATGGCCGAGTGAAGCGTCGCGTCGTAATCTTTAAGGAAGGGATTGCGAGACGAGGCTTAGATAGTGCGTTGGGATGCGCATACATTGCTACTGGTTTTAAAGAGGACCAATGGCAGAGAATAAAGAAATCACCACGTCATCTGACAGCAATGGCTATCAGATGAAAACGAATCTCGGCGTTATCGCCATGCTCATTTCTGCAACTGGCATGGGCTTGGTGCCGCTCTTTAGCCGCTGGGCAACCCGTACTGACATGTTTGATGGTGCACTGGGTCTGAATGGTTCGGACTCCATCGGTGCACTCATGGCTTGCGGCCGCATGGGCATGGGCTTTATCTTCTTCTTGGTCTTGATGGTGGCAACTCACAAGGTTGATACTTTCAAGAAACTGAAGTTGACCCCGGCTATTGCTCTTGGCGGTTTGATGATTGGTATGTCACTGGCATGCTATGTAACCTCAACGCTGATGACCACGGTTGCTAACGCAGTACTCTTCATTTACACCGGCCCAGTAATTTGTACGTTGCTTGCACGCATCTTCCGCAAAGAACCAATGTCTGGTCTGCAGTGGATTTGCCTAGCAGTTGTATTTATCGGTATGCTTTTCGGTGAGGGTCTGCTTGGCTTTGGTGTTGGTGGCAACGCATTCGGCTTTGACTTCAACCTGGCACCGTCAACTCCTGAGTTCCCGCAAAAGCTCGTTGGTGACGCGTTCGGTTTGCTCTCTGGTGTGTTCTATGGTGCATCCATGTTCTTCAATGGTTATCGCAAAGACGCAGACACCACCGCTCGTGGCGTTTGGAACTTCATCTTTGCAGTAGTTGGTGCAGCTACCATTACGCTCATCATGAACTTCGTGGGTATGCAGCCGGGTATGGAGAACTGGCTTGTTCAGGTTAACTTCACGGCATTCAACTGGGCTGGCGCAATCCTGCTGTGGATCATCTGTGGTCCTTTGGCTTTGGGCTTCTTGCTGGTTGCTGGTCGTAACCTCAACGCTGCTGACTACTCCACGATTGCTTACTGGGAAGTTCCTGTTGCAATCGTAATCGGCATGGTTGTATTTGGCGAGGCTATCACCATTAACACCTTCTTAGGTATTGTCTTGGTAGTTGCTGGTGGCGCAGTACCGTCAATCAAGAATATGGTTCAGGGTCGTAAGCAAAAGCAAAAGGATGAGATTTCCGAAAATCTTGCTGCTCGTATTCAGGAACAAGAAGAGCTTGAGCAGCTATAAAAAGTTACTTATAAACTTATAGAAAAGGAAGTTGATCCTTATGAAGATTACCAATCGACTTACCCATGTTCGCGAAGAACAAACGTATGAGCCGGCGCAAAGCGAAGCGCAATTAGTAAGCACGTTTGAAGCTGCTGGCGTTCAAGGTTTCCAGGCTGAGTTGGACATCATGGAGCGTACGGAGAATCACGTACAGATGATGGAGCTTGATTCCTTCCTGGGATTCGTTAAGGCATCTGGTCTGAATGCGGTTACCTACGATGTGACGTACTTCCCGCATGCTGACCAGGCAGAGGTTGATTTCCAAATTCGTCAACTTGCTCGTGACCTGGAAATTAGTCCTGAAGTTATCAAAGAAGTATGCGCCGAAGAGATCAACGAATACATTCGTCTTGACGCAGAGCGCGACGTGAGTCTGCCGGTGCATAGCATCGTTGAGGCTTACACAGGTGGCACGGCGTTTGCCTGGTATGGCATTAACGAATATCCGCGCCTGAAGCGCATCTTGCTTGAGAAGCTCGTTAAAGGCGGCAAGAAAGCCGAGAAAGAGTTCATCAACAAAGCAAGTAAAGCGCAAGTAGAATACATGGGTGACTTCTAAGATCTCATGAAGCCCGCATCGGACGCGTTCCGGTGCGGGCTTTTTCTCACGGACGAAAGACTGACAAGTAATTGTTGGAGACCTTTCGCATCGAATCTCGCTCTTTCTCGTATAATGTTATAATCGGTGCATATCAAAATGAATCGTTCCGGGCTTCAGGTAAGGAGGGTTGATATATGAGAGTGATGCTCAGAGAGCTATCAACTTATGAAGCAGACGAAGCAGTTCATTTCTTAGGGGATTATCATGAAAGCTAACTATGACAGTGAGGCGAGTGCAACAATTCGCCGTGTTGCCGTATCTTCGTTTTTAGGCAACTTTATTGAGTGGTTTGACTACGCTACGTATTCCTATTTCGCGATCGTTATTGCTGCGGTATTCTTCCCAGGTGAAAACGAAACGCTTGCTTTGATGCAAACCTTCGCAATTTTTGCTCTTTCATTTTTGCTGCGTCCCATTGGCGCCATTTTCTGGGGCAGCATGGGTGACAAGAAAGGCCGTAAATGGGCACTTTCTACCTCGATTTTCTTGATGACGGGCGCCACGTTCTGCATTGGTCTTTTACCGGGTTATCTTGCAATTGGCTTGGCCGCTCCGGCGCTTTTGCTGGTTCTGCGTATGATTCAGGGCTTCTCGGCTGCTGGCGAATATGCAGGCGCAGCAACGTTTTTGGCCGAGTATGCACCTGCTAAAAAACGCGGTCTCTATTGCTCGCTCGTTCCGGCTTCAACCGCAACGGGTCTGTTGGTAGGCTCAACGTTTGCAACGGTTATGTATATGGTTTTGCCTGAGGCTGCCGTAAATGACTGGGGATGGCGCATCCCGTTCTTGCTTGCCGGCCCGCTTGGCCTGGTGGCGCACTACATCCGTACCAAGCTGGAAGATTCGCCGACATATCAAAAGATGCAAAGCGATATGGGCAAGCAGGATGACTCCAACCATCCGATCCGCGACCTGTTCAGGCATCACCTCAAGGAACTCATCATTTCCTTTGGCGCCTGCATGCTGAACGCAGTTGGCTTCTATGTTGTACTGACGTATCTGCCGGTTTACTTGGAAACCACGGTCGGTATGGATCCGGGCGAGTCTTCGCTTATCACAACCATCAGCTTGATTGCCTACATCGGATTCATCTTCATTTCGGGACACCTCTCGGATACCTTTGGACGCAAAAAAATGCTTATCATTGCGTGCGCTGGATTTATCATCATTACCGTTCCAGCGTTCATGCTGCTCAACACCATGCAGTTCTTCACGGTACTGGTGGTAGAGTTGGTCATGTGTCTGCTGCTCACCATCAACGACGGTACACTTTCCAGTTATCTCACCGAAACGTTCCCGACGGCCGTGCGCTACACCGGATTTGCGCTGTCGTTTAATTTGGCGAATGCACTGTTCGGTGGTTCGGCATCGTTTATCTCAACGTGGTTGATCGACGTGACGCAAAACAACCTTGCACCTGCTTGGTACATGGTTGGCATTTCGATCATTGCCCTGGTTGCGATGATTGCTTCGCACGAGCACACTGGCAAGGCATTGTCTGATGTGGAATAGCGAAGGTCAGGTGTGTTTTACTCGGAGCGAATCTAATCGGTTTTGTGCTGAAAAACGCTGAGATTGGTTCTGGCTACGTGTATAATGCAAGATGTCGGCTTACAAAAGCTGAGAGGGTGAGCCATTAAGTTGACATAGTGATTTTCGTGCTGCAAGCGCCGTTCGGAAAATCGAGCGGCGCTCTTTTATTACTCATCGAAGGCTCAGGCTGAAACTGGGGGAAGGGAGGGTCCATATGACCGATACATTGCAGACCCCCAAGTCACTCAAAGCGCAAATTACTCGTACTTCTTTAGTGCTGGCTGCGGCAGCACTACTTCGCGAACAAGGTCCTAAAGCTGTGACGTATCGCAAGGTTGCCCAGTGGGCAGGTGCGGCTTCATCTTCGGTAGGGTATTACTTTGATTCGGTGACGCAACTGCTTCATGAGGCAGGACGCTATAACATTCAGCTGTGGGCAGAGCGCGCAGAGAAGGTTGCCGCAACTGCTGAGGCGCTGCCACCTGAGGAGTGCAAAGCGCGCGTGGTTGAGTTGCTGGTAAAGGCGTGCTTGCCGGATGCCACCGTGACGCCATCGGCGCATTATTCGCAGCTGATTGCAGCGGCAGAGTCAAACGTGGTAACTGAGGCATACCAGAAGGGGCGCGTCTCGCTGGATGCCGCTATCGGACGTATCCTGGCCTGTGCAGGCATTGATAACATGCCTCCGCGCATGGTAGGAGCCATTGTAGACGGCGCTGCGGTTGCCGCAATCTCAGAAGGCTACAATGTAAGCGAATTTGCTGCGCGGCTCTTACAAGAGGCTTTGAGCGTCTATGCGATTGCTGCTCAGGCGCAATAGCTTCCCGATAGACAGCAGCCTATAAAATCTTGCGACAAGAGCATAGTTTGCCGCATTCGCGGTGCGCGACGGTTTTGCCGCGCTCTCAAGCAGCCGAAATTAGGCACAAAAAAAGACCCGCTCAATAACGCGTGGACATGCACAAATGCCATTTTGTACTCGTTCACGCGAATAGCAGGTCTTTTCGCTGTTCGCTTCAAGTGGATCTTAGTTATTCGCCAAAATAACGAAGGGCTTAAAGCGAATGAAAAGCTGTTCGCCAAAACATCTTTTCAAGGTTGCTAAGTTTGCTCAGCTCTCGTTCGCCAAAATGGGGCTCAGCAAACTTAGTATCAAACATTTAGTGTGATCACGTAGTGACCGTAAATGCATTTCAAAACCCCATCGCAAGCATGTAACTACAATGACCGTTGGAGTAGCACATGCTTGCGAATTGGGAGTTAAGAACTAAGGTAGGAACTAGTCCTCACGCCAGATCGGCATGCTCATGCAGCGTGGGCCACCACGACCGCGTGAGAGTTCAGCTGAAGGCATCTCAAGGACGTTGAGACCCTTCTCGCGCAGTACTTCGTTGGTAACGTCGTTGCGCTCATACACAACGATGGTGCCAGGACGCAAGCACAGGGTGTTAGAACC
>CAJTML010000012.1:5195-30593 GCA_910577495.1 uncultured Eggerthellaceae bacterium
GATCGCCGCCACCGCAAGGAATGAGCTCAACGGGGCAACCCACATACTCTTCCAAAATCGTCTCAAGCGGCTCGTTGCGCTCGCGAACAGACAGGCCTTCGTTGCCATCAGAGGTAACTTCAAAGACCGTCAGCGGACCCATGATGCCAGGATGCACGGTGAACTTGTCGGTATCAATTTGGGTAAATACCGTGTCCAGGTGCATGAATGCACGAGAGTTCGGGATGTTAAACGCCAGGATCGTCTCAATGGTTGAGGTGGGATCGTTAAAGACGTTGTGAGCGAGTTGGTCAATTGCGTCGGGCTCGGTGCGCTGAGAGATACCAACAGCCAAGACCTTGTCGTTGATGTTTAAGATGTCGCCACCTTCAATGTGGAAGGTGTTGTAGCGGCTGTAGTACAGCGGCACATCTTTGTAGTCAGGATGATACTTAAACACGTACTCGCCATAGATGGTCTCACGGTTACGGGTCTCAGAATACATGTGGTTCAAAGACACGCCGTTGCCAATCATTGCAAACGGGTCACGAGTAAAGTAGAGGTTCGGCATCGGTGCGCACACCAGTTTGCACGTATCAGATACCAAATCAACCAAAGAGTCAGATTTGTTGACATGCAGCTCTTGGAGATTGATGCCAGCCATGGTCTTTAAGACCAGCTCTTTAGGATCGGGATAGTTCTCTTCCAGGTAATCATGGATGATCTTCTTGTAGCGCTCGGTGCGGATGCCGGCCTCTTCAATCCACTGGTAAACAAACTGTTCACGCATTTCTTTGGATTGAGCGACGACTTCTGCTACGAGGTCTTCAAGGTAGACCACTTCTACGCCCTCAGAGCGCAGAATCTCAGCGAAGCGATCATGCTCTGCCTGAGCGACACGCAAAAATGGAATGTCATCGAAGAGCAATTCTTCAAGCGTGTCGGGGGTGAGGTTTAAAAGCTCGTTGCCGGGACGGTGGAGCAAGACCTTCTTAAGAGGCTTGATCTCGCTCTTGACGTTTACGCCAGCCATAAGCAACCCTCCTTCTCGTGTTATTGTCCTAATCCCTTAGGACTGCTTCAATTGAAGCAACGCTAAACATTTGCTGCAGATGTGTTGTCTGCAAAGCTGATGGTTACACCATGCATCCAGGCAGCGTAAAAACAAAGATGTAAGCCGGGTGTATGTAAAGGTGCAACGTGTATGTAGTTCCCAATTGTTACCTAATACACCCTCAATAAACGCCAGGTAAGAGCCTTGTTCAAGGCCTGAAAAGAGACTGTAAATAAGCTGTAAACTTGATTGAAAATATCAGTGATAAGAGCAAAATTGCTGTTGCTAAACTACAACAAACCGTTGAAATTCTTCGAAAGCAAGGTTGTGAAATACGTCTGCGCCTGGTTAACAAAACCGCCAATTGCGCGATGCTTGCGCTATTATGAAAGCAACAAACACGAGTTTGTGCCTGCATCGAATTGAGTAACCGGGGAGGTGCCGCACTGTGGGCTTAGTGCTCTTCTACTGGACGTTACTGGTGATGCTCTTTTCAATGGTTGCTTCGGCAACATGTCTGTCTTCATATCTTGTATCACACAAAAAGACGTATTTCTTTTTATTTACCGCGTTTCTCATGTACTTCTTGGATGTGTCATTTGTTTTCCAGGATGAGTACGCGCTTCATATCCTTCATATTGAATTTAGCGGCGTTTACGCAGTTGTTCGTTCGCTCATTTTGATCGTTACAGGATTTGGTGTCCTTGAGTCATTCTGGCTGATGGTATGTGACTATTTGCGCGTCAGCAATAAAAAGCTCTTAATTGTGCCAGGTGCAGCTTTTTTGGTAATCAGCATTGCGCTGCTTTTGTTTACGCCGGAAAGTGACCCGAAATGGTTTTGGTTTTATACGACCAGAGCCTTGTTCGCCTTCTGGATTATTGCTTATGGTGCGTTTAGCTATTTCACCAAGTCATCTGAGGTGCTTAAAAACCGATTGTGGCGAAGAAAGTGGCTCATCGCTGGTGCAGCCATTCTGCTGGCCTGTATCGTTGGTGAAGACGCAATCTTTTTCCTCATTCTGCAAACGGAAACGATTCAGATTGGTCCTTTCGTCTTGTCGTCAGAGCGCAATTACGCAGAAAACCTGCTCATGCTCTGCATCGGCATTGTTGCTTTCAGGGATGCGTGTAAGACGCTGTCGCTGCGTTTTGAGAAGCCCCCAAGTGGATCAAATGTCTGGCAGGAGCAAGAAATTATCGAAACCATGCCGCGCTACGCGAAGGCCTATCAGCTGTCTGCCCGTGAGTGTGAGGTGCTCTATGAAATCTTGCTGGGTAAGGACAATCAAAACATTGCTTCGCAAAAACAACTGGCACTGAGCACGGTAAAAGTGCATGTGCATAACATCTTACAAAAGACGGGTAACGCGAATCGCCAAGAACTGATCCAGGACTTCTGGAGAACGTCATGACGAAAGTGTTCTCGGTTTTAGGGGACTCAATCAGCACCTTTGAAGATGTGATTCCACGCGGATGGCGTGTGTATTATGCAGGTGATTTGCGCGCAGAAACGGGCGTTTGTGAGGTAGTGGACACCTGGTGGATGCAGGTAATTGAGCATTTTAAGGGCAAGCTTGTAGCAAACGCATCATTTTCGGGGAGCCTGGTTGAGGGAAGTGGTTTTCCAGCGGCGTCAAGCGATGAGCGCGTGCGTGCCCTAGGTGGCAGCAAGCGCGGTGGTCACGGAACGTGTGCTGCGCCTGAGCGCCCTGATGCGGTGTTGGTGTTTATTGGCATCAATGACTATGGTTGGGGTGGCGCGTGTGCGCAAACTCTGGCGCACGGCAATGCACTACCCGCTTTTGAGCAGGTGCGACAAGCGGGCGACCCCGTGGCGCCTGGTGCGGTTGGTCCAGAGGCGCCGGCGCGCTTTGGACAGGCATATCAGGATATGCTTGCGAAGATTCGCCATGAATTTCCGCGTGCTGAGGTGTGGTGTGTGACGCTGGTGCCGGGGCGCGTGCGAGGCGAGGCGCAGTCGACGTTCGCGTACAATTTGCGCGGGGCAGCTATTGACGAATACAACGAGGCCATTCGCCAGGCTGCGGCGAATGCGGGCTGTAAGGTGGCAGATATTGCCGCGTTTGGGCTTGAATATGAAGCTTCAGACGGCACGCATCCAACGTCGCTTGGCATGCGACAAATTGCGGCGATGACGATTGCGGCAATGGAGGGGCTGGCGGCGGATAGTGCGCCTGAAACGTGGCCGATGGCGCTGTCGGCTGAGGATGCGTGGCGGGCAGAGCGGCCCTGTGTGGATCGTGCGTGTGTGGCATGCGAGCACCGCGTGTCAACCGCAAACCCGTGGTATCTGGTTTGTGGCAGGCAAATTCGCAGTTCGCACCCCGAATTTGACCCGTATCTGTGATAGATTTCGCTCAGAGATTTTCCTGACGACAACTGCATAAGCTTGGTAGCCCTTGGTTGTTTTGGAAGCCTTGTGTGTTCAGGTAACGTGGCACGTGAAGGAGATGACATGAGTAGTTCATTGGTCGAGAAGTTCAAAAACATCGGCCCGGGTGCGCTGGTTGCGGCCGGCTTTATTGGGCCGGGTACGGTGACCACCTGTACGGTATCGGGTGCAAGCTATGGCTACACGCTTTTGTGGTGTCTGTTGTTCGCCACCGTTGCTACCATTATTTTCCAGGAGATGGCCTCGCGCGTGGGCATTGTGACGCAAAAGGGTCTGGGCGAAAACATTCGCGATCGTATTTCAAACCAGACGTTGAAATGGGTTGCGATTGTTATCGTGATCGTGGCTATTTTTGTGGGCAACATTGCGTACGAGACGGGCAACATTACCGGCGGTATTCTGGGAATTCAGGCAATTTCGGCAGAGGCGCCGCTGGTTCCTATCGTGGTGATTATTGGTGTGTTGGCGTTTGCGGCCATGTGGATTGGTTCGTATAAAGTTGTCGAAAAAGTGCTGACCGGCATTGTTGTGTTTATGGGGCTGGTGTTTTTGGTTACTGCGTTTGCTTCGGCGCCTGATTGGGGCGCGGTGGCGGTTGGCCTGTTTACGCCGTCGCTTCCGCAAGAAGGCGGTCAGGGCATTCTGACTGCGGTCGGTTTGATTGGTACCACGATTGTGCCGTACAACCTGTTTTTGCACGCGTCGGGTTCAGCGGAGCGCTTTAAAGATCCTGATCAGGTAGCGGATGCGCGCTTCGACACTATTTTGAGCATCGGTTTGGGCGGCGTGATTTCTATGTCCATTCTGATTTGCGCGGCGGCCAATATTTATGGCACGGGCATTGAGGTGACCAATGGCAAAGATATGGCCGTGGCACTGAGTCCGGTGCTGGGTTCTTGGGCCACGTGGCTGATTGGCCTGGGACTTTTGGCGGCTGGTTTTTCCAGTGCGATTACGGCCTCGCTGTCGGCTGCGTTTGCGGTTAATGGCGTTTTGGGATGGCAAAAGTCGCTCAAGGACCCGCAGTTTAAGGCAATCTGGATTATCGTGCTGGTTGCGGGTTGCTCTATGGCTATTCTGTTGGGCAAGAGTCCGACTGAGCTGATTTTGGTGGCGCAGGCGGCTAATGCTATCTTGCTGCCGATTATGGCGTTCTTTGTGCTGTACTGCGCAAAC
Organism: uncultured Eggerthellaceae bacterium; assembly: GCA_910577495.1. Lineage (GTDB taxonomy): Bacteria > Actinomycetota > Coriobacteriia > Coriobacteriales > Eggerthellaceae > Xiamenia. The sequence continues at coordinate 9,820 of CAJTML010000012.1, forward strand.
GGCAAAGATTTGGGCAAGTGGCGCAATCACGTGTTCGCCAATATCGCCGGCGTGGTGATTATCGTAATCACGCTGTTTATGTGCTATCGCAATATGTCTAGCTTCTTGAGCTCGTTGCAAGCACTCATTGGAGGCTAAGGCTTTCGCGTTTGTCAGTGAACATATCTTGTGCGTAAGAGGCGTCGGCGAATGAGTCGGCGCCTCTTTTTGCGCTTTCGGCGCCGAGAAGTGGGTGGAGCTCGGGGCGAACTTACCATATCGGGCGTATGCGTATTTTTGACGGCAAGCTTCTCACCTGGGAAAACGCGGCGTTTTCCCAGGTCGCGCGAAAAAACGGGAGCGCCCGATATGGTAAGTTTTCGCAACGCGAACGTAACTCTTATGGGGATATCCCGTGGCATACGTTGACTTCAAAACTGAGGGTACTACAATCAGGAATTAGCACTCAGAGCGCGCGACTGCTAACGCGGATAGATGCTGCTGCCGAGGCGAAGTGAATGCCACCGTCGGAGCAGGGCGGGAACACAGCAGAAGCGAAGAGGATGCCGCTGCGGTCGCGCCATAAAACATGCAGATGAATCCTGGAAGGACGGTCTATGCAAAAGTTCAAGACAGAAAGCAAGAAGCTGCTGGATCTTATGATCAACTCCATTTACACCAACCGCGAGATTTTCCTGCGCGAGCTGATCTCGAACGCGTCCGATGCGGTGGATAAACTGTATTTCGCCAGCTTAACTGATAGCGACATTCAGCTGAACCGTGCAGACCTGCGTATTATCGTTTCCGCAGATGAGGACGAACGTACGGTAACCGTATCGGACAACGGTATTGGCATGAGCAAAGAGCAGCTGGACAAGAATTTGGGCACCATCGCTCACTCAGACAGCTTGGCGTTTAAGACCGATAACGCTGAGAGCCAGGGCGAAGACGTGGACATTATCGGCCAGTTCGGCGTGGGTTTTTACTCTGCGTTTATGGTGGCCAAGTGCGTACGCGTGGTGTCGCGGGCGTATGGAAGCGACGAGGCCTGGGCGTGGGAGAGCGACGGCGTTGAGGGCTACACGATCAAGCCGGCCGAGCGCGCTGAGCACGGTACCGACGTCATCTTGACGCTCAAGGATAACACCGACGAGGAAACCTACGACGAATTCGCCACGGAATTTGGTCTGCGCAACCTCATTAAACGCTACAGCAACTATGTGCGCTATCCCATCATGATGGAAGTCACCAAGACGCGCGAGGTGGAGCACGCAGCGGACTCGGAGGGCGAAGGCGCAGGTCACGGCGAAGGTGAAGCACCGCAAACGCCGCAGTATGAGACTTGCAAAGAGCTGGACACGATCAACTCCATGATTCCAATTTGGAAGCGTCGCGGATCCGATGTGAGCCAAGAAGAGTACAACGAGTTTTACAAGGCCGACTTCCATGACTTCGCCGATCCGGCATGCACGTTTAGTATTCACGCGGAGGGTGCGCTCAGCTACGACGCGCTGCTGTTTATTCCGTCGCGAGCGCCGTATGACCTGTACAGCAAGGATTTCAAGAAGGGGTTGGCGCTCTACAGTTCCAACGTGCTTATCATGGAAAAGTGCGAAGAGTTGCTGCCGGACTACTACAACTTCGTGCGTGGCGTGGTGGACAGCCAAGATCTTTCGCTCAACATTTCTCGCGAGACGCTGCAGCAAAACGCACAGCTTCGCGCAATTGCAAAACGCATCGAGAAAAAGATCACCTCTGAGCTCAAAAAGCTCTTGGAAAATGATCGCGAAACCTATGAGCAGTTTTTCGAAAACTTTGGTCGCGGCCTGGAGTTTGGCATCTATAACAGCTATGGCATCCTGAAGAGCGAGCTGGCTGATTTGCTGCTGTTCTACTCGGCCAAGCAGCAAAAACTCATTACGCTTGCTGAGTACGTTGAGGCCATGGACGCAGATCAGAAGGCCATTTATTACGCAACGGGCGAAAGCACGAGCCGCCTTGAGAAACTTCCGGTGGTGCAAGGCGTGCTGAATAAGGGCTTCGACGTGCTGCTTTGCACCAAAGACGTGGACGAATTCTGCTTCCAATCCATGATGACGTATGGCGAAGATGAGGCTGCACGTGAGCTGCAAAACGTGGCCAGCGGCAATCTTGATTTGTCCACTGACGAGGAAAAACAGGAGGCCGAAGCGCTGGCGAAGGACAACGAGGCGCTCTTTGACGTGATGCAGGATGCCTTGGGTGGTGCGGTGTCGAAGGTGACGGTGGCCTCGCGCGAGACCGACGCGCCGGCATTTGTGACGGCGGCTGGTCCGGTTTCGCTTGAGATGGAGCGCATTTTGTCGCAGATGCCTGATGGCGAAGGCATTAAGAGTGAGCGTGTACTGGAGTTAAACGCCAAGCATCCGGTGTTTGAGGTGTTGCGCAAGGCGCAGGCTGAGGGCGATGCAGCGAAGGTTCGCCTGTATGCTGACATCCTGTATAACCAGGCATTACTCATGGAGGGTATGCCGATTGAAGACCCGGTTGCCTACGCGAACGCCGTCACGCAGCTGATGGCTTAGCGGGTTTCGATGGCTTGAAGCAGTCAAGCTAAGTAGAAATGTGCGCGATTGCGCGCCCAACGAAAGGAAGCATCGAATGGATGCAATTTTAGAGCGAGCGAGTGTTCGCCAATTTAGCGAAGAGCCGGTAAGCGAGGATCAGATTCGCGTGTTGTTGCGCGCGGGCATGGCGGCGCCATCGGCAGGAAATCAGCAACCGTGGGAGTTTTACGTGGTGTTTGATGAAGCGACGCGTCAGTCATTGGCGGAATGTTCGCCGTATGCGCGCCCGGCCGAGTTCGCGCCGTGTGTCATTGTGGCGTGTACGCGCGAGTCTGCGTTGCGCTTCCCGCCGTGCGTGCCGCAGGACATGGGCGCTTGTTTGGAGAATATCTTGCTTGAGGCAGTTGAGCAGGATTTAGGTGGCGTTTGGCTGGGAATTGCTCCGGAAGAGGATCGCATGGACAAGGTGGCGAAGGTGCTGCAGTTGCCCGAAGATGTGCGTGCGTTTGCGCTGGTGGCAGTGGGGCATCCGCTTAAAGAGCCGAATCCCCGTGGAGCTGAGCGCTACGACGAGGAGCGCATCCACTGGGTGATGTAGGCGGCGGCGCCGCGTCTTGTAGCAGTGAGTGCGCGGCAAAGGCGCCATGCTCATACGGTTCTCGCAAAAGCGCCCTTCGGGGCGCTTTTGCTGCGGGCGTGCGTGGCGCCTTCGCTTTGTGCCTGCCGTGTCGGCTGGGGCTTTGGGCTTCTGCTGCCTCGAAACGCAAAACAGCCTTTTGGCACTAATAAATCGGCGAAGTCGTGAGAATTCAGCGTGCTTGGATGTTGAGCTTTGAAGTCATATAGAGCCCCGAATCAAGATACGCCTGATCAAAGCCTTGTTGTTATGAGAGCAATCTGTGATTTGATCTGGCAGGAATCTTGAGAGGGCTGCAAATAGGTGGATTTTCCACGACTTCTCGAATTTCTTAACGGATTTGAGCGATTTTGCGTTTCGCTTGGTTGGCGGCTTTGTTTTGTGCCAGCCGAGTCGGTTGAACTTTGCGTTTTCGCCATCCTGAAACGCAAAAAGGCGCTCTGACGTTAATAAATTGGCGAATTCCGAAGAATCCGACGAGCCCGCAAAGGGCTGTCTGGTCGCAGCTATTCAGATGAACCTATCGTGCCTGATCAATGGCTTGTGATTTTGAAAAGATTGACGGCGTTCGGTCGGAGCACACACCGGCATCCCTGCATTCTTCGGAATTCTCTAATCTATTAGAGAAAAATGGGCTTGCAGCGTTTTTGCTCAAGACAGGATCCATGGCAAAGGTGCAGGGCGAAGGTGCCACGCGCAGTTCCGCACGAGCGCGGCGCGGTTTTCGCCGCGCGAAGGAGCACTGTTTGAGCATGGCGCTTTTGGCCTGCACCTCTTTATAAGAGATGTCGGGAAGTTGATGTTGGGATACTAGCCGACGAATTCGCCCTGATCAATAATGAGGTCGTCGTCCAGATACAGCGTCGGATTCAAGATGATACCGTCATAGTGGCAGTCGGCTTTCGTTACGCCACCAAATGATGTGTTGGTGCCAAAGGCAATGTGGACGGTGCCGTAGAGCTTTTCGTCCTCCAAGATGATGCCGCACAAGATGGCGCGCTCGTTGGTGCCAATGCCCAGCTCAGCAATGGTGCCATTCTCGGGACGCGCAAAAAGCACGGCAAGTTGATCGGCATACGGACCGTTTTCGTCGGCGCCTTCGACCTTTACCAAACGCCCCGACTCAAGGGTGACCACCATAGGTTCAGCCAATTTGCCGATGCCCACCATGGAGCCATCAATGATCATGGTGCCATTTGCGCCCGCCTCAACAGGGGCAATGTAAGCCTCGCCTGAAGGGAAGTTGCCGCAGGCGCCCGCTGTGCGATACACACCCGGGCTGGGAACACCGGGGCGATTTGCCAGGTCAAGGGTGAGCACGTGCCCCTCTTTTTCAATGCGCGCAGTTTGGGCGGCATTGAGGCGCTCGGTCAAGTCAAGCGTGCGGCGCTCCACCTCGGCATAGTCTGCGCACGCGGCTCCATCGCGAAGCATGTCCATCGTGATGCCGGGCATGGTCACCACGCGCGTGCCCGCTGCGGCGGCATTGATGCGAGCGGTGGTGTGGGTGAGCGACTTTTGCGTGGCGCATAATGCCACGTCAGCCGCGGCCATGGCGGCAGCAACCGGTTGGGGCGGCTCTTCGCCATTGACCTTGCCTTCCGGCATGACCATAAGCAGCACGATCCAACCGCGCTCAGCAGCAACTGCTTCGGCCGCTTCGTAGAACAGTCGGCCGATAGGGCGAGTGGGTTCGTCGGTCACCACCAGCAGTGTCTCGCCTGGTTGCAGGGCAAGATTGGTCTCAACAATTGAGCGCGCGCGGTCAAAAAGCGCTGGCTCAGGAGGCGTATCAAGCGTCGCATCGGGCGAGGTGAGGGGTGTGGTTGCGAGGGTCATGCAGGTGCCTTTCTTGGAATGTGATGGCGAATGAGGTGGCCAACGATAGAGCAGTTCGTTTGTGGTGGCGAAGGGTGAATGGCCGCTTCGCCACCAGAGTGATCAGCGTGTAGTTGCGGTTGCGCTGCCTAGGCGTCGGGGTTGTCCGCGGGGAGGTCGCCCATGGTTTGCAGCTTGGCCATGGAGCCGTAGCGTGCATGGAACAGTTCCAGCTCGGAAGCGTCGTAGAAGGAGCACTTGCCTTCGCCAAAGGCTTTAGCCACCTCAATCATAAACGCGCCGGCTTCGTCTAAGTCGGTCAGGTGCGTGGCGCCTGTGGCACAGCCGGGAACTGCGGTTTCGGTAGTTACCGCCACGCCGACAACCGGTGCGTTGGTTGCAGTTGCGGGCTGCAGGATTGAGTTGAGATGATACAGGCCGTTGCCGTAGGGCGTGATGTCGGCCATGGACAGCGGATAGGTGCGCGCGCGGCGGCCGCTTGCAATCTCGGCCAGGGTCACCAGGTCCTCGCTCACGCGCATAATGACGCCCTCAACGACGGTGGGCGAAATCATGAAACCGCGCTCGTTCATGATGCGATTGCCTTTGGTGGTGTCAATGGAGAGCACGGCGTCTAGCGGCCAAGCGCCTGCTTGCTGGGCACCTGCGCCAACCTCTTCGCGGTTGACTTCTGCCATGGAAACCGGGGAGCCCATAAAGGCCACCGGCTCATGCGGGAAGGTGGGAGCATGCGGGCAAACATGGGTAGAAATAAAGACGTCACCAGGCAAAACGTCGCCACGGGCATGCATGGAGACCAGCTTGGCGGCGCAGGCCAGTGCAGTCAGCGCGCCGTCGCCATCGGAGACAAAGCCGATGCGCTCAGGGCGTGCACCCAGGCCTCCGAGGCGTCCCAAAAGGCCGATCGTGGGCGCGTCACCGCCTGAGGCGCGGCCGTTTGAGCCGGGGATACGCACACGCACCATGTCGGTTGAGCCTTTGACGCCGGTCAACGTGTAGGTTTCGGCATCGCACGTCGGGTCAATGGCGCGCAGGTAATCAACGGCAGTCTGCCCACTTGCAGCAGGCGAATCCAGTAAATCGTAGAGTTCAATCAGCTGTTTTAGGATCATGTCTACCTCATTTGGTTGGTATGATTCGCAGTCATTTTTGATGCGCTGCGAGCTGCTTGGTTGAGCAGCCGCACAATTGTAGCACTGAGCGTGTGGCTGGTGGCAGCATTCGCCCTTATGAGCGGCCGTTTTACCGGAATCCCCGTGTGGATGGCACAGTATGAGCCCCTTGTGGCTTTACAATACATGCCAAGAGGTAATGCATGAATCCATGCAAGCGTTTACACAGAAGGCGTTGCATGAGTTTATGCATAAGGTAATGCTCGGTAATGATTTGTGATGATTTGTATGGCGCGTCTCGCGCAACGATATCTCGCTATCAAAACATGCATCGTGGAAAGGTAGATGCCACATGAGAAGAAAAGTGGGCGTCAAAGAGATCGAGGACATGGCGCTTGGCGCTACCGTCCTTGGTGCTGGTGGCGGAGGAGACCCCTACGTTGGCAAGCTGATGGCTATTGAGGCAATTCGCAAGCATGGCGATGTTGAGCTGATCAGCGTAGACGAAGTACCTGATGATGAGATTGTCGTGGTCTCTCAGATGATGGGTGCTCCGACCATCATGGTCGAAAAGATCTGCAGCGGCCTTGAGCCGATGGCCACCTATGATGAGATGGTCAAAGAGCTTGGTCGTGAGCCGTATGCAATTTATGCCGTTGAGGCGGGTGGTGTGAATTCCACGATCCCGTTCATTTTGGGCGCAACACGCCAAATTCCGGTTGTGGACTGCGACCTCATGGGTCGTGCGTTCCCGGAGTTGCAGATGACCACGCTGGGCATCAATGGTGTGAAGGGTATGCCGGCAGTGCTTGCTGACGAAAAGGGCAACACGGTCACGGTGCGCGCCATTGATGACCGCTGGCTTGAGCGCATTGCTCGCCAGGCCACGTCGGTCATGGGCGGTTACACCATCTTGGCGTCCTATATGTGCACCGGCAAACAGCTTAAAGATTTCGCCATTCGCAACACCCCGACGCTGTGCGAAGAAATTGGTCGCACGTTGCGCGAGGCGCGCGAGCAGCACAAGGATCCCATTGATGCAGTTTTGCGCGTGACGAACGGATATCGCCTGTTCAAGGGCAAGGTTGTGGACGTTGAACGTAACACCGACGGCATGTTTGTGCGCGGCCGCGCGGTGGTGGATGGCCTGGATGCGGACAAGGGCAGCCAGCTCATTATCAACTTCCAAAACGAAAACATCATTGCGCTTAAAGATGGCGAAGCAGTCTGCACGTCTCCTGACTTGATTATGTCGCTGGATATGGAGTCGGGCACGCCGGTGACCACCGAGGGCTTGAAATATGGCGCTCGTATTGTGGTGGTTGGCATGCCGTGTGACCCGCAGTGGCGTACCGAAAATGGCCTGGCCGTGGTCGGACCGCGTGCGTTTGGCTATGACCTAGATTACGTTCCGGTGGAAGAGCTGGCAGCGCGCATGGGCGCAGCTGGTGCGGCCGACGAAGAGGCATAAGGGAGGCCGGCTATGGCAAACGATAAACGTACGTGGCGCTTGGGCATTGACGTTGGCGGCACGAATACTGACGCGGTGGTAATTGACGGGGATTTGCAGCTGGTTGCAGCTACGAAAAGCCCGACGACCGAAGATGTAATGGGCGGCATTGAAGCTGCAATGCACGAGGTTATTCGCCAAATTGGTCCTGAGGCTGCCAAAAAAATTGGGTTCGCCATGCTGGGCACCACGCACTGCACCAACGCTATCGTTGAGCGCAAGCGCCTGAATAAGGTTGCGGCAGTTCGCATTGGCGCGCCGGCAACTACGGCGGTCAGCTGCATGGCCGACTGGCCCGATGAGCTGAAGCAAGCCATGCGCGTGCAGGACTTTTTGGTGCACGGCGGCCATGAGTTTGACGGGCGTGAGATCAGCGAGCTGTCCGAGGAAGAGCTTCGCGAAGTGGCGCGCGTTATTGCTGATGAGGGCTATGAGTCCGTGGCAATTACGAGCGTGTTCTCGCCAGTGTCGGACGCGCACGAACAGCGCGCGGCTGCAATCATGCGCGAGGCATTGGGCGAAGATTTCCCGATCTCGGTTTCAAGCGAAATTGGCTCGCTGGGCTTTTTGGAGCGCGAAAACGCTTCCATTTTGAACGCGGCGCTGCATGACGTTGCTATCACCACAGCTGATAGCTTTGAGGCGGCACTTGCGGCAGAAGGCCTGACTGATGTGGCGGTTTACCTGGGACAAAACGACGGTACGCTCATGTCGGTTGAGTATGCAAAGCGCTATCCGATCTTCACGATTGCGTGCGGTCCGACCAACTCAATTCGCGGTGCATCCTTCTTGACGAAGGTAAAAGACGCGGTGGTTGTTGACATCGGCGGCACCACGACCGACGTTGGTGTGCTTTCGCATGGCTTCCCGCGTGAGAGTATGGTGGCCGTTGAGATTGGCGACGTTCGCACGAACTTCCGCATGCCTGACTTGGTGAGTGTTGGTTTGGGTGGCGGCTCCATCGTTCGCCAACATGACGATGGACGCGTGACGGTCGGACCGGATTCCGTGGGATATCGCGTGACGCAAGATGCGCTCTGCTTTGGTGGCGACGTCCTGACGGCAACCGACGTTGTTGTGGCGAAAGGCCTGGTTGAAGGCGTGGGCGATCCGTCGCTGGTGGCGCATCTGGATCCGGCGTTGGTTGATGCGGCAAATGCGGAAATCACGCGCATCATTGAGGATGCGGTTGACGCCATGAAGACCTCGGCTGGAGATGTGACGGTCATCCTTGTTGGTGGCGGCTCCATTTTGTCGCCGAGTGAACTGGAGGGCGCAGGCGAGGTGCTTCGCCCGGAAAACTTTGGTGTTGCAAACGCAATCGGTTCGGCTATTGCGCAGGTGTCTGGCCAGATTACCAAGGTGTTCTCGCTGGCAGAAACGCCGCGTGATCAGGCAATTGCTGAGTCTAAGGAGCGCGCATGTGCTGAGGCTATTGCAGCAGGCGCTGATCCGAACACGGTTGAAGTTATTGAGGTTGAGGATATTCCGATGGCTTACTTGGGCGATGCGCTGTGCATTCGCGTGAAGGCCGTGGGAGATTTGATGCTGTAATACAGCAGGAAAAGAGGGGCATCATGGAGACGTCGGCAGAAAAGGCAACGGAGAAAACGCGGCCAGTCAAACTTGCGTTGGTGCAGTTTGAGGGGACGATGTGTGATGTTGAAGGCAACATTGCTCGTGCGTGCGAGTTTATCGCTGAGGCGGGAAAACAGGGAGCTGACCTGGTATTGCTGCCAGAGCTGTTCTCAACGGGTTACCAGCTCAATGTGGTAGGACCGCATCTTGGTGAGCTGACCGAGACGATTGAGGGACCAAGCGTTGACGCTCTGTGCGAGGCGGCTCGTGCGGCGCATTGCTATGTGGCTGCAGGGCTTGCGCTGGAGCATGAGCTGACGGCGGTACCGTTTAACAGCTCGGTGTTTATTGATCGCGAAGGTAACCTCATGGGCACCTACGACAAGCAGCACCTCTGGGCACTTGAGCGCTTCTACTTCCGCTCAGGTAACGGCGGTGGCGTTTTCGACACCGATTTTGGTCGTGTGGGCGTCATGATTTGCTACGACATGGGATTCCCGGAGACGGCACGCATGCTGGCGTTGCAGGGCTGCGATCTGCTGCTGTGCCTATCGGCATGGTGTGAGCAGGATATGGACGGCTGGCACTTAAACGGTCCGTCTCGCGCGCTGGAGAACACGGTGTACGTGGCTGCGGTCAACCGCTATGGCGTGGAAGAAGACCTGGTTATGCCTGGTCATTCGTATGTGAGCAACCCGCGTGGACACATTATTGCTGAGCTTGTAGAAGAGGCCGAAGGTGTGTTGTACGTGGAGCTTGACTTAGATGATGTGGCTCGTGGTCGCCAAAGCGGTATCTATCCGCCGTATCTGCGCGATCGACGCCCCGACCTGTATGAGGACGTCCTTTTGCCGTAGGGCGAAGCTTGTATGAGCTGAGTATACTGCTAAAACGAACGGGTGCTGGCAAATGTCGGCACCCGTTTTTCTTGCTTGGATGGTTATGGCGCTCAAAGCTGACGTTATGCCAGCACCTGGAACTGGTGGGCGGCTGGGGTCGGGGAGACCTTGCCGTCCTCGTTGACCGAGCGCACGAGCATGCGGAACACGCCTTCTTCGTCAGGCGTCCACTCAAACGTCCACCACACCCAGCGAACCGCATCGGCACCAGCGGTTTCGTGGCGCGTCCACGTGGTGCCTTCGTCAAGCGAGAACTCCACGGCTACGATGCGTTTGTCGTAGTCATCCGCCCAGCCCTCAAACAGCATGGGCTGGCCAACATGACCCACGTACTCCGCTTTGCACGAAACGTTGGGGCGATTGGTGTAGTCGTGGCCGTCGTCTTGGAAGTCCGGCAGCGCGGGCGGCTCATCTTCGTTAGTGAATGCAATCCCGACGATATCGCGAATGAAATACTTCGCAGGAAACCCAGGAATCCACAGCTGATTGGCGCAACCCATAACGTCAGCGATGTCTTCGCCATTGATCTTGTCGGCAATGATGGCGCCTCGTTCCAGCAAAAAGTCCAGCGGAAACGAAACCTCCATGCCGTCAGAGGCGGTAAAGGTGACGGTGTTGCAGTTGGTAGGGTTGGCGCCTGCAAGCGTCTCGGCCGGCTTGGCAGTCTGGGTTGCGGCGTCGTGGTTTTCAGGAGTTGTCGTCATCGGCACTTCACCTTTGATTGATCGGTAGGGGATGGCGAAAAGCGCGGTGGCGAATCGCCGTCCGAATTATACTTAAACAAGTATAACTGAGATTTAGCGTTTGCGCGCGCTCAGAATGACGACGATGCCAATCATGATCACAAGTGCGCCTTGCCCGATGAAGGGGAAGCTGCTGGAGGCACCAACGGAGGCAAAGATGACGCCAAATGCGCTGGAGGCAAGTGCAATGCCCAGATCAATTGCGTTTTGCTGGAAGGCGAAAGCGGTGGCTCGGTGCTGCTGAAGCGTGCACGAGGAAGTGAGGGACTGCGCAGAAGTGATGACGCCTGCATAACTTAAACCCACCAGCACACCCGATGCATAAAGCGCCGCAACGCCAAGGGGTACAAGGCATAAGCTTCCCAGCCCCAGACCCATGCAGACAAGCCAAATGCTCAGCTCGGTTTTTTGGCTGATTCGATCGGAGATCCAGCCGGCAAGAGGATTGCCCACCAGGCCTCCTATGCCCAACACGGTGAAATAGAGTCCGGAGTTGAGCGCCGCGAAGTGTGCGTCAATATAGGTTGCGGCGAAACTAAAAATGAGCCCATAGCCCATAGCGGCGCAAAACGTGCATACGACCACCAGCCAAAGCACCTTGTTTTGAAGCAAGGGGGCGAAGTGAGCGTGGCGCGCGGTGGCGGGGGTGGTGGGCGAAGGCGCGGTTGCGGCGGCGGGCGCGGCGGGCGCAGGAGGCTTCGGCATGAGCACCAGGGCGCACAGCGCACACAGCGCACACGCTCCCAGCACAAAAAAGCAGGTACGGTAATCCGTGTGCTCAATCAGCTCAAACGCCAATACTGGTCCTATTAGCAGCGACGCTGACGTGACAAGTCGATACAGACCCAAATACCAACCTTGCTTATCAACAGGAGAAACGTCGCAAACGGTGGCGGTGGCACATGACCAAAACGCAGCCAACCCAACGGCTTGGATGCAGCGCGCAATAATGATGCTGGCGTAGTCGGATGCCCCAACAAAAACCACTGCGCCTGCCACAAAGGCTGCCATGCCAGTGAGCATAACGGGCTTGGTGCCAATGCGGTCAGCTACCGGACCAAACGCAAACCGCAAGATCACGGCTACCGCCAAAAAGATCGTCGTTTGCGCACCCGCTTCAATCATGGACAGCGAACAGCTCAGCGCAAACAAAGGCGTCACCGTCATAAAGATGTTGTTGTAGCTAAACGCCAAGAAAGCCGCCACAAAAAGCGGAAGTAAGGTTCGCCAAATCCGTGGGGAGGTCATCGCGCTTACTCCATGGCGGCAATGCGCTCAAGCGTGCTGAGGTTCAGAATGTGGATGCTGCTCCGATGCTTTTCCAGCGCGCCTTGTGCTTGCAACCGAGACATGGCCGAAGTGACCGAGTTGCGGCTGATGCCAAGCATGTTTGCCACCTCATTGTTGGTGTAGGGAAGCACGATGACGCGTGCTTCTGGCGCGTCGGTTGGCGAAGCCTCAGCTGAGGCGGCAGGCGCATTCGAAAGCTGCTCGTGTGCGAGCTGGACCAACAGCATGGCCACGCGCTGGCCCGTTGCGTAAAACGACGAATTGACCGCCTCTTTGGTCTGCATTGACAGCATGCCAAATAGATAGCGAACGGTGCGATCGGCGAATTCAGGGCAGCTATGTAACAGCTTGAAAAAGGATTCCTTCGGGATGGCAATGATCTTGCAGTCTTCTAAACATTGTGCCGTTGACATGGGTAAACAATCATCGCGAAGGATATGAAACCCAAAAAAAAGAGCCAGCAACGTACCGATCAATTACCTTTTTGCGTCCGGTCGCATCCAGGCGAAAACACTCAAGCGACCCTTCGTCAAGGTAATAGTGATACTCGTTGGGTTCATCAATCCAAAAGACCACCGCGTTTTTCGGATACGTCTTGACCCGATAGGTGGCTTGCGCAGTTTCAAGCATCTCCTCAAGCTCGGTGCGCTTGGTGAGATAGTCAAGGTTTTCGTTCTTTCCGGTCCAGCTCATAGGTCCCCCTCCCTGAGGAGCCAGTAACTGGGAGGGGAAGCTACTGGCTCTATTGGCTGATGATTGCGCACCTGGCAGAGCAGATGCGCAATCAACGTCATAGGACTGGTTTATACATAGTACACAGAAGGAGTTGTGCCATTCTCTTCCAGGTACGGTTTTGCGCCCTTTTCGGCAATATATTTCGACACTTCGCTGTCGGGATCGTTCAGGTCACCCACGATGCGAGCCTCAGCCGGGCACGACTGCACGCACCACGGTTTGTGGTCGTTGTCCAGACGGTCGAAGCACATGGTGCACTTCGATGAGACCGAGTTTTCGCTATCAAGCTGCGGAACCTCATAGGGGCATGCCTTCACGCACGTGCCGCAACCGATGCAGACTTCCTGGTCAACTACGACAGCGCCGTTGTCTTCGCGCTTGTGCATAGCGCCGGTGGGGCAGGTCTCCACACAAGCCGGCTCAGCGCAGTGGTTGCACAGCGTGGGGCGGAAATTCATGGTCACCTTCGGAAACGTTCCCACGGGTTGATAGGGGGATGCTTCCTCGTTGTCGCGGTTGAGGAGGTGTCCCCAGTAAATCTCTCCGGGTACCTCGTTAGAAATCTTGCAGGTCACTACACACGTTTGGCAGCCCATGCAGCGAGTTGTATCAACAACCATTCCATATTGCTTAGCCATATTGCACCTACGCCTTCTCTACTTCAACGAGCACGTCATAGAATGCGGTGCACGTTTGGGAAATGTGTTCTTCAGTGGGGTTCAACGTCAAATGCGTGAGCGTCTGATAGTTGCCCTCAATGGTGTAATCCGGAGTCCAGCCGCTCTGCGTTGCCACGGTGCCCGGGATAATACCCTCGGTGAGCAGGACTTTCATCTTGCATGCGCCACGGTCATTGGTGATGGATACCACGTCGCCGTCAGAGATGTTGCGCTCTTTAGCGTCAACCGGGTTCATCTCAAGCCACGGCTCGTCCATAACGCCAGCAAGGGCGGGGATGCCAATGTGCTGGGTGTGAACGTTCATGCGGTCGTGGTACTGCAAGAAGACCAGCGGATACTTTTCGCCCAGCTCAGACTTGGGATCCTCAAGCATCGGCTTGTAGCAGGGAACTTCTTCCTCAAACTCAACCAGATCGTCGTTGTAGAACGTGAACTTGGTTGACGGCGTGGCGAAAACACCATCGGCAAAGACGATTTGCGAATCGTAGATGCCGTCCGGGCGTCCCCAGATGCCTTCATCAACAGCCTTGTCGAAATCGAAGCCTTCCCATGCCGGGTGTTCTTCGTTCACGAAGCTGCGTACCCACTCTTCGTCTGTCTTTGACCACAGATCACCCAGGCCAACCTTCTCAGCCAAAAGCGACATGATCTCAACGTCGGACTTGCTTTCGCCAATGGGGGTTACCGTCGGGCTCTGGAAGAAGACCCACGGTGAGCGATCCAGGAAGTCCCACTTCTCCCAATAGTTGCAGGCCGGGAGCACGTAGTCAGAGTACTTCGCCGTCCAGGTCCAGTACGGATCCACGGTCACGATCGTGGAGATGTTGGGCAGCACCTCATTGATGATGCGGTTTGAATCCGGGCTCATGTTGATGAAGTTGGAGTTCGCGAACCACATGAAATCAATGGGGTTGGGGTCTTTGTTGATGATCTGCTCGTAGAGGGTAGAACTCTTCACCATGTTGACGGAGTTCTCGCCGGTGTCAGCCCATGCCTCGTAGTTGAACGCCGGAATGGTGATGCCCGGAGTTGAGCGGATTGATGCGGTACCTCCAGCGTGAGATGCGCCGCCGCCTTCGACACCAATGTAACCAGCAACTGCAGCAAGGGTGGCTACGGTGCGGAACGGGGAGTGCGAATTGTAGACGCGCTGCATGCCTTGACCCATGCGGATGCCAGCCGGCTTTGCGTTGATGTATTCCATGGCGAAGTTCTCAATCACCTCAGGATCAAGACCGGTGATTTCAGAGGTGTACTCAAGGGTGTACTTGGAAACTTCGTCGCAGAGGTGGTCGAATGCGGTACGGCAGGTTTCGCCGTCTACCTCAAACGTACCGGTAAGAGCTGGGGTGATGCCTTCGGTGGTGTTGGGAACAGCGCTCTCGGTTGCCGGATCCCATACCATCCATGCGGCCTCTTCGCCCTCGCCGTCACGCAGCAGTGCGCCGTCAGACTCGCGAACCAGGAACGGTCCAACGGAGTTTTTGATCAGCCAATCTTTTGCATGGAGGTCTTTGGAGATGATGATGTTCATCATGCCCAGAGCCAAAGCGGGGTCGGTTTGTGCGCGGATCGGAATCCACTCGTCAGCGATGGCTGCCGTTGAGCACAGGCGCGGGTCAACAACGACAATCTTCGCGCCGTTTTCGCGTGCCTTGACCAGGTAGCGATACTCAGAGGTGTGGGTGTCAGCAACGTTTCGACCCCAGAGAACTACCAGGTTGGAGTTCATGTAGTCGCGCGTGTCGTGTGCGCCGCGACCCTGGCCAAACGTGAGCGTCATGCCCATGGTTGCGCCGTGGTCACCCATGATGCCCTCAATGTCGAAGGCGGTTGCGCCGTAACAACCGGCGAAACGGGTCGGAGCTTCCCAGGAAAGCTTTGAGAGGTTGCCGGTGAAGCTGTAGAAACCGCAGGCCTCAGGGCCATATGCTTCCTTGGAAGCTTCCATAGCAGCAGCAATTTCGTCAATGGCTTGCTCCCAGGTGATGCGCTCGAATTCGCCAGAACCGCGCTCGCCGGTGCGCTTCATGGGATACATCACGCGAACGTTTTCGTCATGGGTGCGCGTGCCAAGTGCCATAGAACGCAGGCAGGCATTGGCGTAGTCATCGCGACCAGGCATCTGACCCGGAACAACCGTGTAGATGCGATCGTCCTTGACGCGGGCGCGCAGGTGGCAGCGCGACGTGCAGTTAACTGAGCAGCATGCTGAGCTGTAGGTGAAACCCTCCTCGGGGTCTCCCGCAGTTTGTGCCAGCGGTGCGTCCGGAGTTTCCTCTTCTTTGGGAGCCTCGGTTTGCGGGGCGCAGCCTGCCATACCTAAGGCAGACGTGACGGTAATCCAGCCAGCACCTTTCACAAACGTGCGGCGCGTGAGTTTTCCGTCTTTTACGAACTCTACGGGAGCTTTATGCTCTGTACGTTCCATACTCCTCCTCCATCTCTTAAACACGTGGATGTCGCTCGCTTTTGCGAAGCAAATCGCTTGAGAGGGAAGCGTGAAAAGACAGCAGGTGCATCCAGCTCACCGAACGAGACAATGCGAAGCTAAGGCCATAGACTGGCTGGTTTTGTATAGCTGATTGTGCGCTCGTAGTTACCGTTGGAAGTGCGTGTTGATACTTTTGCTAACCGGCTCCTCTTCCGGTTAATCCCCCTCGATCAAACGATGTGGATAGTATAGAAAGCCACGCGTGAGACTTCCGCCCAATATTGGGCAGAAAAAAGTGCACAATTTTGTGCATAAAAAAGAAGAGCCGGCGTGTGCCGACTCTTCGATAAGCTTATCTGTTGGCTGCCGTAAGGCGTCCGATTGGGTGGTATGCCCTAGAGAACCTCTTCGGTCTCTTTGAAGCGAGCAACCTCAACACCCTTGGCGCGTGCCATGAGAACCATGACAACCCAGTACAGAAGACCAGCCAGGATCAGCGAGTTCAAACCGGGGATACCGATGTTGATGATGCTAGAGATTTCGCCAATAGCAAAACCAACAACCCAGATGATGAGTGCAACCGGGTTCCAGTTCTCAACGCGCTTGGGCAGGCCGCCCTCTTCGCGAGACTCATCCAGGATCTGACGGCTGCGGCGCAGGATGAAGTAGTCAACAACCATGATGCCTGCAGCCGGCGGAATAGCAACGCCCAGAAGTGACAGGAAGTCGGTGAAGTAGTTGATGATGCCAACCACTGACAACACGGTGCCAGCAATACCCAAGATCCATACCAAGGTGTTGCGGCTCAGTGCCTTGTTGAACAGGGCGTTGAGCATGGTGGCGAAACCAAGGCTGGAAGAGTACAGGTTGATGTCGTTGAGCTTAACGGTAGAAGCAACAACGATGACAACGCCGATAACACCTGAGGTGCCCATCATGATATCGACAACGTTCTCGGTGCCCATAGCGTTAGCCAAAAGCGCGGCAATGAGGTTCATGCCAAGCTCGCCCAAGAAGGTACCGATGAGCGTCATCCAGAATACCTGGGTGCCGTTCTTCAGGTAACGAGCGTAGTCAGGCGTGCAGATTGCACCTGCGATAAAGCCGCCCGCAACCATGGTGATTGCAGCGCCCATGCCCATGGCCGGTCCGGGAGGAGCAGCAACAACAAGCTCGCCCAGTGAGTGACCCTGCAAAACGATTGCGGCAGACCAGATAACAGCAATGATGAACAGCGGCACGAAGATGGTGGCGAAGTTCGCAATTGCTTTGATGCCGAACACAACCAGCAGCGTGATGCCGATGCCGGTGATAATGGCCCAGAGCACATACTCGCCCGTGATGCCGGTGCCTGCGATCAGCTCTTGGGTACCCAAGAAGTCCGTAAACGGAATGATGTCAGCCATGCCCTGGCCAAACACGCAGTTCTGAACGCCGAACCAGCCAACCATGGAGATGGCCACGACGCCGCCGAATACGGCAGAACCGCCCTTGCCAAGACCAGCCCAGCGTGAAAGCAAGCTGATTGACAGGCCTTCATGTGCTGCTGCGGTACCCAAAGCCCAGCTTACTACCTGAAGCAGAACTGAACCGAACAGCGTTGCCAGGAAGGCGTCGAAGAAGGTCATGCCAAATCCGAGTGCAGCGCCCAGCATGAGCTGTGATACGCAGCAAATTGCGCCGATCCTGATGAAGAGAATACGCCAAAATGGCTGTTTCGCTTCGGCCGGTACGCGCGAGAGCGAATAATCAATGTCTTCAGTGTCAGTATTCTCAGCGAGCTCTACTTTTTCTGTAGCCATGACTTCCCTTCCTTTCCCTTTCTCGTGCAAAATCTTCGTCTTCTTTTTGTGTTCGCGAAAACCTGCTGCGCTGCCGGTGTTCCCCGACGTGGCAAGCGCGCTGCGCAAACCGATTGAGAGGGCGAAATTTTGCTTCCTCAAACCTTCACCTCGTATGGTGAGTTTCTGCATTATAGCTATAGAACTTGTGTAAAACGCTCCGTAAGCCGTTACGAAAACGGTTGGAAACACACTACGGCGCCAAACGGGGCATTTGGGCGGGCTGGCGGTTGGATACGTAGTAGAATGAGCTGATTGCAAACCGCGTTGAGTTTGCATGAAAAACCGTGAGAAAACGTGAGGAAAACGACATGCTGATTCGCAATGTTTATATTGAAAATGCGACAACTCCAACAGACGTCCGCATTGTCGACGGCGTGTTTGCAGAGATTGCCCCGCAGCTGGTGGCATCTGAGGGCGAACAGATTATCGAAGGCAACACAAATTTGATGCTGCCTCCATATGTTGAGCCGCATGTACACCTGGATGCGTGTTTGACGGCGGGAACGCCGCGCTGGAATGAGTCGGGTACGCTCTTTGAAGGCGTGCAGATTTTTTCCGAGTATAAGCAGCTCAACTTGCTGTCACCCGAGGATGTCAAGCGTCGGGCAACTGCCGCCCTTCGCCTGCTTGCCGCGCATGGCGTGCAACATGTGCGCGGGCATGTGGACGTGACCGAGCCGACGCTGACTGCCTTGGAGCCGCTGCTTGAGGTGCGCGAGGAGGTTCGCGACTTCATTGACGTGCAGCTGGTGGCGTTTCCGCAAGAGGGCATTTTGTCGTTTCCGAACGGCGAAGGCTTGCTGCGCAAAGCAGCGGCAAGCGGGGTAGACGCAATCGGCGGATGCCCGCACCTGGAATTCACGCGCGGTTATGGAGCGGATTCGGTGCGTTTGTTGATGGATGTGGCTGAAGAGTATGGCCTGCTCGTTGACGTGCATTGCGACGAAATTGACGACCCTGATTCGCGCAACTTGGAGGTGCTGGCCGCACTTGCCTTAGAGCGCGGAATGGGGCGTCGCGTGGCGGCGTCGCACACAACAGCCATGGGCGCGTATCCGGATGCCTATGCGCATAAGCTCATCAATTTGCTGGCGCGCTCAGAGATCAGCATCATTTCAAATCCCATGGTCAACATGCATTTGGGTGGTCGCTTCGACACGTACCCGAAGCGTCGCGGCCTCACGCGCGTCAAAGAGCTCAACAACGCTGGTGTGCCCGTTGCTTTTGGCGAAGACGATCTGCAGGATCCGTGGCATCCGCTGGGAAATGGCGATATGTTAGATCCGGTGTGGATGGGCGTGTACGCCGCGCAACTCATGGGTTATGACGAGCTACAAGACGCGTATAAGTTTGTGACCTACAACGGCGCGCGAGCGCTTGGTGTGAGCGAGGGCTACGGCATTCGCGTGGGCAACCCGGCAAACTGCATCTTGTTGGATGCGCCGAACTTCTATGAGGTACTGCGCACGCATGCGCCGGTGACCTACAGCATTCGCCAGGGCAAGATTGTGGCGAAGACGCAGCCGGCACAAACGACGCTGTATATATAGTGGGCGCGTGTGCGTCGGCGCGCGTTGGTGGTGTGCGCAGGCAACGCATGTGTCGAAGACCCAACACATCTGTCAGCACGTGATAAAGATGTACTAGAATACGTTAGATATGCGTAAGAAAAACGTACATATTCTGCAGCGACTTGAGACCCCCGCCATTGGCATGGGGATTGTCTTGTTGTCGCTTTTATGCCTGCTCATTTTGTTGTGGATTCTCATTATTTTCGTAAGGCTTGTGCTGGGTTGATGACGAAGGCAACATATTGCATGTGGGTCGGAAAGGGACGATGCTGACATGTGGCAGCGTTTTACCTTATATGACCTGCGCGTTATTGGCCACTACCTGGGCGTTTTGGTGTTGTTCTCAACGCTTGGTTTGCTGGTGCCGTTCGTCTTAGCGGTTGCTTGCGAAGAGTGGGAGCCGGCCTCGCGCTACTTGCTGACTATTGGCATTACGCTCATTTTGGGATCCGCGTTGCGCTTTTTGCGCATAGAGCCGGGCAGGCTCAACCAGCAGCAAGCCATGGTAGTGACTGGCCTTGCGTGGATTGTACTGGGATTTGTGGCAACTATTCCGATGTATCTTTCGGGGCACTACGCCACGTTTTTGGATGCGCTGTTCGATGGCGTATCAGGCGTTACGACTACGGGTGCTACCGTCATTATGGACTTGGATCACCTCTCAAATGCCGACAACATGTGGCGTTTTGTGCTGCACTTTATTGGCGGTTTGGGACTCATTGTGGTGGCGTTGTCGTTTGGCCTGTTTGGCAAACGCGGTGGTGCCAGCCTCTATTCGTCAGAAGGGCGCAGCGAGCACGTGCTGCCCAACATCATTCAAACGACGCAGTTTATTGCGAAGATCACCATCGGCATCATCATTGTAGCCACGGGGATCTTGTCAGTGATCTGTCTGTTGCTT
The DNA here is from genome assembly GCA_910577495.1 of uncultured Eggerthellaceae bacterium. Classification (GTDB taxonomy): domain Bacteria; phylum Actinomycetota; class Coriobacteriia; order Coriobacteriales; family Eggerthellaceae; genus Xiamenia. The sequence goes on from CAJTML010000012.1 coordinate 30,118, forward strand.
GGCATGGAGCCGCTGCGCGCGGTGTTGCAAGCGCTCTGGGTTTCCATCTCTGCGTTTGTGACCGGCGGTTTTACACCCATGAGTCAGTCCATTATGTATTACCACTCATCTCCTTTAGAGGTGATTGTGATGGTGCTCATGCTGGCGGGCTCTATCAACTTCGTGTTGCATGCTGAAGTGCGGAAAGGCCACATTGAGACGTTTTTCCGCGACCTTGAGATTCGCACGCTTGTGCTGTGGCTTTGCGTGATGACCTGCGTGTTCGCCGCTTCCCTTACCATGAGCGCGGAGTTTTCGAACCTGCCGGCCATGCTGCGTCGCGGTCTGTTTACCGTGATCTCGGCATCCTCTACCACGGGCTTTTTGAATATCACGCCCAATCAGCTAACCACGGCGCTCTCATCAGGCGCGTGTTTGGTGGTTGCCATGCTTATGGCGGTTGGTGGCAGCGCGGGTTCAACCTCGGGCGGTATCAA
>CAJTML010000013.1 GCA_910577495.1 uncultured Eggerthellaceae bacterium
AGGATCAGCCGACGCTTGAAAAGATGATCGGCGAGCTGCAGGCATTCTACGAGAAGCGTCACCTGGGTTAATCAAACGGCGAACACACAAGACGCGAAAGAAAGAAGCAGTTATGCTTGATGAAAAACAACAGGCGGTTGTTGACAAGGCAACCCTCAACCAGAAAAACGGTTGGCAGCACATCCACGTGAAGGGCACCCCGTATGAGTGTGGTTTTCAAGAGGGATATCTGCTGGCTGACGAATACGCTGATGCAATTCGCGTGTATACCTACATGACGCTTGAGTCGTTTGGCATGGATTACTCGTGGTTTGCAGAGCAGTCAATTGCACTGCACAAAGACAAGATCCCGGAGCGCTTTATGCAAGAGCTGCAAGGTATGGCCGATGGCCTGACCGCAGCAGGTGTTGCAACCAGCGTGGATGACGTCATTGCGTGGAACGACTGGATGGAAATGACAGGCTATTGGTGGCCGCGCGAGGCACCAAAGCTCATGGATCGTCCGCAGATGAAGACGCATCGCAAGGAGCACTGCTCAGCCATTATTGCGACAGGCGACGCCACGGTAGATGGCAAGCCGGTTATTGCGCATCAAAGCTTCGACGAATTCTGGAGTGGTCAGTACTTCAACATTTGCAAGCGCGTAGAGCCTGATGAGGGCGCAACCTTCATCATGCAGGCATCTGGTCCTTGCATGCTCAGTTCCATGACCGACTTCTATGTCACCACCAACGGCCTCTCAGTTACCGAGACTACCCTGGCAGGCTTTGACCAGTACGACACCGAAGGTATCCCTGAGTGGGTACGTATTCGCGATGCAATCCAGTACTCCTCAAGCATCGATGAGTTCGTTGAGCGCCTGAACAAGGGCAACAACGGCGGCTATGCAAACGCGTGGCTGATTGCCGATAAGAAGACGGGCGAAATTGCGCGCTATGAGCAGGGCTTGAAATACCAGTCGCTCAAACGCACGAAAAACGGTTGCTTCTTTGGGTGCAATGCCGTATTTGACCCGCGCATTCGCAACCTTGAATGCAAAGACAACGGCTTTAATGACCCGCGTCAGCAAACGGGCGCACGTCGCCAGCGTTGGATGGAACTGATTGATCAGTATTACGGCAAGATTGATGTCGAAGTAGCCAAGAAAATGTTGGCTGACACCTATGACGTCTATCTGGGCTACAACAACCCGTCGTCGCGTTGCATTTGCGCACACTATGACGTGGATCCGCAGCTCTATGCAGACGATCCTGATGCCGTTTGGAACATCCCGTTCTATCCGGCAGGCTCATGCGACGGTAAGGTTGCTGGCCCTCATGAGATGGAAAACATTGAGATGTGGGGTCGTTATGGCCGCGCAGATGGTGTCGAATTTGATGTGGATGCATTCTTTGAGCAGCACCCGCTGTGGAATTGGATGAAGGGCTACTTGCAGTCTCGTCCGACCCAGCCGTGGACGCATTTCGAATAAGCAACAAGCAGGACAACAAAGAGAAACTGGAGTTTGTTATGAAATTATCAAAAGAACAAATTGCCAAAATGTCCGAGTCATTTAAGAACGCAAAGACCCAGCATGTGGCACAAAAAGCCGTTATGACCAACGGTATCTTGAAGTCAGCTGAAGACGTTGATGTATTAAAGCAACTCTCTCCGGCAAACTTTGCATTCTCAATTGACGTGGATAAAGAAGCGGTTGCGAACCAGCTGCAGTCAGGTCGTTGCTGGATGTTTGCATGCCTGAACACCCTGCGCTTCCATATCGAAAAAGACCTCAACCTGCCGCGTGGTACCTTTGAGCTTTCGCAGGCATATCTTGCATTCTTCAACAAGCTTGAGCGTGCTGCATGGTTTATGGAGCACATCGTAGCCACGGCTGATAAGTCGCTTGATGACCGTGAGGTCAACTGGCTGATCAGCGCTCCGATGCAAGACGGCGGCGACTGGGACATGGTTGCAGCGCTCGTGAAAAAGTACGGCGTTGTACCGCATCAGGCCATGTCAGAGACGCATTGCACCAATGATACGGCTGAGGTGAACACCTTCTTGTCACACCTGCTTCGCCAAGATGCGCTGAAACTGCGCAAGATGGCACAAGAGGGTAAAGACACCACGGCAACCCAGGAAGAAATGCTCAACGAGGTCTATCGCGTATTGGCTGTTTGCTTTGGTGAGCCGCCTGAGAAGTTTGACTTCCAATACGAAGATGCTGATGGCAAGTACCACGCAGACTATGATTTGACGCCGCTTGAGTTCGCCAAGAAATATGTTCCGATTGACGTTGCTGACTACGTTGGTGTTATTAATGTACCGGGCGAAGATAAACCGTACAACCGCGTCTACACCATTGAAGACTCCGACCAGATTCCTGAGCGCGAAAACCTCTATCTGAACCTGCCGATGGATGAGCTTAAGGCGCTGGTTATTGCTCAGTTGAAGGCGGGCGAGCCGGTCTGGTTCGGCTGCGACGTACTGCAACATTGTGATCGTATGGCAGGCGTTATGGACATGAAGCTCTACGACTTGGAGAGCATGTTTGACGTGCAGTTTGATATGGATAAGGCTGAGCGTTTCGCTATGCATGAGAGCCTGCCGACGCACGCTATGGTTATCGCCGGCGTTGATATCCATGATGGCAAGCCGACCAAGTGGAAGATTGAAAACTCTTGGGGCACCGAAAACGGTGGCAAGAAGACGGGCAATAATGGTTACTTCGTCTGCGGCGATGAGTGGTTCGACAACTTCGTGTATGAGGTTGCAATCCGCAAGGATCTCATGAGCGCTGAGCAGCAGAAGGCGCTTGATGGCGACCCGATCGTTTGGCCGTTCTGGAATACGTTTAACCCGGTCAGCTCGCTTGAGGCATAAAGCTTGTGCTGCAGAGTTTGACGGTGAAACTTCTCTGACGACGATCCGACGTAGTTAACCCCTTACTGCGCTGGGAGAGCCGTGGCGCGAGTAGGTTGTGAAACTCGCGTCATCGTACAGGAAAGCCGAGACACTGTGTGTGCCTCGGCTTTCTTTGTGTTTGCGTGGCTGGGAGGGTGCGGGTGCAGGGGGTGGGGACGCAGGGGAAGCGCAGGCGAGATGGGGTGAGTGGGGGGTGCAGGGGGCAGGCCCACCGTTTGGTCGGAGCAAAAACGCAAAATGGCTCTCTGGCGTTAATAATTTAGAGTTTTCCGAAGATTGCCGAAGATAAACTTTGCGCGAGAAATACTTCGCTCGCATCACGCCTGATCAGCGGCTCGCGACTGAAAGAGAGCCGGGCGTGCTCCGCTCAAGCGCAAACCGGCACGCCGCGAATCTTCGGAATTCGTCAATTTCTTAACGAGAATTGGGCTTGTAGCGTTTTTGCGTGCCTATTACTGCGCCTGTGGCGCAGTAGACTGACGGCAGATGGGGGAGTGGGGGGGTGGGAAGTGAGAGCAGTGGACGAGCTGCATTGCTTCTATTTTACTTTCATATGTATAAAAAAAGGAGGCACCGACCTGCGTCGGCACCTCCTGCACGGAGTTTTTTTGTTTGGACTTGAGCAACTTGCAAGCGCGCCGATTTGGCGGCGCGGTTCAAACTCAGTGGTCCGATGCGCCAAAGGCGTTTTGCATCTTCAAGCTGCGCTCAAAGAGTACGCTACCGAGCAGTTTGTCGTTGCCGGCTTTCACCAGGTCAACCAGCTTGGCGTTTGCTGCCTCAAGCGTCTTGATGGCGGCTTCGTCATCCATAGAAGCATCTGCGCTGATGAGCTTATCGGTTGCGCTCAATGACGCATACCCTGCTGCTAAAGTTTCTTGCTGATAGCCTGAGATGGCTTCCATGTTGTCGAAGTATTCAGGATCAGCCAGAGCAGCTACCAAACGATCCGTCCAGTAGAAGCTCTCGGTGCTCACGTTCATTGGCGTGTCAAGGTATGCAGGGATTTCGCGAACGTTTGCATACATGGCAATGGCAGTGTTGAACGGGCCTGAGCCAAAAGCAACCCACTGAACCGCCTGAGCGGCATGCGGTGCATAGGGACGAACCTGCAGGATGGATGTCTCGCAGGTGCGGTTAATGCCGATGTCGCGATACAGATGACGTGACTGATGATCTCCCAGATTGCCGTAGCAATCATAGGGGGTGCCGTTGTAGGTGGAGGAGAGGATGTTTTTCACATCCATAACTGAGACCTTGACCTCAGGAACCATGCACCACGGAATGTCCATGCTGTGTTCGTTGTAGGTAGGAGCGTCCCCATGGAACAGCGGCGAAGTCTGGTTGAGCACGCTGCACATATACCATGCGCGCGGATTGTTGTACACGATGTCCAGCCAGGTGTAGCTGCTGAATGCCTGGCGCGGATTGAAGACTGCGGGAATGCCATGGAAGCCCTCATCTACCGCAGCGCTCTCGGACATAGCTACATTGAGGTGGTTTTCGGCCATCCATTCGGGCAGGTCAGCGCTGCACATGTAATCGTGCTGAGCGCCAAACGCATCTGCCAAATCCATGCGATCAATACCCATGCGGTTCGGTTGTGCGACGTAGGCGTCATCGGGTACGCGGCGAGCAATCCAGTGGTGACCACCGATGGTCTCAATGTACCAAATGTCGTTAGCGTCGCTGAAAGCCACGCCATTCATTTCATAGGTGCCATACTGCTCAAGCAAAGCGCCCATGCGCTTCACGCCTTCTTTGGCGGTGTGAATATAGGGCAAAATGATAGTGACCAGGTCTTCTTCGCCAATGCCGCCAGCCACTTCAGGCTCATATCCTGGCGTGCCCGGTTCGCCTTGTGCGGGCTTGTAGCAAATAAGCGGGTCGGCGCCCAGCACACGCGCGTTTGATGAAATGGTCTCGGTTGCGGTCATTGCTACGTTTGCGGCATTGATGCCGGCCTCGCCCCACACACCATCTGAGCGGTCAGTGTTCGGCGTGCAAACATAGCGAAGGGGATTATCGGGTAGTTCAATGGTGAGGTGCGAATTCACCCCGGTGTAGGTTCTCGGCTGTTGATCAGGCAGAACAGCTACCATGCTCTTGGCGTTGAACGAACCATCGCCGCAGTCTTCGTTGCGGGCAATGATGGTTGAGCCGTCGTTTGTTGCTTTTCTGCCAACCAGTAAAGTTGTGCAACCCATACGTGCCTCCTAAAGTTGAATGTCGAATTTGTCGCGGAGTGAAGCTTGCTTCAAAACGCAGAAAGGAGCACAAACGCATGGCGAAGTTTCACCTCATGACAAAGGTTCCACTTGTGACTATACGAAGCAACTGTGGTAAGTGTTTGTGCGCAGCTTGATTGGAAAGCGCCTGATAAACAACGGGTACCGATTGGTTACGTTACCCGTGCGCGGCTAGGGCGCTTGCACCGTTGGATTGGCGGCAATGATGGCTTTAAGCTCGTCAATGTAGCTCAACAGCAGCGCTGAAGGCTTGCGCTCAGTGTGCATGATGTAGCCCACTTGCATGCGCTCGGCGGTATCAAGCGGGATACTCACAATGCCCGACATCATCTCAGAGGACAAAACGCCCGTTGAAAGAGTAAAGCCGTTATGGCTGGTCAGCAGGTTAGTCAGCGTGCCGCGGTCAGAAAAGCGAATGTTTTTGGTGTGCGGCAGATAGCTCAAGGGTTCTTCGGCATAGTAGAACGAATTGGTGGTGCCTTGCTCAAAGGAGTAGCGCGGCCAGTCTGCTAAGTCCTCGGGGGAGAGCACCGCGCGTCCCGCCAGCGGATGCTGTTCGCCCACAAAAACGTGTACCGCCGCTTCAAAGAGCGGGTAGAACGCAACATGCGCATCGTTAAAGGCTTTCTGCAGCACCTGCTGGTTGAACGTGTCCACAAACAAAATGCCCACTTCGCTGCGAAACGTTCGCACGTCTTCAATAATCTCGGCGGTGGTGCTTTCGCGCAAGATGAACTCGTAGTTGTCTGAGTCGCACGTCTCGGCAACGTTGACGAAGGCCTGCACGCTAAAGGCATAGTGCTGCGTGGATACCGCCAGGCGCAGATGCGAGTTATCGTTTTCGGCATACCGCGCCTCAAGCATGTCGGCCTGCTCAATGACTTGACGCGCATAGCCCAAAAGCTCGGTGCCGTCATTGGTCAGCGTCACGCCGCGGTTGCTTCGCATGAAAATGGTAATGCCCAGTTCTTGCTCAAGTTCTTTGATGGCAATAGAGAGGTTCGATTGTGACGCATACAAGTTTTGAGCTGCAGCGTTAATTGAGCCATATTCAGCAATAGCAATGAGGTAGCGAAGTTGTTGAAGCGTCATGGTGCTTTCCGTTTTCAATAAAGATAGCAGGCTAATAATTTGCGCTGCAACCTTAGTAAGGTGCCTCTGATCAGTATAAACACAAATGTTGCGCAACGGGCGTTAAGAAACGATTAATTTCGCCAAAATTAAACACCTGGCTATATGAATAACCGATAGCAACCGTTCAAAACATCATATGATGAAAGTGGTTGTAATTGAAAGTTGTTCGTGGTTTGATGCTTAAGCTAAATTTTTTGAAATCATACGCAGGCAAAGGAGCATCGACATGGCGAAAAAGGACATCCCTTACGACCAGAAATATTACGACCCAGAAATTGAGTGCATGCCGCGCCCTGAACTGGAAGCCATGCAGCTTGAGCGCCTCAAAGAGATGGTTCGCTATGCGTATGACAACACGGTGTATTACAAGCGCACGTTTGACGAGGCGGGCGTGTCTCCCGATGACATCCACACGCTTGCTGATATTGAGAAGTTCCCCTTCATTGACAAGAAGACGGAGCGAGACACGCAGCACGTGGGCAGCTTTTTTGGCGAAATGTGCTCAGTGCCCGAAGAGGAGGTCGTCTTTATGGCCACCTCATCAGGCTCAACTGGCGTGCCAACCGTCAGCCCCTTCACTCAAGAAGACTTCGATCTGTGGCAAGACACTGAGGCGCGTCTGTTCTGGCAGGCAGGCATGCGTCCCAACGACCGCTACGTGCATGGCCTCAACTTCGCGCTCTACGTGGGCGGCCCTGATGTTATTGGCGCGCAGCGTTTGGGCGCGCTGGCCATTTGGGTGGGCGCGGTTCCGTCCGACCGTCTGCTGTTTGTGCTCAAGCAGTACCAGCCGACCGTGATCTGGACCAGTCCCTCATACGCGTGGACGCTGGGCGAAAAAGCCAAGGAAAAAGGCTATGACCCCAAGACTGACTTCGCCATTCATACCATCATTGTTGCTGGTGAGCCGGGTGGTTCTATCAAGTCAACGCGTGAGGCAATTGAGAACTTATGGGGCGCGAAGGTGGTAGACTTCTTCGGTTTGTCTGACATTTATGGCGCGTGCGCGGCCATGTGTGAGGCGAAAGATGGCCTGCATATCGTGGAGGATCAGATCCTCGTTGAGACGGTTGACCCCAATACCGGCGAGGTGCTTGAGCCCGGTGAGCTGGGAGAACTCGTTTACACCACGCTCATGAAAAAGGCGCGTCCGATGATTCGCTTCCGCACGGGAGACATTGGCTATGTCTCAAACGAGAAGTGCGAGTGCGGCCGTACGCTGGCGCGTATCCATATTACGGGTCGCAAGGACGAGATGTTTATCGTGGGTGCGGTCAATGTGTTCCCGACCGATATTGAGTTTGTAGTGCGTGGCGAAAAGGGCTTGACGGGCGAATACTCCATTCGCGTGTATGACCAGGACTTCACGACGAAATACGAGGTGTCGGTTGAGCGCGCGCAGGGGTCGGACGAGCCCTATGACGTGGTTGCGAAGCACGTGGAAGGTGCGCTGAAGACCCACACGGGCGTGCGTCCTGCTAAGGTTATCGTGTATGATGCAGGTAAGCTGGGTACGTCGTCAGAGCACAAGGCAAGCCGCTTTGTGGACGAGCGCACCAACACCAACTAGGCGTCTGCGGGAAGAAGGAAACAGTCATGGCAGCAACTTTTGCAATTTCAGGACAACATTATTTGTTCGACGTACAAACTTTCGCCCACACCGTTTTGGCGCTTGGTGGAGATGAATATTCATATGCGCTGCGTGATCGCACGACCCAAGGCGTGATTGATGATGTGGTATCAGGCGCCTCTGAGCTGGGCGTTATCATGCAAACCTCCAAGACGGCGGCCGATTTGAACCTGGCGCTTGATGCGGCAGGGCTGGAGTTTTGCGAGCTTATTCAGAGCGCGCCGCGTGTGGCACTGCCCAAGAGCCATCCGATGGTAAACGCCGCTTCGCTTTCGCTTGAGGACATGGATGGCTATCCGTATATCTACTTTGAGCAGGAGAGTGGCGCTCCAGCATGCTTCGCCGAAGAGGCACTTGCTGAGGTGCCGCGCGCCAAAAGCATTGCATGCACGGATCGCGCATCGCTTTCGGAGCTCATCGTGGCGCTTAACGGCTACACCATCACCAGCGGCATCTTGGTGGGCATCTCTGATGGCTCATCGCTTGACACCGTGCCGCTTGAGACTGACGAGACGCTGCATTTGGGATATGTCGTTCGCAAGGGCGAAACGCTTGATGAGGTGGGCGTTCGCTTTGTAGAGACACTCAAGAAGAACCTGGAGCGCTACGCTCGCTTCTAAGGGTGACTGTCGGCATTACTGACGGCGAATTCGCGCGGTGCGCTCAGAGCTCTGATCGGTTTGGCGGTTGGATCTCTGATGCGCGCCGCGTTTTGTTTGGGCGGCGTCGTCTGTCTGGATGGCGGCCAGTTTCGCCGTGTCGGAAGCGTTTGGCATCTCGCCGGATTTCGACGTATCCATGCCCAGCTTGTTCGCCAAATCAAGGCGAATGCTCACGTACTCAATTACGAGCAACACCAAAAGAATAGTCATCACGATGAGGTATCCGATGATGGCGCCCGGAAGGCCGGTGAAGTTGACTAGCAAAATGGGCACGAAGAGCGAGAAACCAAACGTGATGAGGTAGAGCTTGGTGACCGATTTTTGGCGACGCAACACGGTGATGACCTGGTAGAGAAAGTCGATGGCGGCCGTGACGCCACCTGCGGCAATCATGATGTAGGACAGACCGCGGAATTGCTCGAAGTCCAGGCCGTAGAGGAAGCTCATGAGCGGAATGCCGATCCAGCCCATGAACAGCGCCACGACCACCGTGATGATCACGATGAGCACAAACATCGCAATAATTGTGAGGTCGAAGCGGCGGCGTTTGCTCGGGTCAGACCAGGCTTCTGCCATGCGAACGAGCAGTGGTTTATAGATGAGTCCAACGGTCAACAAAATGCCCTGCGCGGGGAAGTACCGCGCGTTGAAGTAGAGCTGATTGTCGTAGGACAGCACGCCTTCCATGACGAATTTGGGCATGTTGTCAATGAGCGCGTAGAGAAACAGCGCCACAAACAGCGGGAAACATTGCTTGAACAATAGCGCCACGCTTGAGACGCGCATGCGGTCGGATTTGGGCGTCTCGAAGAGCGCCAAGGGGAACGTGACCAGGATAAATGACGCAGCTGCCGCCACGGCCATGGCAATACAGGCACCGGGGAGGTTGCGCGTGATGAACAAGAAGACGGCGAATACCACCAGCACGACCGCAGAGCGCAGTGCTTGGGAGATGCCGGCTAGGTAGAGCTTGTCCACTTGCTGCAGGCGGCCTTCGTACACGTCGGCCAAGCCGTCAATCATCTTGTAGATATATACACCCAAACTGATGGTGAACATCTCGGAGTCATACCCGCGCAGCGTGCAATAGGCAATGCTGACCACCACCATGATGATGCAGGTGATCCAGCGGTTGACCTGGTAATCCGAAAACGAGTGCGTCTCTTGCAGGTCGGATACTTGATAGGTGCGCACGCCATAGTTCGCCAGATACATCAGTAGCATACCGGTGACAAACGCCATGGAGAACATGCCGGCTTGCTCAACGCCCACCAGCTGCGTGACCACAATGGTGAGGATGGGAAAGACCATGCCCCACAGCGTGATACCGATGGTGTTAAAGATGTAGTCGCGCGTGGTGCGATGCGAGGCGTACTCTTCCTGTTGGCCGCCCAGATCCCCTGATGAGACGGCTCCGAGCAGACGCGAGAACCAGTGATCAAGTCCGCGCTTGATAAAGTTTTGCTTGCGCGGAGGGTTCTGGGGCATCTCGGCGGTTGCTTGTGCTGCGTGCGTTGCGTGCGCGCCGCGTGGCAACTCCTCGGTCGGTGCCGGGCGATACGCGCGCGTGGACTCGTCAGTGCTTGACGGGCGAAGGCGGCGCGTGGGTTCGTCGGTTGCTTGCGGGCGAAGGCGGCGAGTTTTTGCCTGGTCAGGTGGGGTATGCTGTGATTGCTGATCCATAATGCGTGAAAACGTGACTCCTTCGCCAAATACAGTGCTCAAATGTATAGTAGGCCGCCGGCATATATGCGTCACCATTGAGTCGCGTTTTTCCACGGGATTTGCTTAGATTGGCACCCGTACTTAAAATCCGATAGAAGAAAGATCGCGGCAAGCAAGGAACTTATGATGCCGAGCATCCTTCCATCGAAGAACGTGCTATTCCCTGTATAGACTAGCTCAAAAGCCAGCTAAGAGATGTCATGGTCACTAAGATGAGAAGGGTTAGAACCCAAAAGGAGTTCAGTCGAATCTATTCGATCGATAAGGTCGTTGCCCCAAGTGATGGCTTCTTCTAGGTCAAGAACCGCTAGACCCTCGGATGCCGCCTTGTAGCCTTCAGCCCACCCTGGCTGAATCTCTATCACGGGGGGCCATGGCTGCATGTCTCGGTAGGAGAAGAGCCGAATACAAAGCGGCTTGACCGTTTCTAAGGCTGGTGGCTCCTCGCGCATGATCACTTGCAGGTCTATCAGGTCGTGAACGCGCTCCGATTCGCTTTCTGTGAGCCCGTGAAGCTTCTGCGCGACTTGATGGGCGAGCTTCATGAAGGGCATGGGACCCAATGGTGGAAACCCAAGCGCCTCGAAGGTTCACGAGGCTTCTTCTGGCACCCTCATGTCAGGCTCCTCGGCATCTCCGATCTCGTTGTGCCCAACCTCTAATGGAACTGTCATCCAGGACTTGCCGTTGTAGGAGAGCTTCACCTCAAAAGGCTGCATGACGTAGTTGGCGGGGACGCCCTTAGGCGAGGCCTGTCTGCCACGCACAAGCCTTCCGGTGAATCCGTTCCATCCCGCCATCAGCGCGCTCTCCAGAGCCTCGGCATAACTGTCGATATCGGATGCACGAGCCGTGTCTAAATCTCGTGAGAACCTAGCAGAGCCCTCCCCGAAGCGAAGCTTCAAAGAGCTCCCGCCTTTCACTGCGCCATCTGGCAGGAGCTGGCCGACTATAGCGTTCGCCAGGTTCCTTCTGATGCGGATGGCATCCTCGCCGTCATGAGCAATGCGTTCTATGGCGATATCGAGATTCCTTCTGCTGTTGGGTCTACTCATGAGAGCCCCTCTCTCACGTGCTTGTACTCTGCCTTCGTGATAAGTCCTTGTTCGCGCGCCTCCTCGGCAGCGCTCTGGAGACGCTCCAGCATCACGCTGCCGCGACAATCGAGGATCGCCTCGGCAATGGTCTGGGAGGGAATGCCCTCGTATTGGGTCGTGGTCTTGTTCTTGACTGTCTGGGGCGTAATCCAATCGGGGATGCTCTTCCTGATTCTGCCCGTCGTGCCGACGGAGAGTCTTCTCGGATTCACGAGTGCGAGACCATGCATGGCAAGCACCGACTCTCCCGTGAGAAAACTGCCGTCACCGACGAGAGCCACTGCCTCAGCATAAGGGTCCAGCTCGGTGGGGACGTACCGAACCAGTTTGTACACTCCGCGCCCGCGCCTTTCAAGACGCTCGCTCGCGACCCATCTGCTTAGTTCGGCCTTCGTTACACCAAGATCTCGCGCTTGGGCAGTGGTGACCAAGCCGTAATTGTCGACTGCGAGTTCGTATATGTCATCGAAGTGACTCATGCCAATAGGTTAACATTAATGTATACCTTTTGCCATTAGTGATTTGACTCACAAAGCTCTTTAGCCGTTTTATTGTAATCGCAATCTGGATAGGTGTTCAGCTTAAGATTTCAATTAAGTGATTGGCACCCGTGCTGCACAAGCGGCTATACTAAAAATGGCGAAGTAAGATGGCGCGCGGTGTTCTTGGGCGCGGCGCGTTGAGGTTTTCCGGTAAGGAATAGCTATGATTGAAGTTTTATGGCATGGCAGAGGCGGGCAGGGCGCCTTTACTGCGGCGCGACTTTTGGGTGCCGCGGCCTCGCTTGATGAGGGCAAATTGGCGTTCCCCTCGTTTGGTCCGGAGCGCCGAGGTGCTCCGATGTGCGCGTTTACGAAGATGGACGAGGTGCCCATTGGGGATCGATCCGCCATCAAGCAGGCCGATTACGTCGTTTATCTGGACGAAACGCTGCTGGCTGATGGCTGGGAGCAGGAGCTTAAGCCCGGTGGGGTGGTGCTGGTCAATTCCGCGAAGCCCTCGGCTGCTTTTGGAGATTCGCGCATTATCGCGCTGGATGCTGACGGGATTTCTACCGAGCTTTTAGGTAGGCCGATCCCTAATACGGTGTTTTTGGGTGCGCTTTGTGCGCTGTGTGATCAGCTTGAACCGATTGATGGGCATGCAGCCATTCGCGCGTATATGGCGCCGAAGCTGCACGACAAAAATATTGCCGTGGTGGATGCGGCGTGTGCTCAGGCGCAGCTGGCTGCAAACAATTTTGGCGAAGTGGGCACTGTGGATAATGCTGAAGCGCTTGGTGCAACTGATGCGCCGCTGGCGACGGAGGCTTCTGGTGCGGCTGCTGTCCCGACACCTTCGCGCGCGCCGCAGCGCCCCGACGCGGTCATCTGCACGCTGCAACCCGGTGAGCTTGACCCGCAAGATTTCGCCCACACCACCTGTTTTAGCGCAGGTCACTTGGTAAGCAAAAACGCGGGATGGCGAAACGAGCGTCCCATTATTGATGCAGGTGCGTGCACGGGCTGTTACCAGTGCTACTTCTACTGTCCTGACGGCGCCATCTATAAGGTATCGCCCGAGGCGGCAGCTGCGGTTGCTTCGGCATCCGAGGCGCCCACTGCTCCCACAGCCCCCACCACGCCCGTTGCGCCAGTCGCCGTTGACCTGGACTTTTGCAAGGGCTGTGGCGTGTGTGTGAGCGTCTGCAAGTTCAACGCGCTCTCCATGATTTCAGAAAGCGAGGCGATGCGCTCATGAAGCAATTCCTCTCAGGCGACGAGGCCTTCGCCGAAGGTGTTCGCCTTGCACGCCCCCAGGTAATTTCCGCGTATCCCATCACGCCGCAAACGGTGGTGGTAGAGCGCCTCTCCGACATGGTGGAGTCAGGCCAGCTTGAAGCCGAGTATGTACACGTTGAGTCCGAGCATTCGGCGCTGTCGTGTGCCATTGGTGCGTCAGCCACCGGCGCGCGCACGTTTACAGCCACCTCCAGCCAGGGCTTGCTCTATATGGCAGAGTGTCTCACCTATGCTGCGGGCGGCAGGTTTCCCATCGTCATGATGAACGCCAATCGCGCAACGGCGCTACCGTGGAACATCTATGGTGACCAGCGAGATTCGCTGGCGCTGCTGGATCACGGCTGGATTCAGGCGTATGCGAAAAACAATCAGGAAGCGCTTGATATGGCGCTCATGGCGTATGCGCTTGCCGAGGACGCGCGCGTGATGACGCCGGTGATGGTCAACTTGGATGGCTTCGCCCTCACGCATACCTACGAGACGGTCGACGTCCCTGAGCAGGCACAAGCCGACGCCTTCTTGCCGCCCTATGCGCCCACAACCAACTGCTTTGATTTCGAAAACCCTGTCAATATTGGCTATTCGGCAGGACCGGAGTACAACAAGTACTTCAAGTACTGGGAGCACAAAGATATGCTGGTGGCCCCTGAGGTGATTGAGGAGGCGGAGACCCGTTTCGCCCAGATTTTTGGACGTCACTACACCGGCATGCTGGAGACCGCCTACACCGATGACGCGGATGTGGTGCTCGTGACGCTCGGTTCGGTGGCAGGTTTGGCCGAAAGCGTACTTGACCAGCTGCGCGAGGAGGGAATTCGCGCAGGTCTGGTGCGTATTCGCTACATGCGACCGTTTCCGAAGGATGAGTTGGCGCATGTGCTCTCTCGTGCACACGCTATTGGCGTGCTGGAAAAAGATATTTCATTTGGTGGCGAAGGTACGGTGTTCACCAACGTGAATTCGGCGCTGCTGCAGGCCGGCGTGAGCGTGCCGACGTGCAACTTTATTGGTGGCTTGGGCGGCGACGACATCTCGGTTGCCGATCTGGGTGACATCTACCACTCGCTTGCGCGCATGGCTGCCCAGCAAAGTGCGGGCGAGCCGGTGCGCTTTATTGGAATTGACAACGTAGGAGGGCACGAATAATGGCGCTCAATGCTTCTACGATTTCAAACGACGAATTGTTCTTCGGCCACAAGGCGTGCGCGGGTTGCGGCGGTTCGCTGGCAGTGCGCGCAGCGCTTAAGGTGTTAGGTCCACACGCCGTGTCAGCACTTCCTGCGGGATGCATGAGCGCGGTTGGGTTTAACTTCCCGCAGCTTTCGTTTGCCAACAACGCCATGATCACGCCCTTCGCCGCTACTGCAGCGGTTTTGACCGGCATTGAGGCGGGCTTGCGCGCGCAAGGCAAAAAGCCTGATGATTGCACGGTTGTGGGATTCGCGGGCGATGGCGGTACGGCCGATATTGGCCTGCAGGCGCTCTCAGGGGCAATCGACAGAAACGATGACGTGCTCTATATCTGCTACGACAACGAAGCGTACATGAACACCGGCATCCAAAAAAGCTCGCTCACGCCGTTCGGGGCCAAGACGACCACGACACCGGCGGGTCAGCGCGTGCATGGTTGTCTGACGAACAAGAAAAACCTGTTCCAGATTGTGGCGGCGCATGATATTGCTTACGCGGCTACGGCCTCGGTGGGGTATCTGCCTGATTTCGTGCGCAAAGTTGAGCGCGCTCGTGATATTCGCGGCACTCGCTTTATCCATGTCATGGCGCCGTGTCCAACGGGATGGGGCTGCGGGGTAGACGAGACCGTGGATATCGCGCGCGACATTGTGGACACGGGACTGTGGTATCTTGCGGAGTTCGAAGGTTCGGCTGTGAGCGGCGTGCCTGGTGGTACGTTCAAGCTGAATCGCAACCCGAAAGAGTTCGCCAGCGTTGAGGCGTATTTGAAGCGACAGGGACGTTTCCGCTCGCTGGATGCTGAGGAGATTGCGCGCGTGGAGGCTGATCGCGACGCCGCGTGGGAGGTCATGCGCAAAACGTGGTGTTAGGCGCGCGGTGGGAGTGCGCTGGTCGCGGATCACGGCGAACCACGCCGACGCGCCGGCACGCCGCAGGCCACACGGAGATATGCTTCAAGATTAGTAACGTTTGTGTTACACTTTGCCGTTGAACTAACGCGTCGCGTGAGCGCGGGGATGGCTTGCGCGACAACCGATACAGAGCCTACGGGTTACCTTGTGTACGACGAGGTAGGAGGATCTCAAGCATGAAGTTACAGCCGAAGCGATTTTTGACATCAGCCCTGGTGAGCCTTGCCTTAGGCGTTGGCGTGTTTGCGGGTGCCTCGGCACTGGCACTTACCTCAGCCGCCACGGAGCCCGAGCCTGCCTACGCAGCGCAGGCGGGCATCTGGAAGAAATCAGGAAATAGCTGGTGGTACGCGTATTCGCGCGGTGGATATGCAACCGGTTGGCAGCAGATTTCAGGAACCTGGTATTACTTCGACGGCCGAGGTTGGATGAAAGACGGCTGGCAAAAAGTCGGCGGTTCGTGGTACTACCTCACGCCGGGCAACGGTGCTATGCGCACGGGTTGGCAGAAAGTGAGCGGTACCTGGTACTACCTCACGCCGGGAAACGGCGCTATGAAAACCGGCTGGCAAAAAGTCGGCGGTTCGTGGTACTACCTCACGCCCAGCTCAGGTGCTATGCGCGCCAATGGCTGGCTCAAGGTTGGCTCTGACTGGTTCTGGCTCTCTTCATCGGGCGCCACTGGAATCCTCATGGCTGAAAACCGGCGGTACCTGGTACTACCTCAAATCGGGCGGCTATATGGCGCAAGGCATGACTCAAATTGGCGGCAAATACTACTATCTCACGCCAGGCAATGGTGCCATGAAAACCGCCTGGCAAAAGATCGGCGGCTCATGGTATTACTTCAAAAGCTCGGGCGAGCGCGTTGGCGGCTGGCTTGACCATTCGGGCTCACGCTACTATCTCAACCCGTCAAACGGCAAGATGTATGTGGGCTGGAATACCATCTCTGGCAATACCTATTACTTCGCCTCATCAGGAGTTATGGCGAAGAGTAAGTGGGTTGATGGTAAGTACCTCAAGTCCAATGGCGTCATGGCAAGAAACGAAATGGTGGGCAACAAATACGTCGGTGCTGACGGCAAAGTGACTACCAAGCCGGGCACGTCCACCTCAAAACCAGGTACGACCACCCCGAGCAAACCGGGTACCACCACACCCAGCAAGCCAGGTACCACCACGCCAAGCAACCCGGAAACCACCCCGAGCAATCCAACGCAACCTGAAGGCTCAACGACCACCGCATCCTCACTGGTCTACACCGTTAAAACGGGCGAATTCGGCTATGGCGCCTACGTCACCGGCTACAAGGGAAGCGACGACACCGTTGCAGTTCCAGCAACGCTCGGTGGCGCGGCAGTGGTGAGTGTGCAGCTCAACGGCGTGGGGGTCTCCACCATTGAGGTGACCACCTACCCCAACACGTCATCAACAAAGCAAGAGATGATGCAGATGGCAGGTCTCACCAAGCTTGATGTGAGCCGCTGCACCTCGCTTCGCGGACTGGATTGCTCGTTTAACAACCTCACCGCACTGGTGCTGCCCACATCAGCACCGCTTGAGCGCTTCGATTGCTCTTCCAACCGCTTGACCAGCTTGGACCTGTCCAAGTACACCTCATTGCGTTCGGTTGATTGCGACAACAACCGCCTGACCAGTGTTGCCGGCAAACTGCCGTCGCTTACGCACCTGGTTGTAACCAAGAACAACCTCACGACCATCAATTTGTCGAACTACCCGGCACTGCAGGTGCTCTTCTGCGGCCAGAACCAGATTTCGCGCATCTCAGGCAGCGCGCCCAACCTCAACGACCTGGATTGTTCCTACAACGCGTTGACGGTGCTTCCCATGGAGGGCATGACGAATTTGCATACGCTGACCTGCAACGACAACAAGCTGACGTCGCTTGATTTGTCGAAGGCGGTGGGTCTCAATACGCTTGTGTGCTCCAACAATGCCATCAAGTCACTGGATTTGAGCGGCGCGGTGGGACTGGTCACGTTCACGTGCCAGTACGACGCCACTAAAGCAAACGGCCAGGCGAAGTTTGCCGCGCTCACGGGCAAAGCCCCCAAGCTGGTTGAGCTCAACGTGGCTAACCAGGGACTGACCACGCTTGATATGGCGAATTATCCCGCCCTCACCAGGCTCTACGCAGCAAACAATCAGCTCACCTCAATCACGGGGCAGGCGCCGCAGTTGACCTATTTGGATTGCGGCACGAACGCACTTAAGGCACTTAATTTGGCGAACTTCCCCAAGATTTCGGTGCTGGTGTGCGGGTACAACTACGGCATTCAGCTGGATACGGCCAACTCTGCAACTTTGACCGAGCTGTATTGCGACAACTGCAACCTGCAAAACATTGCGCCTACAACACTGCCGGCGCTTCGTGTGCTGGTGGCAGGCGGCAATGCCTTTTCACCTGCGTTGACGTCAACGCTTGAGGAATGGGGAGCAAAAGAAGGCTACACGCTTTCGCTGGACTCTAACACCGAGGCGTAGGTTTCATACAGGTCGGGAAACGTCTTCTTCAGGTTGACCGGCTTGAAGGTTTCGCGCGTAACAACGCACACGGTAATATAGGCATCCACCAGGGGGGCATCAACCCCTGGTGTCATGCCTTCGCGATATACCTCTTGGTGATAGACCGTGCGCATCGGCAGATTTTTCGCAATGGAAGTTCGCACAAAGCCCGCTTCGCCATACCTTAGCGGCGCGCGGTACTTGATCTGCACCTCATGGATGGGGCTCATGAAGCCTTCGCCCTCAATACGCTGGCTATAGCTGAAGTTGACGTGATCCAAAAAATCAATGCGCGCGTCTTCGAAATACAGCAGATAGTTGGCGTGATAGACCACACCCATCATGTCTGTTTCGCCATAGCGGACAGAAATAGGCGTCTCGACAAACATACTTTGACTCCTTTGGTGGTGCGAAGGTGCAGCTGGCGCGATTTTTTCCGAGCGCGTGGGTGCACGTTGTTTTTCAATCACTATAATATGAGCATTCTGAATTTGGTACCGGGGAAAAGAGAGCTTTCATTATGAAACCCTACAATCCGCATGAAATTGAGCCGCGTCTGCAGCAGGCGTGGGCAGAACATGATCTGTATAAAGTTGACGAGGCATCCACCAAGCCTACCAAGTACGTGCTTGAGATGTTCCCGTATCCATCAGGCGATATTCACATGGGTCACGTGAGCAACTACACCTATGGTGACGTCATTGCGCGTTACAGCCGCATGCAGGGCTACAACGTGCTGCATCCCATGGGTTGGGATGCGTTTGGTCTGCCGGCGGAAAATGCTGCTATCAAGCATCACTCGCATCCGGCAGTGTGGACCTATCAGAACATCGATACGCAGATGGCCAGCTTTAAGCGCATGGGCTTTAGCTACGACTGGGATCGCACGGTGATGACGTGCAATCCAGATTACTATCGCTGGGGTCAGTGGATTTTCTTGAAGATGTGGGAGCGCGGGCTGGTGGAGCGCCGCAATAGCCCCGTGAACTGGTGCCCCGATTGCGCAACGGTGCTGGCAAACGAGCAGGTTATTGAGGGTCGCTGCTGGAGGTGCAACTCTGAGGTTGAGAAGCGCGACCTGACGCAGTGGTACTTAAAGATCACCGACTACGCCCAAGAGCTGCTGGATGACCTGGATCAGCTGGATGGCTGGCCAGAGCGCGTGAAGCAGCAGCAGGCAAACTGGATTGGTCGCTCGGAGGGTGCTGAGGTTGACTTTGAACTGGTGCCGCGTGAGGGCGAAGCCGCGCCGGAAAACCCCGAGCTCATCACCGTGTTTACGACGCGTGCCGATACGCTGTTTGGCTGCAGCTTTTTTGTGCTGGCACCCGAATATGCCGGTCTTGCTGATTTGGTTGCGGGCACCGAGTATGAGCAGCCCGTCATGGAGCTGGTGGAAGCCGCCAAAAAGATTTCTGCCCTTGAGCGTGCGCAGGGTGACCACGAGAAGCACGGTGTGTTTACCGGTCGCTACGTGATCAACCCGATTAACGGCGAGCGTGTGCCCATTTGGGTTGCCGACTACGTCATTGCCGATTACGGCACGGGTGCGGTCATGGCGGTTCCCTGTGGTGACCAGCGCGACTTCGAGTTCGCTCGCAAATACGACCTGCCCATCATCCCCATCATTTTGCCCGAGGATGATCCGCTCTATCCTGAGCTCAAAGACCAAGAGGCGCGCGTGGTGACCTCAGTTGATTGGCCGCAGGCCTACAACGCCGAGGGCTATCTGGTGCAGTCAGGTCCCTACACGGGCTTGGTGGGCGGCAAGCATTCGCCGGGCGAAGAAGCCGTGGTGAAGACGCTTGAAGAGACGGGTCGCGGTCGTCGTAGCGTGCAGTTCCGCCTGCGCGATTGGCTGATCAGCCGTCAGCGCTATTGGGGTAATCCCATTCCTGCGGTGCACTGTGAGCACTGCGGTGTGGTGCCGGTTCCCGCTGATCAGCTGCCGGTTTTGCTGCCGGAAGATATTGATTTGGCAGCGGGCGAGACTCTGGCCACGCATGAGGCTTTCGTCAACACAACCTGCCCGGTGTGCGGCGCTCCTGCCAAGCGCGAGACCGACACGATGGACACGTTTACGTGCTCAAGCTGGTATTACATGCGCTATACCGACCCGCACAACACCGAGTTGCCGTTTGACCCGGCCAAGGCTAACGCGTGGATGCCGGTGGATCAATACATCGGCGGTATTGAGCATGCAATTCTGCATCTGCTCTACAGCCGCTTCTTCACCAAAGTGCTGCGCGATGAAGGCATGCTGGACTTCGACGAACCCTTCGAAAACCTGCTCTGCCAGGGTATGGTGCTGGATGCGCATGGCGAGGTCATGAGCAAGTCCAAGGGCAACGTGGTCTCGCCCGAGGAAATGATTGCGGGCTACGGCGCGGATGCGGTGCGTGCGGCCATGCTGTTTATGGGACCGCCCGACAAAGAGAAGCTGTGGAACGAAGACGGCTTGGCCGGTATGTACAAGTTCCTCTGCCGCATTTGGCGACAGGTCTATGACCTGGTCGGAGAGGCCGGCGACGAGACGCTCTACCAGGAAGGTTCCACGCCCGAGCAGGCGCAAGCTGCGCTGGATACGCTCGTGCGTGAGCGCCATCGCGTGGTGGGCAAGGTGATTGACGACTTCGCCCGCAATAACTTCAACACTGCCATTGCGGCCATCATGGAGCTTTCCAACGCCATTGGTGATTACGTGCGTCGCTGCTCGGCGGCCGAACGTGAGGCGTCGGAGTTCTCGCGCGTGTTTGATGTTGAGGTGGCTGAGGTGCTGGTGAAGCTCATGGCGCCGATTGCGCCGCATTGGGCTGACGAGCTGTGGCAGACCGTGCTGGGTCACGATGACTCGGTGCATACGCAAAGCTGGCCGACGTTTGACCCTGAGCAGGCAAAAGCTGACGAAGTTGAGCTTGCCGTGCAGGTCAACGGCAAGGTGAAGGCGCGTATCACGGTTGCTGCGGATGCCGATGCCGATGTGGTGGAGACTGCAGCGCGTGAGGTTGTGGCGGCTGATCTTGAGGGCAAGGACGTCAAGAAGGTCGTTGTGGTGCCGGGTCGACTGGTGAACATCGTGGCGAAATAGCGCCGGCGACTGCTGCGCTGCGCCGCACCGCCGAGCCCTCGGATCCCCCAATTGCGGCGTTTTGGTCAAACAGAGGCCGTTTTGTGCAAAATCGGGCGGCTGAAGCGCTAGCGACATGGAACGCGGCAATAGACATACAAAGAAAGGCCAGTTCAGAAGCTTAAAATCTGAACTGGCCTTTGCTGTTATTCAGTCGGTTGCACAAAACCGCCCTTATTTGGCCGCAATTATCACATTGGCCGCAATTGGCGCAGGGGGTGAGCCGCTCCGGGGGTGACCGCCGCGCTTCGGGCGCGCCCACGGCGCCCACGGCCGCACTTGCGCGCCGTGCGCACAGCTTACGGACGCTGGCCCATGCCGCCTTCCAGCGTGAGGGTCTCGCCACTCATGAACTTGAAGTCCGGGTTGGCAAGCTGCACTACGACGCGACCGATCTCGGTCTCCACATCGCCATAGTGACCCATCGGAGGCATATGCACGTTGGCCTCGAATGCATCCGGGTACTGATCCTGGAAGTTTTCCAGCGCAGCAGTCCACGCAAGCGGGCATACCACGTTGACGTTGATACCGTCGGGACCCCATTCGGTTGCAGCGACGCGCGACATACCGCGGATGCCTTCCTTGGCAGCAGCGTAAGCGCACTGGCCATAGTTGCCGAACAGACCTGCGCCTGAAGCGAAGTTGATGACCGAACCCTTGGTCTCCTTCAGGTGCGGATAGCATGCCTGCATGTAGTAGAACGTCGCA
Organism: uncultured Eggerthellaceae bacterium; assembly: GCA_910577495.1. Classification (GTDB taxonomy): domain Bacteria; phylum Actinomycetota; class Coriobacteriia; order Coriobacteriales; family Eggerthellaceae; genus Xiamenia. The sequence goes on from CAJTML010000013.1 coordinate 21,655, forward strand.
TAGAGACCTGAGTAAATGGCCAGGTCAAACTGGTCGGTGGTGTGGTCGGCAAGCGTTACGCCCGAGGCTGAAGCCTGCGCGTTGTTGACCAGCACGTCAATGCGACCGAATTTCTCAATAGCAGCATCAATCACGCCTTGCACCACAGCTTTGTTGTCCGCGCCGGCGTTCACATCAGCCTGCACGGTGAGCACCTGGATGCCGTATTCGCGCTCAAGTTCTTCCTTGGCGCCCTCAAGTTTGGCGACATTGCGGCCGGTGATGACCAGGTTTGCGCCTTCCTTAGCATACGCAATAGCGATGCCGTATCCGATAGCGCCCGGTGAGCCATCCTTGAGCTTTGCCAGACCAGCGCCAGTAATAATGGCGGTCTTGCCTTCCAGAAATCCCATGTTATCTCCTAACTATGATGCAATTACATCGTGTAAGTGTGTCCATAGTACGCGAACTCGGTTTCAAACGCGTTTCGCAGCGGCAATCTCTGCCGTCAGCGGCGTGCTATCGGTTGTTTGCTACTTGGTTAACAACTTGGCGCGCCCCCTAAAACGGCGCCCCGCACGGCTACAATGATGAGCATGTACCCCAAAACCTTAGGAGACTCTTATGGGAATTGTAGACGGAAAAGTAGTGGTGGTAACCGGCGGCACGCGCGGCATTGGCTACACCATCGTCGAGACGTTTTTAAAAAACGGGGCGAAGGTGGCACTGGCTGGCTCTCGCCAGGAGACCGTGGACGAGGCGTTGGCGAAGTTGGCGAAGGATGGCCTTGCTGACAACGTTATGGGAATCGCTCCCGACCTGACTGACCCCGACGCGGTAAAAGCAGCATTTGACCAGGTCGTAGAGCGCTTCGGTAAGCTGGATGTGCTCTGCAACAACGCCGGCATTTCGTCGCGCACGTCCCTGGTTGACTACACCTTGGACGAGTTTGAAAAAGTCATGGCACTCAACGTGACGGCCGTGTTTGTGTGCTCGCAAGCAGCGGCGCGCATCATGATTGAGCAGGGCGAAGGCGGCGCTATCGTCAACACCAGCTCCATGGTGGGCAAGTACGCACAGCCTTCGGGTTGCGCCTATCCGACCTCGAAGTTCGCCGTAAACGGCCTCACGCTGTCACTGGCACGCGAGCTGCCGTGGCGCCGGGTGTGACTCACACCGACATGGTAGACGCGCTGCCCGAGTCAATCATCAAGCCGCTTATTGACTCGATTCCGCTCGGTCGCATGGGTGAGCCCGCTGATATTGCGAATGCCTGCATGTTCCTAGCGTCTGATATGTCCAGCTATATTTCAGGTGCGGTATTGCCGGTTGATGGCTTGTCTCGCCCGTAAGTGCACGTGTAAGTATTTGGCGAAAAATCGCACTGCAGCTAAAAACCCTGCCGCACGATCAGGTGCGACAGGGTTTTTGTATGAAGCGTTATATGTCGCACCAGCAGGCACGACGCGCAAAACCGTGCTAGTTTTTGAGCGAGTTAAGCGGCGCTGGCATCTTGCCGCCACGATGCGCAAACACGGTACCGGCGAACTGGTTGACCGGCATTACCGGTGCATAGCCCAAAAGGCCGCCAAAATCCAGCTGCTCGCCGACGCTCTTACCGATAGCGGGAATGATGCGGACGGCGGTGGTCTTGTTGTTGATCATGCCAATAGCGCACTCATCAGCAATAATGCCAAAAAGCGTCTCAACTGAGGTGTCGCCCGGAACGGCAATCATGTCAAGGCCGACCGAGCACACGCACGTCATAGCCTCAAGTTTCTCAATGGAAAGTGCGCCGTCTTCAGCTGCGCGAATCATGCCAGCGTCCTCAGAAACCGGGATGAAAGCGCCCGACAAACCGCCAACCGAAGATGATGCCATAACGCCACCTTTCTTGACGGCGTCGTTGAGCATGGCAAGCGCTGCGGTGGTGCCAGGTCCGCCGCATTGTCCCACGCCAATGGCCTCCAAAATCTCGGCAACCGAGTCTCCCTCTGCAGGAGTCGGCGCAAGCGACAAGTCCAAAATGCCCTGCTGATATCCCAGACGTGACGAAGCTTCGCGTGCCATCAGTTCACCAGCACGCGTGATCTTAAATGCCGTTGCTTTGATGGCTTCGGCCACGGTGGTGAGATCGGCGTCTTTGGGGAGGTCAGACAGGACGGCGCGCACAACGCCCGGTCCGGATACGCCCACGTTGATAACCTCGTCGGCTTCGCCTGAACCGTGGAACGCGCCCGCCATAAAGGGGTTATCCTCAACAGCGTTGCAGAAAACTACCAATTTACCTGCGCCAATGCACTGTCTGTCAGCCGTCGCTTCGGCGGTCTCTTTAATGATGTGAGCCATTTTGAGCACGGCGTCCATGTTGATGCCCGCGCGCGTTGAGCCCACGTTGACCGACGAGCACACGTTGTCGGTCACGGCAAGCGCATGCGGGATGGAATTCATGAGCTTCATGTCCGCCGCGGTTGCCCCCTTGTGCACGAGCGCCGAAAAGCCGCCCACAAAGTCAACGCCGACCTCTTTGCCTGCTTTGTCCATAGCAACAGCAAGGGGAGTGAGATCCTCGGCATCGGTTGCCGCGCAAATTTCTGCAATCGGCGTAACCGAGATGCGCTTGTTGACAATCGGGATGCCGAATTCGCGTTCAAGCTGCTCAGCGGTGGGAACGAGGCGCTCAGCCGCCGAGGTCATGCGGTCATACACCTTGCGCGCCATGACGTTGATGTCGGTATCGGTGCAGCTGCGCAAATTTAAACCGAGCGTAATCGTGCGAATATCAAGGTTTTGCTTGCTTACCATGGCAAGTGTTTCGGCAATTTCAGCAGGTGTGATCTGCATGTGAACTCCTCATGACGGGCGAATTCGATACTTTTAAACGCTTCAAATTATAACGTGATATTTTACGAAGCAAGGGCGAAGGTGCCACCCATACTGTTGACAACCTCGCTGGAAGTGTCATAAAACCAAGTCAGCGGATCTTCAAGGTCACCAAGCTTTTCGTGGGCAACGGCCAGCTCGTTGGTGTAGTTGTCAAGCGGATACACCGCGTGAGCGCCTTCCTGGGTGTGGTTGACAAGCGGCGTCCACAGCACGTTTTCAATGGTGATGTCCCCTGCTTCGCCACGAACAAAATCCATGCTGATCATGCCCTCAAGCTCGTTGATGGGAGCGGGGTCATCATGATGCGAAATAAAGTTGCCCAGCGAATAAGCCACAAGCGTCCAGTGTCCCGACGCGCTTTGCTTCCACTCAACCGGGCCAATGACGTGAGGGTGTGAGCCCAAAACCACATCCACTTCAAGCTCGGTCAAAAGATCTGCGTAATAGAGCTGATCATCATCAGGATCGGTCTGGTTTTCGGTGCCCCAGTGCATGGCCACCAACACCACATCCGCCACTTCTTTGGCGCGGGCAACATCGGTGCGGATGCGCTCTTCGTCAATGAAGTTCACCGCGTAGGCAGGCAGGTCAGCCTGGTCAAAGCCGTTGACGCCATAGGTGTAGTCAAGGAGGGCGAAGGTGATGCCGTTGCATTCGCGCGTGGCAATCTCATCTGCTTCAGTTTGCGAAGAGGCGGTGCCGGTAAAGGTGACGGGCTGGGCATTCCAAACTTCGCGAGAGTGATCAACCGCGCCAAAGGTGCCCCAATCGTAAGCGTGGTTGGTGGCCGAAGCAACCAGGTCAAAACCGGTTTCTACCAGCGCGTCTGCCATGGAGTCGGTGGTGTTAAACGACGGCCAACCGCGCGGGCCGATTTCGTCGCCACCAAGGTGGGTTTCTTCTTTGATGTAGGCCAAGTCAGCCGATTCAATGCGTGATTTGAGCGGCGCGTAGAGCGGTGCGTAGTCGTATTCGCCATCTCCAACCTCACCGGCGCATGCGTCTGCGTACTCGGCCAGCGCGATGTCGGGGAGGTTGTCGCCCACCGCCACGAAGGAAACGCGCCCTGACGTGTTGGCAAGCTGAGCTGCTTGTTCTTGTTCGGTTGGCGAATCTGCTGCGGAATTGTCCTGATCAGGTGCGCTCGGTGCGGTGATGAAGGTGAGCAGCGCCACCAATACCACCACGCCGCCAACAAGTCCGGCAATGCGACCCCATGGTGTGGACGTCCCGTGCGCGCCTGCGCCATACGCGCCGGCGTCTCTGCGAGGGGTTGGCTTTTTGGTGGTATGTGGGGTGAGCTCGTCCATACCAGCAGTATACCTATAAAGTGGTTACGAAATGCGCCAAACACGTGCGAATGGGTTGTTTGTGTGTAAAAGACCCACTACAATAGCTTTATTCAACACCGTGTTCAATAATGTGCGTTGTGTTGAAATAGACAAAGGAGACGGGTTGGAGACCGTACTGGAACTGGATGTGACATGCCTCCCAGATAGGCGTATTGCTCGGTCGAAGCGGGCATTGCGCGCGGCGCTTGTCTCGCTCACCGAAGAGATCGGGATTGACGCCATCACGGTGAATGACCTGTGCGAGCGCGCAGACTTAAACCGTGGCACGTTTTACAACCACTACAAAGACAAAGATGACCTGCTTCGCGCCTTTGAGGATGAAATCCTTTGTGATCTGGCGCGTTTTCAGGATGACCTGGCGGGTTTGGGCATGATGGATTTAGTGAAGCTGCGCCTTCGCAAAAAGCCCTTGCCGTTTTTGGTGGAACTCTTTGATTACCTGCGTGAACAGGGAGATTTCCTGCACGCTCTGTTGGGGCCGGGGGGAGACCCGGGATTTGGTCCTCGTCTCAGCGATTGCGTCTGCTCAAAGCTGGTGTGGTCAATTCTGAACGAGCACTATGCCAACGAGCATGACGCCTTTGTTGATTACTATGTTTCGTTTTACGCGGCGGCCTACCTGGGTGTGATCACTCGCTGGATTGAGACCGGTATGCGCGAAACCTCCGAGGAAATGGCGCTCATTGCGCTTCGCCTCTTCTTTATTAAACCCGGTGAACCTATTGCGATGTAGCTCGCGCCTGATTGTATGGAAGTGAATGATATGAGCCAAACAGAAACGCTATCTGCACAAACTGCGAACGCACCTGTGGCGGACACCACGCTGCACTTAGGTATTGACGTGGGATCAACCACGGTCAAGCTGGCCATTTTGGACGCCGCCAATGAGATCAAGTATGCGGTGTATCGTCGCCACCACGCTGACGTGCGTGCAACCATCGTTGAGGTCTTAGCTGAAGCCGCCGAGGACTTCGGCAATGAGTCCACGACCATTGCCATTACCGGTTCGGGCGGTCTGTTGCTGGCGCAGTGGCTGGGCGTTGAGTTCGTGCAAGAGGTTATTGCATCTAAAACCGCTGTTGAGACGTTTATTCCGGCCACAGATGTTGCCATTGAGTTGGGTGGCGAAGACGCTAAGATCATCTACTTTGATCAGGGCATTGAGCAGCGCATGAACGGTACATGCGCCGGTGGCACGGGCGCCTTCATTGACCAGATGGCCGCGCTCTTAAACACTGACGCCGGTGGCCTCAATGAGCTGGCGCAAAGCCATACCACCATCTATCCGATTGCCAGCCGCTGCGGCGTGTTCGCCAAAACCGACGTGCAGCCGCTGCTCAATGAGGGTGCGAAAAAAGAAGATATCGCGGCCTCCATTTTCCAGTCGGTGGTAACCCAAACCATTTCGGGTCTGGCGTGCGGTCGTCCCATCCGCGGTAACGTAGCATTTTTGGGCGGTCCGTTGCAGTACCTACCTGAACTGCGCAAACGCTTCTATGAGACGCTGGAGTTGACCGACGAGGCCATCATTGTGCCCGATAATGCGCACCTGTTTGTGGCAAGCGGTTGCGCCATTGCGGGTGCGAAAAGCGAGACGGTAAAGACCGAGCGCTTGACTGACGTGCTGGACCGCCTGCGCAATTTGGGCGACATCCAGGGCTCTGAGGTCGTGCGTTTGGCGCCGTTGTTCGCCACTGAAGAGGAATATCAGGAGTTCCATGACCGTCACGCCAAAGAGACCGTTGAGCGCGCAAACCTGCTGGACTACGAGGGCGTTGCCTACCTCGGCATTGACGCTGGTTCAACCACCTTTAAGGCAACGCTCATTGATGGTGAAGGTAGGCTGCTCTGGTCGCACTACGCCTCCAACAAAGGCGACGTGCTGGGGTGTGCGAAGGCGGCAATCTCGCAGCTCTACAATGAGATGCCGGTGGATCCGCAGACGGGAGAGTCCCTGGTCACCATCGGACATGCTACGGTTACTGGTTATGGCGAACACCTGCTGTTAGAGGCGCTGCATATTGACTCGGGCGAAATTGAGACGGTTGCGCATCTGCGCGGCGCTCAAGAGATGTTGCCGGGCGTTGAGTTTATCTTGGACATTGGCGGCCAGGACATGAAATGTCTGCGCGTCAAAGACGGCGTGATTGAACACATCATGTTGAATGAGGCCTGCTCATCGGGCTGCGGAAGCTTTATTGAGAGCTTTGCGTCGGGCTTAAACTTAGACGTTGCCGAATTCGCCCAAACCGCTATTGAGGCACAAAACCCGGTTGATCTGGGCAGCCGCTGTACGGTGTTTATGAACTCGCGCGTGAAGCAGGCGCAAAAAGAGGGCGCAACCGTGGGCGACATTGCTGCTGGCCTGGCCATTTCGGTTATCAAAAATGCGCTCTTTAAGGTTATCAAGATTCGTGACCCGCATGATGTGGGCGAAAAAGTCATCGTGCAGGGCGGCACGTTCTTAAACGACGCGGTGCTGCGCGCCTTCGAGCAACTCTCTGAGGTGAACGCGGTTCGCCCTGACATTGCGGGCAACATGGGCGCATATGGCGCGGCGCTGTTGGCACGCGACCGCTACCAGGTGCAACAGCACAAGCTGCAAAACCGCGCGGATCGTGCGGAGTCGTTCAGCACGCTGGATGCGCAGGTGGAAGTGGAAGGACCGGTGTCCGAGCTGCTCTCGCTTGAGCAGATTGAGGCACTTGCGCCCACGCATAAGACGGTTCGCTGCAAGGGTTGCTCAAACAGCTGCCTGTTGACGGTGAACGATTTTGGCAAAGACGAGCACACCGGCAAGCATCGCCGCTTTATTACGGGTAATCGGTGCGAAAAGGGTGCGGGCACCTTCGACGAAGCGAACGCCACGCCTAACCTGTTCACCTACAAGTCACACCGCTTGTTTGACTACGAGCCGCTCAGTGCTGATGAGGCCACGCGCCCCAGCGTTGGCATGCCGCGTGCGCTCAACATGTATGAGAATTACCCGTTCTGGTTCACGTTCTTCACGCAGTTGGGACATCGCGTCATCCTCTCAGATCCGTCAACCAAAAAGACCTACGAGGCGGGCATTGAGTCCATGCCTTCTGAGAGCGTGTGCTACCCGGCAAAACTGAGCCATGGCCACGTCATGAATCTGCTGGACAAGCATCCAGACTTCATTTGGTTCCCGTGCTCAAAGTGGGAGCGTCAGGAGGACGAAGGTGCGGGCAATCACTTCAACTGCCCGATTGTGGCCAGCTATGCCGAAGCGCTTCGTCTCAATATTGACGAGCTGCGCACCACCAACATGCCGTTTTTGAACCCGTGGCTGCCCTACGACCAAAAGGAGCACCTCAAGAAGCGCCTCTATGTTGAGCTGGTGGAAGAGCATCCCGAGCTCATGCGCGACCAGGACGGCAACCTGCCAACGCAGGCTGAAATTGACGCGGCGGTTGAGGCAGCATGGGCCGAGGACGAGGCTTTCAAGCGTGACATTCGTGCAAAGGGCGAAGAGACGCTGGCCTGGATGGAAGAGACGGGCACGCACGGCATCGTGCTTGCGGGACGTCCGTACCACAATGACCCGGAGATCAACCATGCTATCCCTGAGCTGTTGACCAGCTTTGGCTTGGCGGTGCTGACCGAAGACTCCATCGCGCATCTGGGTACGCTTGAGCGCCCGATTCGCCTGGTAGACCAGTGGATGTATCACACGCGCGTGTATGCGGCAGCCAAGGTTGCCACCGAGCGCGAGGACTTGGACCTCATCCAGCTCAACAGCTTCGGCTGCGGTTTGGACGCACTGACCACTGATCAGGTGCAAGAGATCTTGGAAGCCGCGGGCAAGGTCTATACCGTCTTAAAGATTGACGAAGTTTCCAACTTGGGTGCGGCGCGCATTCGCGTGCGCAGCTTGCTGGCGGCGCTCAAAAACCAAGCCGATGAGCGTGCTGAGGA
>CAJTML010000014.1 GCA_910577495.1 uncultured Eggerthellaceae bacterium
TGAAGAAGCCGTTGAGCAAATCAAGGTTGCAACACACCGCTATGCGAAGCGTCAAAGAACGTGGTTTCGAAAAGATAAGCGTATTCAGTGGCTTGATGCTGATGAGTTTGATCTTGATCGATTGTTGGCAGAAGCGTTGGAGATTGTACGTGGTGGGGACAATAGCGTTTTGACATCCCAACCAGATAAGGAAGATGTATGTCATTAGAAGCATCGGCTTCGAAGAAAGATAGTTTTTGTGTCACCGCGGTTCCGAAAGAGCGAGCAATCGTTGTTGGGGTGGATCGCCCAAACTCTAAATGGGATGTTCAGTCATCGCTTGAAGAGTTAACGCGATTAGCAGAAACTGCAGGCGCTGAAGTAGTGGCATCAACATCACAAAAGCTTGAAGCACCACACCCTCGGACGTTTGTAGGTACCGGTAAGGCTGAAGAAATTGCTGATCTTGCGCGAAGCCTCAGTGCCGATGTGGTGATTTTCGACGATGAGCTAACACCATCACAGCAGGCAAACCTGGAAAAAGTAGTCGGCAAGCCGGTCAAAATCATAGATCGTACCGCACTCATTTTGGACATTTTTGCACTGCATGCCACTACGAAGGAAGGTCGCCTGCAGGTTCGCCTTGCTCAAAATCAATACCTGCTGCCCAGACTTCGTGGTATGTGGGCTCATCTTGCTTCAAATAGAATGGGCGGTGGTGTTGGTTCACGTTTTGGCGAAGGCGAGAGTCAGCTTGAGGTTGACCGCCGCATGGTTCGCAAGCGCATAACCTCCATCAAGCGCGAACTTGCTCATTTGGCTGACGTGCGATCAGTGCAACGTGAAAGTAGATACCAAAGCGGCATGTTTAAGGTTGCGTTAGCCGGATACACTAACGCGGGAAAGTCAAGCCTGCTCAATCAGTTAACGGATGCGGAGGTGCTTGCTTACGACAAGCTTTTTGCCACGCTTGATTCAACTACGCGCCGCTATATCTTGCCTGAGGGACGTGAGATCACGCTCACTGATACGGTTGGGTTTATTCAAAAGCTACCAACTACTTTGATTGAAGCGTTCAAGTCAACACTTGATGAGATTATTGGCGCCGATCTTATCTTGCATGTGATTGATTCGTCATCGTATGAATTCGTGGAACAGATTCAAGCAGTAGATGAGATCTTTGAGCAGATTGGCGCTCAGGATATCGCCCGTGTTCTGGTATTTAACAAGTGCGACCTGCTTGATGATGAAGAACTGCGGGGCCTGATGCTGCGTTACCCGCATGCTCTTTTTGTTTCAGCTCAGACAGGCGAAGGCATTGAGAGCCTGATTTCCTACATTGCACAAGTGGCCGCAGCGCAGGATCACAAGCTTGATGTTGTCATTCCGTACAATCGGGGAGATTTAGTCTCTTTTGCTCATGAACGATGCCGAATCGTGAGTGAGACTCATGAAGAAGACGGAACTCACCTTACGCTTTTGGTGAATTCCGCCTATCTGAGTCAGTTTGAAACGTATGCAATTACTAGCGATGCAAACAAGGAGAACTAGATCCGCCTAAATACGGCGACAACCTTGCCTGCAATGGTGCAATCGGTTGTGATGATAGGCTCCATGCTGGAGTTTTCTGGCTGGAGCCTAATGTAATTTTGCTCTTTATAAAAACGCTTAACCGTTGCTCCGTCATCAATCATGGCAACAACAATATCTCCGTTGTTTGCAACCGGCTGTGATTTAACCACGACATAGTCACCATCATTGATGCCTGCTTCAATCATGCTCTCACCATGAACCGAAAGCATAAATGAAGCACTGTCGCCAACGATATCAACGGGAAGCGAGATGGTGTCACGCACATTTTCTTCAGCCAAAATAGGCGTACCAGCAGCAACGTCACCTACCAAAGGAACGTTGATGATCTTGCTAAATACCGGTGCTGAAACTTCCTCAGGGGGCTCTTCTTCGTCTAGGGGATAGGTGAGAACAATAGAACGAGATTTGAGCGGATCACGCTTGATGAGTCCTTTGTTTTCAAGCGCATTAAGGTGTACATGCACCGTAGATGGTGAGGATAGTCCAAGCGCAGCACATACTTCACGGACGGTTGGACCGTACCCTTTTTCACGAATGCAATCTTCAATGCAGTTCAAAACTGCCTGCTGGCGTTTGGTTACTTTTTCGGACATAACGCTGCCCTTTCTAAATAGCGAACAAATGTATGAAAAATCGTTGACATGAACTTTTGTTCGCTTTATTATATACGAACATAAGTTCGGCGCAAGCAGACAAGGGAAGAAAATGAAGAAAAATGCAGCAACTTATTTCAAGAGCGCTTATGAGACTTCAACGCAGGCGAAGTTTCTGTCGTTGAGTGATTGCATTCAGAATTCAGAAACGTATCAAGCCCTTCGCTATGGCACAACCGAAGGTTTTGGTTTTACCCAGGTAGATAAGCGCGGTGCTCTTATTGTGAGCGTCTTGAGCATGATTGTGTTGTTTGGCGCTGCTTTTATTGCATAGCGTGCGCAATTCGTATCGGTAGCTGACTGCATATATTGGCGCTTTTTGGGTATACGTATAATCATAAAAGCATCTATATATGTTAGGCTGTACGCTAACCGATAAAAGGAGTGCCATGCGTTGTCCATCTTGCGGAAACCCTGAGTCAAAAGTTGTTGATTCGCGTCCAGCAGAAGAAGATACGGCCATTAGAAGACGCAGAGAATGCTTAGAATGCGGCAGACGCTTTACGACCTACGAGCGGCTGGGCGATAGTCCGCTTATTGTTATCAAGACCGATGGATCTTCTGAGGTCTATGATCGCCAGAAATTGTTACGTGGTCTTCTCATTGCTTGTGCCAAAAGACCGGTAAATCCAGATCAGCTTTCTACGCTTATTGATAGCATTGAAGCCGAACTGAGAAATAGTGCAAAAACTGAAATCGGCTCAAAAGAGCTTGGAGATATGGCGCTGGTGCGTTTAGCTCATTTAGATGATGTTGCTTATGTACGCTTTGCCAGCGTGTATAAAGATTTTCAAAATATTGAAGAGTTCTCAAATGCGCTTGAAGCAATGCGCAATGTATAACTCTTTATTCGTGAAAGAAGTTTATGGATACCGAAAACGATGTATGCTCAGTTGCCGTTCCTTTGCAAGTTGTTCGTGAGCAAGCACACGTTCCGCGCTATGCCTATGACGGAGACGCTGCAACTGATTTATGTTCAACCATTGACTGTACGTTACAGCCATTTGAGCGTGCGTTGATCCCTTGTGGCATCTCACTTGCTATTCCTCAAGGGTATGGTGGGTTTGTACTGCCGAGAAGCGGTCTTGCAGCAAAGCACGGAATTACCGTGCTCAATGCACCAGGACTCATTGACAGTAATTATCGTGGTGAAGTTGCTGTTTCGCTTATTAATTTAGATCCTCAAACGCCATTTGAAATTCATGTGGGTGATCGTATCGCGCAACTGAGTATATTGCCAACACCCCAGATCAGGTATGTAGTTGTAGACTCTCTTGATGATACGGATCGGGGGCAGGGAGGCTTCGGAAGCAGCGGCGTGAGTACGCAGTCCTCAGTGGCGTGAATAAGATGACGAGTTCTTCGCCAGACAATGCTTTTCATGCGCTACCTTGGGAAGGTAGAGCCATCATGCTCGTTGACCTTGATGCCTTCTTTGCGTCAGTTGAGCAACATGACCATCCCGAGTGGAAAGGCAAGCCGGTCATTGTAGGTGGAGACCCCGATAAGCGGGGAGTGGTATCAACAGCATCCTATGAAGCAAGACAATATGGCGTCCATAGCGCCATGCCCTCTTCGCAAGCATATCGGTTATGCCCACATGCAATCTGGACACATGGTCACTTTGACAGATATCGCGAAATGTCGAATGCCATCATGAATATTCTGCGCGATGAGACACCCTACGTCCAGCAGGTAAGCATTGATGAGGCATTTTTGGATGTAACACCCACCAAAGTAAATACCGAGCATCCCATCCAAATAGCTCTGAGAATACAACAGCGCGTTGAGGCGTTGGGTGTGAGTTGTTCTATTGGCATAGGTACTTCAAAAACGGTTGCAAAAATTGCCTCAGATATGGACAAGCCACGGGGTTTAACAATTGTCTATCCAGGGACAGAAAAAGATTTCCTAGCACCGTTACCCGTGCGTGCCTTAAGTGGGATTGGTCCTGCGGCTGGAGCAAAGCTGAAACAAGCAGGAATTCTCACACTTGGTCAATTGGCGCAAACTCCGCGTCATGAAATTGAGCGCATGTTTGGTAAAGCTGGCAGCGTCATGCATATCCGCGCGAACGGTGGCGATGACTCGGGTATTGAAACCGAAGACACCATTAAATCAATTTCGAACGAAACTTCGTTTGCCGAAGCTCTCACCAAAACCGAAGAACTAGAAGCTGCTATTGCAACCATGGCCTCAAAGGTTGGTCGAAGACTTCGTAAAAAGCAGCTTAAAGGTTCAACACTAGCGCTTCGCATTCGCTATGGGGATCGGACGGTGCGCTCTGTACAGATTACGCTTGCTGAGCCAACCGATGATGAACTGGAGTTTATTCCCAAACTCTACAAAATGCTTCGAGATGTCTGGCGTGAGGGTATGCCGGTTCGTTTGGTTGGCGTAGGTATGACCGGATTTGATGGTACGCCCTCCACAAACGATCAACTTTCGCTGTTTGAGTTGGATGAGACTGATGAGGCTGAGTCTGAAGAGTTCTCGCCCATCATTGCGCAAGCCTCAAAACGCAAGCAGCTCTTAGAAGCTACTGACTCCATCCGTGACAAATTCGGAGACATGGCAGTCCAATTTGGGAGTGAAATGCGATCGCATAAAAACACAACGGGATCTTCTTCGAAAAACATCGCCGATTATAAGTAAAGACCCTTCGCGCAACGGGCGAAGGGTCTTGTTAGATAGAGGTGTTAGTGTTTAAACCGTAGAAGCCCTGAGTGATTATCGCTTGTCAGCTAAGAAGAAAAGTGCCATGGTACCCGGTCCAGAATGTGCACCAATGACGGGGTCTACGTAGTTAATTACAACGTCTTTGACGCCAAAACGCTCTTTTACCTGGTTTGCAACGTATTCGGCATCTTCGTAGCAGTCGCCATGCGTGATAAATGCCATCTGCTCATCAATGGGTGCAAGTGCACTTTTTTCCATGTGGTCTACCAGCGCATTGAGGGACTTTTTGCGTCCACGAACTTTTTCAAGTGGAATGAGGTGGCCTTCGTCATCAACGTGCATTACCGGTTTGATGTTAAGCATTGTGCCTGCCCAAGCGCTCGTGCGAGAAACGCGCCCGCCACGATACAAGAACATCAAATCATCCACAGTAAACCAGTGTGCAAGATTGAGTTTGTTCTGCTCAAGCCAGGCATGAACCTGCTCAATAGATTCGCCAGCTAAAGCGCGTTGATACGCATGATAGACCAAAAGACCTTGTCCACCTGAAGCGGCTAACGTGTCAACCGTCAGAATGGTACGATCGGGGTATTCCTCAGACAGGCGCTGGCAAATGAGGTTGATAGCCTCAAAAGTTCCTGAGAGTCCCGAAGAAAAGCCGATGTAGAGAATATCTTTGCCTTGCTCCAAGATTGAACGCAAAAGCTCTTCAGAGTCATGTAAGTTGGGAAGGGAAGTGCGGAAAATTTTGCCATCGCGCATCATGGTATAGAAACGCTTCAGGTCAGATTTTTCACCTTTTAGATAGCTTTGGTAAACCTCGTCTTCGCCCTCTGCCATAAACGTTAACGGCAGGATGTGTAAGTTAAAGTCATCAATCATGGCGTCGGTGAGATTGCAGCATGAATCAGTAACGATTTCAAAATCAATAGCCACTGTGGGCTCCTTTCAAAAAAGATGACAGGTGCTTTTGCACATATCGAATAAAAGTATAGCTGATCAAAGCGTGCACAGAACCTGCAAACGCGCATTATACTAATGTGTCAAAATTGTCCTCACTCCGAAATTTACTGGAGTTCGTTTGGAGAATTGCAAGCATCTTATATACTAGATAAGTTATAACGATAACCATGCGCAATAGGTGCGCGTGTAGATACAATGGGAAGGTAGAAGCGTCGTGGCAAAGAGCTATAAAGACACCATGATTTTGCCCAAAACGGATTTCCCGATGAGGGCGAATTTGCCAGAGAATGAACCCAAACGCTTGAAGAAATGGGAAGAAGAGCGCATTTACGAGCAGGTGCTTGAGAAGAATCGCGACGGAAAACCGTTCGTTCTTCATGACGGACCTCCGTATGCAAACGGTCCGATTCATATTGGACACTCGTTCAACAAGATCCTCAAAGACTTTGTGAACAAGTCTCACGCACAGCGTGGCTTCTTTACGCCTTATGTTCCTGGCTGGGATTGCCATGGTCAGCCCATTGAGCACATGGTTGAAGTGACGCTTGGACCTGAAAAGATGGCTGCTATTGATCAGCCGACCCTTCGCCGCCTTTGTCGTGAGTGGGCTGAGAAGTATGTGGATATCCAGCGCGAGGGCTTCAAGCGCCTTGGTGTGAATGGTGACTGGGATAACCCGTATCTGACGTATGTGCCTAACTATGAGGCCGGTAACGTCGAAATTTTCAAGAAGATGTATCTTGAGGGTTCAATTTATCGTGGTCGCAAGCCCATTCATTGGTGCAAGCATTGCCACACTGCTTTGGCTGAAGCTGAGATTGAATACTCGGATGAGACCTCGCCGTCAATTTTTGTACGCTTCAAGCTTGATGCTATGCCTGGCGTTTTTGAGGCTGCTGGCGCAAACGGTACGGCTTATATGGTCATCTGGACCACAACGCCGTGGACGCTTCCGGCGAATACGGCAATTTCGCTGGCGCCCGATGCAGATTACGCCATGGTTATCGCCGATGGCTACAACATGATTTTTGCCAAGGAGCTCATTGAGGAAGTTGCCAAGCAGGCCGGTTGGGACACTTATGAGGTGGTATCTGGTGTAGATGGTGAGCCGGTCACGCTCAAAGGTCGTGAGCTTGCTGGTTTGACGTATACCTGCCCGATTCGCCAAGACCTCAAAGGCACGGTCATTTTTGGCGACCATGTTACCCTTGATTCTGGTACTGGTGCCGTGCATACTGCACCTGGTCATGGTCAGGATGACTACTTAGTTGGTCTTGAATTCGATATTCCGCTTTTGATGCCGGTTGACGATAATGGCGTGCTGACCGATGAGGCTGGCCCGTTTGCTGGGCTTGATGTTGAAGCAGCCAATCCGGTTATTATCGAATGGCTACGCGAGCAGGGAACGCTTGTTGCTGAGAAGGAAATCCTGCACAGCTATCCACACTGCTGGCGATGCCACAACCCTGTTATCTTTAGAGCCACCAATCAGTGGTTTGTTGCCATGGATAAAAACTCACTGCGTGAAAATGCGCTCAAAGCCATTGATCAGGAAGTAACGTGGTATCCGGCATGGGCCAAGAATCGTATTGGCTCCATGGTTGCAGACCGTCCAGACTGGTGCATTTCTCGTCAGCGCAGCTGGGGCGTGCCTATTCCGGTGTTTACCTGCGCCAAGTGCGGCAACACCGTGGCAACCGAAGAAACGTTTGATGCGGTTATTTCGCTCTTTTACGAGAAGGGCGCGGATGCATGGTTTGTCGAAAAGCCTGCAGACTATCTTCCGCGTGGCGTAAAGTGTGAAGTGTGCGGCTGCACTGAACTGGTACCCGAAAAAGACATTTTGGACGTATGGTGGGAGAGCGGTGTTTCTCATACCAGCGTTTTGATTCATCGTGATGCTGAGGGTTTGCATTTCCCCGCAGAGATGTATCTGGAAGGCTCTGACCAGCACCGCGGTTGGTTCCAGTCGTCGCTTCTGACCTCAATTGGTGCGTATGGCGTGCCGCCGTATCGCTCGGTTATGCACTGCGGCTTTACGGTTGATGAAGACGGTCGCAAGATGTCGAAGTCATTAGGCAACGGCATTGATCCGATGGATGTCATTAACAAGTATGGTGCTGACGTTTTGCGCCTTTGGGTATCCAGCGTTGATTATTCGCAAGACGTGGCAGTGGCGTTTAAGATCTTTGACCAGGTCTCAGATGCGTATCGTCGTTTCAGAAACAACTTCCGCTTCTTGCTGGGAAGCCTTGACGACTTTAGCTATAACTGCGCTGTTCAATCATGGGACGAGCTTGAACCGCTTGATCAGTACATGCTTGCCAAGACCGCGCTTTTGCTCAAAGGTGTCGAAGAGGCCTATGATGTCTGCAAGTTTAACGTTGTCTATCGTTTAGTGTATGACTTCGTCAATGAGCTTTCGTCGCTGTATATGGACGTGATTAAGGATCGACTCTATTCAGAGGCTCCGGATTCGCCACGTCGCCGTGCTGCACAAACGGTTCTGGCGAATATCTTGGATGTTTTGGTTCGCATTATGTCTCCCATCCTGTCATTTACCACTGATGAGGTGTGGGGCTTCTATCCTGAAGGCATGAAAGCGGCTGATCGCGTCAGCAACGTACAACTTGCTGGCTGGCCTCAGGTTGCTGACTTTGTGCCGCAGTTGCCAACCGATACGCAAGCAGTTGTTGACGCTTTCGCGGGTATCTTAGAAGTTCGCGAAGTGATCATGAAGGCACTTGAGGATGCTCGTGTTGCCAAGTTTATTAACAAGAGCCAAGAGGCACGCGTTGTTATTGCTGCTCCACAAGAGGCGCTTGCAACGCTTTCGACTTTGGATACGTCGCTGCTTGAAGACCTCTTCATTGTCTCTGAAGTTGAACTGGTGCAAGCTGATGAGCTTGCCTGCACCGTTGAGCAGGCTCAGGGCGAAAAGTGCCCGCGTTGCTGGAATTATCGCAAGCTGGGAGTTGACGAACGTCATCCTGATGTGTGCGAACGCTGCGCTTCGGTACTTGATGCCATTGGATATAAGGATGACGAGGAGTAGTCAGCTGACATGCAAGTAAGTAATGAGCCGCGCGCCCATTCGCGTGCTAAGGTTTGTCTGGTATTTGCCGCGATTGTCGTTGCGTGGCTCATATTCGATCTTGCTACCAAAGCCTACTTCAACTCGTTTGAATTGGGTTCGGTGATAGCGGGACCGTTTGCGGGTATATTTCAGTTTCGTTTAGTGCATAACACGGGCATGGCCTGGGGCTTGTTTGGTGATTCTACGCAAGCCCTTGGCGTGATGTCGCTGATTGTGTGCGTTGTTTTGACGGGCTATCTTTTCGCATCAGCACGACAGGCTAATTGGTGGCAAGTGATTGGTATTGGCCTTGTTGTTGCTGGCGGACTGGGGAACGCTATTGATCGGTTTACCCAGGGCTATGTCGTAGACTTCATTGAGACGACGTTTATTTCGTTTCCCGTGTTTAACATTGCCGATATTGGCGTGACGTGCGGCTTTGTTATCTTTTTGATTGGGCTGTTTTTATCATTCAACCAAGAACTGCCACGTGCAGATGCCCAACAAGAAGCAGATAATCCAGATCAGGAGCACTAATGGGGCGCCTGCTGAGCTATACCGTACAAGATCCCGATCAGTTGCTTCGTCTTGACACGCTTCTTGCTGATAAGGGCTTGTATCCTTCAAGATCTGCCAGCGCAAAAGCAATTGATGAGGGACTTGTATTCGTCAACGGTGACGTCAAGCCGAAAAAATACCAGGTCTCTTCTGGAGATCTCATTGTGTACGAAATTGAAGATGCTGCTGTTCCGCATAAAGTAAGCGGCGAACATATCCCACTTGATATTCGCTATGAAGATGATGACCTTATTGTTTTGTCGAAACAAAAGGGTCTTGTTTGTCATCCAAGCGCAGATCATGAAAGCGGAACGCTTGTCAATGCACTGATCTACCATTGTGGTGCCGATCACCTCTGTAACGTACAAGGCGAGGATGATCGTCTTGGCATTGTGCACAGGCTTGACCAAGATACTTCTGGGCTTATGCTGGCGGCCAAGAGCGATACTGCAGGGCTTTTACTCATGCAAGCAATCAAAGATCGCGTGGTGGATCGGCGTTATTTGGCGCTGGTTCATGGAATCATTTCACAAGACACCGGCATGATTGATGCTCCTATTGCCCGCGCTGAAAAAGATCGCAAGCGCATGGCGGTTCGAGACTGCGCGTCGTCGCGTGAGGCTATTACCACCTTCCGCGTGCTTGAGCGCTTTTCTGCCGGGTCTCATGATGATGGGTATACCCTGATTGATTGCAAGTTGTTTACGGGGCGCACGCATCAGATTCGCGTCCATATGGAGTTCACTAAACACCCGCTGGTGGGCGAACAAGTCTATACTTCGTCCATGCCACGCGCAACAAGCGCTCAGCTGGGGCTTGATCACCAGTTTCTCCACTCGTTTATGCTGACGTTTGATCATCCGCTTACGGGGGAGACGTTGAGTTTTGTTGATGGGTTGCCTGAAGATCTGGAACAGGTACTCATGTCTCTTGAGCCAAGAAGTCTCGGCAAAACAGAAGCAGGCGAAGAGATCTTCGCCAAAATTGCCGCTCAACAAGACTAGTTATTTGCGTCCGTATACGCTTGTGTTATGCATTACGGCATTCATGTAGCTATCAGGGAAATACGTGTCGAAAAACACTTGCTCAGCATTGGTGGCCTGAAGCCCCATGGCGCGTTCTGCTTGACGCTCCAGAGCAAGCAAGGTGCATCCAATATCCAAAAACAAAATGATGCTCATGATGATGGTGAGTGCTTTGACCGCAGGCTTGTTGGGATGGGTGTGCTGAAAGGCGCTTTTGATAAATGGCATCATGAGGCGCATCCAAACTAAGCCCAAAAGACCCCACATCACGCCAAAGGCAAAGTTGGTTCTGCCGCCAATACTACCGAACGTGCCGGTATAATCCCAGGCGATAGCCCCAAACAGTACCTCCATAAGCCAGCTGGTTAAAAACTCAATGCATGAGCCAAGCACCATTGAAACCAGAAAGATTACCAGGTTGTGAGAGTGGTAAAACTTATTGAGGAAGACGGTTAATACGACTGCACCAACGCCATAGATGGGCGAAAACGGTCCCCATACCAGTCCCGCGCGGCTTTCGTAGCCTCCAAACACAATGAGATGAAAGATGGTTTCGACAATGAGCCCAAATACGCTTCCAACGACAAAAATCCAAAAGAGTTTGAAGTAGGTCAAATGAATGAAGTCATTGCTGGGGCTTAAGAATGCGTGCAACTCGCGAAGCATTTGCTTATCAAGTCGAACGTGATATGACCCGCTCTGTCCGCTCAGATTCGCTGTACTTTTCGCTTCTTGTGTCATTCTCAAATCCCCATATCATGTCAAGAAATTCAGTATATACTACTCCGTGGGGGAGTCTAAGAGGTTACTAACCATCATGTTGTAAGGAAGGCGATTCAAACGTGTCAGAATTAAAGACCGTTGGCGTGTTGTTGGTGAATACGGGCACGCCAGACGCTCCAAAACCCCGAGCAGTTCGCAAATATCTTGCACGTTTTTTGTCTGATCCACGCATTTGCCCTATGCCGAGGGTGGCATGGTGGTTTATCTTGCATCTATTCATTTTGCCGAAACGCGGGCGAGTTTCTGCGAAAAAGTATGCAAAGATTTGGACCGACGAAGGCTCACCATTTACCATTGAGCATCAAAAGCTTATGCGTGGCTTGCAAGCGCAATATGACAGCGTTGACGCGCCCATAATCGTACGCGTTGCCATGGACTACTCAAAACCTTTTGTAGTTGATGAGATGGCAGAGCTCAAAGCTTTGGGCTGTGAGCGCGTGGTAGTTCTGCCACTCTATCCACAAAGTGCCTTGTCAACTACAGGATCCGTTCAAGATCATGTAGCGGATGCACTAAAAAAGCTGCAGTGGGATGTGCCTGTTACGGTCATAGATAACTATCACGATAATCCTACCTATATTCGCGCACTTGCAGCTTCTATAAAGCATGCAGGATTTGAGGTAGATTCAAACGATAAGCTGCTGTTTTCTTATCACTCAATCCCGCTTAATGATATCGAAAACGGTGACTCCTACGAGCTTCAGACAGGAGCTAGTAGTCTGCTCATAGCCAGTGAGCTTGGACTGGACCGCGTACGTTGGACAATTGGTTACCAGTGTCGGTTCGATAAATCGCGTGCGTGGCTTGCGCCTTTTACCAAAGATGTGCTCAAGCGCCTTGCTGAACATGACGATGGTCGGTTGTTTATGGTGTGTCCAAACTTCGCGGTTGATTGCTTAGAGACACTGTATGATATTGATTATGAGTTCAAACCAATGTATTTTGAAGACATGGTCCAAGCAGGAAAAACACCTTATGAAGACTGTTTTCACTACGTTCCTTGTTTGGACAAGAGTAAAGCTCACGTGCAGGTACTCTATGATGTGCTTGCGCCCTATGTTTTGAAGGGATAGGGGATATGACTACCTCAACACAAGCAAGCTCGGCACCGACAAAAACCGTGGTGCTTGGTGTCACTGGTTGTATTGCCGCGTATAAATCCGCTGAAATTGTTCGCGCCCTCCAAAAGGCAGGCGTGCGCGTTAAGGTTATCATGACCGAACATGCCACGCATTTTGTTGACCCCGTAACGTTTCGGGCGCTCACACATGAAAAGGTGGCCATCGGCCTGTTTGACGATCCGACCGATCCAATTCACCACATTTCGCTTGCCCAAGAAGCTGATGTGATGCTGCTGGCACCGTGCACGGCAAACATGCTGGCGAAGGTGGCAAATGGTATTGCTGATGACCTGTTGTCCACGACGGTCTTGGCAACCACGGCGCCAATCGTGGTTGCACCAGCCATGAACGTGCATATGTATGAGAATCCCGCGACGCGCTACAACATTGGTAAGCTGCAGATACGCGGCGTTCATTTTGTAGAGGCGGGTACGGGATATCTGGCGTGCGGAGATGTTGGTAAGGGCAGACTTGCCGATGTTGAAGACATCGTTTCTGCAACACTCGCACAGCTAGGCATCAAGCGCGATTTGGCAGGAAAGCACGTTATGATTACTGCAGGACCAACGGTTGAGCCTATTGATCCTGTTCGCTATATCACCAATCGCTCATCAGGTAAAACGGGATATGCCATTGCTCGTGCAGCAGCGGCTCGTGGAGCCGACGTCACCCTTATTTCAGGTCCTGTCGCTCTACAGGCGCCAGAAGGTGTCTCCATGGTATACGTGCAAACTGCAGATGAGATGCTGGCTGCCGCCGAAGAAGCTTTCGAAAGTGCCGACATTGGTATTTTTGCTGCTGCCGTAGCTGACATGAAGCCTGCTCATAGCGCAGACCATAAGCTTAAAAAGGGAGCTGATGATTCTGAGCTCTCCGGAATTGAGCTCGTAGAAAACCCCGATATCTTAGAAACACTGGGAGCCAAGAAGGGTGACCGTGTGGTGGTTGGTTTTGCAGCTGAAACCGACAACGTGCTTGAAAACGCTCAGAAGAAATTGATTGCCAAGCATGCTGATGTGATTGTTGCAAATCAGGTTGGCGAAGGCATGGCGTTTGGAACCGATGACAATGAGGTGTGGTTCTTAGATCATGAGGAAACTGAAGCACTTCCACTCATGAGTAAGGCGCGCCTTGCGGATGCAATTTTGAGCAAGTCGTTGGATTTTTTGCTCTAACGTGCTTGCAATGCTCGTCGGATACCGCTAGTATATTCCGTGCTGTTTTAAGCAAGAGCTCAAAACACGAACCGGGTGGTGGCGCAGTTTGGTAGCGCACTTGACTGGGGGTCAAGGGGTCGCAGGTTCAAATCCTGTCCACCCGACCAGGACAAACAAAGAGGCTTACACGTTTGTGTAAGCCTCTTTTTATTTTTGATGAACCGCAGTAGCGTTAGTCAAGCGCGGCTTCTTGCTGGTTCAATCGTGCTTCACCCTGAGCGCGAGCAACGTCAATCGGAATCGTTTTAATACGCGCGGTGAAATACCAAATCTCAAAGATGACAAGTGCCACTAAAAGGATTTTGGCCCACGTAAAGGGGAGTACGATGGCCAGGATTGACATAATGACAACACCAGGTGAGCAACACAGCAGTTTAGTGCGCAACGTCATCTCACGATTTTCGACAAAGTTCGCCAAGTAGCGCTTATAGAGTTTGGTTTCCATAAACCAATCATTGAGGCGCTTTGAGCTGCGAAGAAAGAAAAAC
The DNA here is from genome assembly GCA_910577495.1 of uncultured Eggerthellaceae bacterium. Taxonomy (GTDB): domain Bacteria; phylum Actinomycetota; class Coriobacteriia; order Coriobacteriales; family Eggerthellaceae; genus Xiamenia. The sequence continues at coordinate 14,136 of CAJTML010000014.1, forward strand.
GAAGCTAAAAGCAAAAACGGTGTTGTAGGAAGCACGGGCAAGACTGCACCAAGTGCACCTAAACCAAAAAAGAACAATCCGAGTGCCGCGTAAAGAATGCGCATACATCAACTTTCTCTCAGGTGAAATACACAAGCTCCCTCAAGCGTGAAAGTATACGCGAACAGCGCGGCATTACTTCTTGAAACCAGCAAGAGGGCAGGTAATACGCAGTATTTACACGAGCTAAAACAAATCTTACGCTTCGCCAACACCGACTTTATAGCTGCTGTTCAAAGAACCAAATGCATGCGTTTGCAACACACGAGAGGTTACAAAGCGTTAATGAAAGTTTGAAAATCCGCAGATAACTGCTAGTGTATGCCTTGCATGGGGAGCACTAAGGATGAATTAGGAGAAGAGTGTATATGTCTCAAACAGACCACAATCTCAGTATTGATGCTGCGTCACCACTTCGCATTCTCTTTGTGTGTCATGGCAACATTTGTCGCTCGCCAATGGCGGAATATATCATGAAGCATCTGATGCATGAGCAGAAACAAGACGACTACTTCATCATTGATTCAGCGGCAACGAGCTGCGAAGAAATTGGCAATGGCGTACATCCTGGAACGCGTCGTGTTTTGGCAGAGCATGCTATTGCTTGCGGAGATCATCGCGCGCGTCGTCTTCGTCCACAAGATGGTGTTTCGTGGGATTTAATCGTGGCCATGGATGATGCTAATATGCGCAATATCGCCAAGATCCTTCCGTCGCAATCCCAAGCCTCAGTCCATAAGTTGATGCTCTTTACAGGTGATAATGCGGATGTGGCTGATCCGTGGTATACGGGAGACTTTGAGCAAACCTATACGGATGTTTATGCTGGATGCAAAGCTCTTTTGGCCTTACTACAAGGCTTTTTGTCGCAACGTTTAGCTGATAACTAACTTTCACTTTGCAAAGTGGCAACGAAACACTGACACTGCTTTATCAAGATCCAATTACCTCCTTTTTGAGTTCTATGCTTGGTGTTGTACGAAAGTACACACGTTAAGGAGGTAATAACCATGAGTCAACGAGCATTATCAAAAGAGGATGCTGCAATTTTTGAGAGCATCCATGTCATGAACGATTTAACCGACGCGCCGTACCAATCAGCGCAGCCGCCTTATGTTTCGCTCTATCTTCCGGTCAAGCATCAGGATCGCGAGGGTGGCAGAAATGATTGGGATCGCATTGAGTTGAAGGATCTCATTAAAGAGGCACAAGAAAACCTTGCTCGCATGTGTGATGACAAGGCTCAGTACGAAGGAATTGAGAAGCGCCTTGCCTTTATTGAGGAGCATCCTGATTGGTTCGTCTGGCAAAACGCTCAGTCAGCAATTGCATTTCTGATTAGCAACACCGCTGTGTTTGTATACCAGTTAGACATCGATATCCCGAACAAGGGCTTTGTCACGGTCTCTGATCAGTTCTTCATGAAGCCGCTTTTCCGTGCGTTTGAGCATGGTATTCGCTACTATCTGCTGATGCTTTCAAATGACCGCTTCGGTTTTGTTGAGGGTGATGAGACTTCACTTCGCCGTATGCCGCTTCCGCAGTCAGTGCACGATGAATTCTCTGAGCTTTTCGTTGATTACGACGGCCATGAGGGCGCGCTTGATTACGAGACGCTAGAGGGACATATGAGCCCCTATCATGGATGGCTTTCTCGCAATGATGTCAAGAAAGAGGAAGGCGAAAAATTCTTCCGTTACGTCAATAAAGCCGTCAATGATACGTTCAAAAAGCATGACGCAACTCCCGTTATCCTCGTAAGTCTGCCTGAGCATCAAACTGAGTTCCGCCGCATCTGCACCATTCATGATCTGCTTGATAAGGGTATTGAAAAAGATCTGGGTGCACTTGATTATCCTGAGTTGCTCAAAGATGCCGTGGCTCTTATGGAAGGGTATCGTGAGCAGGAGCTTAAGGGATTGCTTGAGCAGTATGCCTATGAAGCATCACAGGGCAAAGGCAGCGATGATCCGGTTCAGATCGGTCAGGCACTCTTTGATAAGAAGGTTGGAACCTTGTTTATCCAGAAGGGTAAGGTTTTGCCGGGTACCTTTGATGGTGCAACTGGCAGCGTGACGCTTGATACCGCAACCGACCCGCAAGATAACCGTGAGTTTGATCCGGCAAGTCCTGATCTTGGTGACGAACTTGCGCAGGCAGCTCTTCTGCAGGGCGCTAAGGTCATTGTGCTTCCTGAAGAGCAAATGCCCAATGGCTCGGTTGTTGCCGCCCTGTATCGCTATTAACATCGCTTGGGATCTTCGCGCTAACCTCCGAACGAGTAAACGGTAACTTAACTACGTGCGTGAAGCGTCCATACTTCGCGACCCGGTGAGCTGAACAGACGCCGCCGGGTCGCTTTGCTATACTATGGGGTTATGGATACGAAAACGACACAAGCTGAAGAGATTATTGATGCCCTGGACGACGCCTACCTTGAAGGTCGTGATGCGCGCGAGGCTGACCAGATTCGTGCTCAAGCTGAAGCTAAGGTAGATCGCATGGGTCACGGGAGCACGTTTAAGCTGCTCCTTGAGTTTTCAATCCCCGCAGTTGTGGGCGTTATGGTGCAAATGCTCTATAACGTTATTGACGCGGTGTATGTCGGTCATGCGGTTGGTGCAGACGGTTTGGCCGCTACAACGGTTGCAAACCCGCTTATGACTGCTATGACTGCGCTTGCTATGCTCATTGGTGTTGGCGGCAACGCGCTCATGGCTATTAGACTTGGCGAAGGCAAGCGCGATGAAGCACGTCGCGTGCTGGGCACCAGCTTTATTTTGCTGATGGTGGTATCGGTGGTGGTGTGGATTGTTGGCGCCACACTGTTGGAGCCCATTTTGCTTGTCTCTGGTGCAGAGGGCGAAGTAATGCCGCTTGCCAAGTCGTTTACCATGGTACTCATTGCTGGCTGTCCCTTGCAGTTTATCGCGTTTGGCATGAATAACTTTATTCGTACTGCGGGATATCCAAACCGGGCCCTTGGATCTATGCTGATTGGCACAGCGGCCAACGTCGTGTTTGGGTATGTCTTTATCGTTTTGCTTGATGGCAAAATGGCTGGTGCAGGTTTTGCCACCGTTTGCGCATGGCTCCTCTCGGCCATCTTCGTTATGCAGTTTTTCCTCAAAAAAACTTCTCCCATGCCGCTTCGCAAAGAGACACTGCGACTGCCGTTGCGCCTTGCCGGGCGAATCTGTGTCATGGGTATCGCTCCCGCTATCATGCAACTTGGTTTTGCAATATCATCCGCTATTGAGAATAACCTGCTGGCAACCTATGGCGCTGCTGACCCGGTGGGGGTGGATGGAGCGCTGGCTATCATGCGTGTACTTTCGGCAGTGGGCATGTTTACGTTTATGCCGATGGTGGGTATCGCCTCTGGCGCACAACCGATTGTTGGGTATAACTATGGTGCCAAAAACTACGATCGCATGAAGCGTGTGGTGTGGCAGGCAATGGCGCTGGCAGCAGCTATTACGATTCCAATTTGGATCACCGTGCTGGTAGCCCCTGATATGTATGCCAATTTGTTCTCATTGCCGCAGGAGTATCGAAAAGAAGCGGCGTGGGCACTGGTGCTCTTCTTGATCTTTGTTCCCATTCTCTCAATCCAAACCATTGGGTCGAACTATTTCAATGCCACTGGTCAGGCCGCTAAGGCTACCATTCTCACGCTCACGCGTCAGATCCTCTTTCTGATCCCGCTTCTGATCTTCTGCCCGCAAATTTTGCCGCTCTTTACGCCGCTTTCGCCCCTTGAGAGCGTTTGGTTTGCAGCCTCCATATCTGATATAACATCAGTGCTGATCGTAAGCGTGTTTTTGGTGTTCGAATACCGTCGTTTAAAGCGCTTAGACCCGACGTTCTAGTTTTCCCTTTACCGAACAATAGCCCCTGATCTGCGCCGTTTGCCAAGCTAAACGGTGCTGTGTTGGTACAGTGGAGAGGATGGCATACGCCATCTTCTTCTTATTGGGACGATAAAAGGCAAGGAGGAAAGCGCGTGGCTACGCTTGGCATGCTTTGGTTCCTCATCCTTTTCCCGCTGGTTGTTGCTGCTGTACTGCTTATTGTTCGCAACAATCAAGCGAGAAATGTGATTGTGGTTGCTTCAGCAGTTGTCATCGGTCTGGCATCGCTTGTGTTAGTTGCCGCCAATCTCGGAGTAGATCACTGGGATTCCATTCCCATGACCTCACCGGTTGCGGTAGACATCATTTGCATGGTGTTGGGAGTTGCAATTGCTGCCATCATTCTCTATTTCGGCATCAAGTACAAAAATATGCTTGCATGTGTATTGGCCGCCATTCAGGTGATCGGTTCACTCGTATTTGAGCTGGTTTTTGCGCATAGTGTCGAAGTAACGGAATGTCTCTATCTTGACTCTTTGTCATTGTTGATGGCTTTCATTATTGGCATCGTAGGCTCTGGTATCTGCGTATATGCTATTGGCTACATGGAAGACTTCCAGGCTCATGAGCCTGAAGGGGCTGCTGATAGGCGTCCAATCTTTTTCGCCTTGATGTTTGTCTTCCTCTCGGCAATGTTTGTGATCATCTTCTCCAACAACATGATGTGGATGTTTACAGGCTGGGAGATCACCACGGTCTGCTCATTCTTGTTGATTGGCTACACGCGTACCGAAGAGGCACTCAACAACGCATTTCGCCAGATCATTATGAATCTGATTGGCGGAATCGGCTTTCTGGTTGCGCTGTACTTTATGGCAATTCAGATGGGTACGCTCTCGCTGCTTGAATTCTTGCAGATTGGCATTATGTATCCAGAACTCGTAGCGCTTCCGGCATGCGCTTTGGCACTTGCCGGCATCACGAAGGCTGCTCAGATGCCGTTCCACACCTGGCTTTTGGGCGCTATGGTGGCACCGACGCCAACCAGTGCGCTGTTGCATTCATCCACCATGGTTAAAGCTGGTGTGTTCTTGCTTATCAAGCTTGCACCGATCTTCTATCTGTCAACCATTCCATCAGTGATGGTTGTGCTGGTAGGCGGTATCACCTTTGTACTGTGTTCGTTTATTGCTATTTCGCAAAGCAATGCAAAACGCGTTTTAGCTTATTCGACGATTGCAAACTTAGGTTTGATCGTGGCCTGCGCAGGCGTCGGTACGCCTGAGGCAGTTTGGGCTGCATGCTTCTTGATCTTGTTCCATGCCATTGCGAAATCGCTTTTGTTCCTCTGTGTGGGTACCGCCGAGCATCACATCGGTTCACGCGATATCGAAGATATGGATCAGCTGTTCCAGCGCATGCCGAAGCTTGCGCGCTTTATGATGCTGGGCATTATGGTCATGTTTATCGCGCCGTTTGGTATGCTGATTGCAAAGTGGGCAACGCTGGTCTCCTTTGTGGAAATGCGTCAAGTTGCACTCATTGTTATGCTGGCCTTTGGCTCAGCTGCCACCTTCTTCTTCTGGGGCAAGTGGCTCGGCAAGCTTTCGGCAATTGCCGCAGAACCAGACAATGTTGAGTTGACGGTACATAAATCAGAGTGGGGATCGCTGCTGCTCATGGTGGTGCTTGCCATTCTGTCATGCGCATGCTTGCCGCTCATCTCGCAAATTGTTGTCAATCCGTACGTGTACAGCGTATACGGCACCGGTGCGGCAGACATCCAATTTGAAAACCAGCTGCTGGCTGCACTGCTGGCCATTGTGGTTATCGTCGTGCTCTTTGCAGGGGTTGGCCAGCGCAACAAGTCCAAGCAGGCGCAAGTGTATCTGGCAGGCTACAGTGCCGACAACGAGCATCGCGTCTTTAAGAATTCGCTCTCAGGTACCACCGAAGCATCGCTTCGCAATTGGTATATGGAAGGCGTCTTTGGTGAAGCACGCATTCGACCTGTTGGCGAATGGGTCTGCGGCATCGTTATTGCCGCGGCAATCATTATCAGCGCTTTTGGCACGTCGGTAATCTTCTAGAAAGGGGTGTTAACTATGACGATTATTGCAGTTCTTATTGGCACCCTTATCTTTGCCATTGTGGCACCGATTTTGGGTTGTTTGCTTGCTGGTCTTGATCGTAAGATTTCTGCACGCATGCAAGGCCGCGTTGGACCTCCCATCCTGCAGCCTTACTATGACGTCCGCAAGCTCATCGAGAAAGACGATGTTGCTATCAACGGATCTGAGCGCGTGTATGTCATCTGCGCACTGATCTTCACGTTGATTGCAGGTGGTATTTTCGTGTCAGGCGGAAATCTGCTCATGTGCATCTTCGTGCTGACACTGGGAGCTTTGTTCTTCATCTTGGCGGCATATTGCACCTCGTCTCCGTATGCACAGGTTGGTGCTTCGCGCGAAACGCTGCAGGTTATGTCTTATGAGCCAATGGTGCTCTTTATGGCAGTGGCCTTCTTTATGGCGGTGCAGGCAATTCTTGGTATTGGCAGCTTCGACGTAAGCGCAGTCTTTTATCTTGATATGCCGGTTATCACCAACATCTGGCTGGTCTTCATTGGCTTTTTGTTTGTGCTGACCATCAAATTGCGCAAGTCACCTTTTGACTTGTCATACTCGCATCATGCACATCAAGAGATCGTCAAAGGTGTCACCACCGAGATGAGTGGCAAGACGCTTGCGATGGTTGAAGTGATGCATTGGTGTGAAAGCATCTTGTTTATGCTCTGGGTTGCGCTCTTCTTTATTTGGGGTAATCCGGCATCCTTTATCTTGGCACTTGTTGTTGTTGCTTTGGTTTATTTCTTCGAAATCTGGATTGACAACAACTTTGCACGTGTAAAGTGGCAAACCATGCTCACCTCAGCTTGGGTTGTGGCCCTGGTTGCTGGTGGAATCAATATCGCCTTTTTGGCGTACCTGTAAAGGAGGTGCACTATGAGTTATGCAACAAAATCTCCCTGGGTGATTCACTATGACGGATCCAGCTGCAATGGCTGCGATATTGAAGTCTTGGCAGCGCTTTGTCCGGGCTATGATGTCGAACGCTTCGGCATTATCAACACGGGTAACCCCAAGCATGCTGACATCTTCTTGGTGACCGGTTCAATTAATGAGCAAAACATCTCTGTTGTGCAAGAGATCTACAACCAGATGGTAGAACCGAAGGTTGTTATTGCATGCGGTATCTGCGCTTGCTCAGCAGGTATCTTCCACGACTGCTATAACGTCATTGGTGGCGTGGATAAAGCAATCCCGGTAGACGTTTATGCACCGGGTTGTGCTGTTCGCCCTGAAGCCATCATTGATGCGGTTGTGCAGGGTTTGGCTATCTTGGACGAGAAATCGAAAGCGCTCAAAGCGCAAAAGAAAGGAGCGTAACCTATGGGATTTGCAACAGAATTCACCACGATTACGCTTCCTGAGCTGCCTGAATTGAACCGACAGCGCAAGGCTGAAGGATGGCGTTTTGTGCAGCTGCTTGGCGTGAACACCGAGGCAGGCGTAGACCTGATCTACTCCTTTATGAAAGATGGTTTACTGGTGAACTCCAAGATTGAAGGAGTAACCAAAGACCAGGTTGTCCCCAGTATTACTGACAATTTCTTGGCGGCATTTGTCTTCGAAAACGAGACGCATGACCTGTTTGGCGTCAACTTTGAGGGCATCGCCATTGACTTTGGCGGCAATTTCTACGCACTTGCGCAAAAGGAGCCGATGACCATTATTTCGCCTGAGCAAAAAGCTGCTCGCGAAAAGGCTCGCAAGATCGCCGAAGCAAAAGCAGCCAAAGAAAAAGCGGCGAAGGCAGGGGATACGCCTGCTCAGGAGCAACCGAAAGCCGCTCCTGCCGCTGATGAGCTTGAAGCCAAGCTTGCAGGCATGGATCCTGAAAAAGCTGCCAAGGTTCGCGCTGCTATGGAAGCTAAAGCCAAAAAGGAAGCTGCACGTAAAGCAGAAGCCGCAAACGATGGGGAAGGAGCCTAGCATGGGAAAAGCAACCATTATTCCATTTGGCCCGCAGCATCCGGTTTTGCCGGAGCCACTCCATCTGGATCTTGTTGTCGAAGACGAAAAGGTCATTGAAGCCATTCCGCAAATTGGTTTTGTGCATCGCGGCCTTGAGAAGCTTGTTGAAACGCGTGACTACAACCAGTTTATTTATGTTGCAGAGCGTATTTGTGGCATTTGCGCCTTTGGACATTCCTATGGCTATGCTGAAACGGTTGAGCGTCTCATGGGTGTTGAGGTGCCTGAGCGCGGACAGTATCTTCGCGTTATTTGGCACGAGCTTTCTCGTATCCACTCGCATATTTTGTGGTTGGGCCTTGCAGCTGATGCATTTGGTTTCGAGAGCTTGTTTATGCACTGCTGGCGACTTCGTGAGCGTGTGCTTGATATCTTCGAAAAGACCACTGGTGGCCGCGTCATTTTCTCGGTCGTGAAGGTAGGCGGCGTTGTTCGCGATATCGATGCTGCTCAAATGGCTGAAATTATTCGTGTGCTGGAAGGCATCAAGCAAGATTACAAGCAAATAATGGACGCGTTCTTGAAGGACAGCTCCGTTATGAACCGCACCGTTGGCGTTGGTTACCTGAGCTTTGAAGATGCTACGAACTTGAGCATGGTAGGACCGTTCGCTCGCGCGTCAAACGTTGCCTATGACGTTCGCAGCTTAGGTATTGGCGCTTATGGCACGCTATCAGACTTTGCACCCATAACCGATACGCAAGGTGACTGCTATGCGCGTATGAAGGTTCGCGCGCTTGAGGTGCTGCAGTCCATTGATATTATCGAAGAGATGATTGCGCGCATTCCTGCAGGTGACATTGCAGTTCCTGTTAAGGGTAATCCGGCTGATGGCGCTGAGGCGGCTTGCGTGGTTGAGCAGCCTCGCGGCGAATGCTACTACTATGCACGCGGTAACGGCACCAAGAATTTGGAACGCATGCGTATGCGTACGCCAACCTCAGAAAACCTTGCTGGTATGGTCAAAGCGCTTGAGGGATGCGATCTTGCAGACGTCAACATGATCATCTTGACCATTGACCCGTGTATCAGCTGTACGGAAAGGTAGGAGGCATGGGAGCTTTTAAATTAGGCAAAATGACAATTTCCGGTTTGTTTAAGCAGCCTGAAACCGTTCAGTATCCCGTTCAGACAAAAACGCCTCCAGCTGGTCTGAAAGGACACGTGGTCAATGACGTCAGCAACTGCATTTTATGCGGCATTTGTCAGAAGCGTTGCCCCTGTAGCGCCATTGAGGTGAGCAAGGCTGATCGAACCTGGTCAATTGATCGATTCCGCTGCATCCAGTGCGGAAGTTGCGTTCGCGAATGCCCGAAGAGCTGCCTTACCATGGAGCCAACCTATGCAGCATGCTCAACGGCAAAGCACGTTGACGTCTTTGAGGTTCCTGAGCAACAAAAATCTGAAGAAGTAATTAAGACTGAAGTGTAAAGATTTCAGCACCACGAAACCTGGTAAAATGGCAAGGCACGCAAGCGTCTTGTGCATTTGAAAACACATAAGAGCCGCCTGCTTTTATGCAAGCGGCTCTCTTTTTTGAAGCATATAAGGTATCGAAGGGCATATTCATGGTCAGCAGCCAGCACACAACCGCATCACCAGAGATTGTCTCCAACCGTATTTTTACGGCTGCTAACGTGATCTCATTTTTGCGCTTATGCCTGGTTCCGGTGTTTTTCGTACTGCTCTTCAATGACCAAAACATTGCAGCTACGCTCGTTTTTGCTGTGGCTGCGGCAACTGACTTTCTGGATGGTCAAATTGCTCGCCGCACGCACACGGTTAGCAAGCTTGGACAACTCCTTGACCCAGCGGTTGACCGCATTCTGATGGTGTCTGGTGTGCTCGGCGTCTTTTTGATGGGACGCATTCCGGTGTGGATTATCATTTTGGTGGTTGCTCGTGATCTGTTTTTGCTGGTCGGTGGCGGTATTATTCTCAGAAAATATCGCATTCGTGTACCGGTTATCTATGCAGGTAAATTCGCCACTACCTTTTTGTTCGTCGGATTTGCAGGTCTGTTGCTCAATATGCCCCTCATTCCAGGATTAGGCATTGTTGATGTTTCGTGGTTGCCAGGATTCAATGCGCAAAGCTGTTCGTGGGGCATTTGGTTTGTCTATGTCGGACTGATTTTGGCCATTATTACAACCATATACTATTGCGTTGCAGCGTACCGACAGCTCAAGGTGGCAAAAGCACAGCAAGCAACTGACTCGCATGTGGCGCGAGGTGCATAGCCGGTATGCCCACGAAACGCAGCACTCAAAAACCCAAACCATCAGTTAAAAAGCAAGCAACTCAAACAACAGCTAAAAAGGCATCGCAACAGGCGCGCAAAAAAGCACCTGCCACACAAGCACGCAAAACGGTAGCTGCAAAGAAAAAAGCGGCTTCGCATACGCTTGTTAAGACGCGTCAAAAACGACTCAAGATTGCTCTTGTGGCTGCTGGGATAGTTGTGGCGCTCATTGGTGCTGCCTTAGGGTTTGATTATGCGCAAAACGTCAATCGCGCGTATCCTGGCGTATATGTTGGTGATATCGCAGTGGGCGGGAAGACGCGCGCAGAAATTGAACAACTCATCACTGAGCGCTACGCCAACAATCTCGGTGATACTCCTATTTCGGTATATGCATCCGAAGACGCCATGGCACAGGTAAGCCCAGATGAAGAATACCAAGACGCACTGCTTGCTGAGCAGATTAGTGTGGAAGAGGCGCAAAGCTCAAAACAGGTGTGGCAATCCAGCACGCACGATTTACAGGCGTCAATTGATGTTGCCGGTTTAGCAGATGCCGCTCTTGCGGTCGGTCGAGAAGACGGTGGCCTGATCGCCAGGCTTGATGCGGCACAAAACACCTACACCATTAATGTTGCTATCTCTTACGATCAAGCTGCGATTTCTGCGCTAGTGGACTCAATTAATGCCACCCTTGGAACACCACTCATTGAAAGCGGAATCATGATAGAAAATGGCGTTGCCTATCCCTTTGAGGGTCAAAGTGGCTATCTTGTCTCTGACACACACTTTGAGCAGGAGTTGACAACGCATCTGCTTACCACCCGCGATGAGCCTGTCGCATTAGTAGCGCGCCTTGAGGATGCACCAGTTCATATCACCTATGAGCAGGCCCAAAAGGTAGCTGAAGAAGTTACGTATGCTGTCAGCGGAGGCGTGGTATTTCAAAGCAATGGAGTTGGGGTTCCTTTTTCCTTTGTTGAGCTTGGATCATGGGTTCGCGCAACCGCTGAAGAAACCGATGGCGGCTGGGTGCTTCGCCCTACACTCGATAGCGAAAAAGTACACGACGCCATCGTTTCGCAAGCTGGGAAGTTTGATTACGAAAAGCCTTCTACAGTGCATTTTGTTGATACCGATACCGACCAGGTAAAAGTTGAGGCTGGCGAAACGACGTCACTTCCGGTAACTTCAAGTGCTATCTCCTCGCTTGATGAAGCTTTGTTTGGCTCAGATGGCAAAGCGTATCAGCAGCCAGAACAGCCCGCATCAGCGGTTTATGTCGAGCTGCCATTTGAGGATACCACCAGCGCCTTTACCCTTGATGAAGCTATTGATCATGGACTCATCTGTGTGATCTCAAGCTTTACAACCACCTACAATACTGGCGCGGGCACTGAGAATCGAAACCACAACATAGAGCGCGTATCGGCATTTCTCAATAACTCAGTTATTCCGTCGCAAGGCAGTTGGTCATTTAACGGGACTGCGGGTGAATGTAGCGAAGCAACAGGGTTTTTAGACGCTGGTGCTATTGTTGATGGTGAATATGCTTCTGAGTTTGGCGGCGGTATTTGTCAGGTTGCCACAACGGTCTTTAATGCGGTTTTTGAATCCGGTTTTCCCATTGATAGGCGTTTTAATCACAGTCTCTATATTGCCAGCTATCCAGCAGGGCGCGATGCAGCGGTCAGCTGGCCAGATCTTGATTTCGTATGGACCAATGATTCAAGCAGCGAAGTTTTGCTGACGGTTGTCTGCGATAACGGAGCCCTCACTGCAACGCTTTACGGTGTTGATCCAGGTTACACCGTCACCTCAGAAACAGGGGAGTGGGAGCAGGGCGAAAAATTCAAGACGCGCACCGAAGTTGACGAAACGCTTGCGCCGAATACCAGTTATACGAAAACGCGTGGCGTAGACGGTAGTAAAATCTCAGTAACCCGATCAGTGATGGATGAGAAGGGTGCGCTTGTTCGCCAAGATTTGTTCGTCTCAGTGTACGACCCAGTAACTGAGGTGTTGGTAGAAGGCCCCAAAGATGATGACGCTGATAGTGAGGAAGAGCAATCAGCTTCATCATCTCCATCACCTGATCAATCACAAACCGGGGGCGTGTCTGATGAAGCGCAATCACAAGCTGGACACGAATCGTAACAGAGTTTGAGGAGAGAGAGGCAACCGTGTATTTTCAACCTGAAATTGAAACCATGCCCCGCGATGAGTTGCGCGAGATGCAACTGGAACGCATGAAGCAAAGCTTTCGCCATGCATATGACAATGTTGAGCATTATCGCGAAACGTTTGCTGAGGCAGGGGTGACGCCTGACGATCTTGAAACATTTGACGATTTGACGAAGTTCCCGTTTTTGACGAAGCAAGACATGCGCGATGCCTATCCTACTAAGCTTTTTGCGGTACCCAATCAAGACGTTGCCCGCATTCACGCTTCATCTGGTACTACCGGTCAAGCAACCGTTGTTGGCCACACAGCCGAAGACCTCAAAAACTGGGGCGATTGTTTTGCGCGCGGCATTGGCATGGTTGGCGGCACGGCTGATTCCACCATCCAGGTTTCCTATGGTTATGGCCTGTTCACGGGCGGCTTGGGTGCTCATGCTGGTGGC